>NZ_JAGIQL010000001.1 GCF_017813245.1 Streptomyces montanisoli
CCCCCCCCCCCCCCCCCCCCCCCCCCCCCCCCCCCCCCCTTTTTCAGACAGAAGACCGCAATCCAGAAACTACGGCAGCCAGAGCTCGAGCGCGAGCTCCTCCGAACCCGCGCTCGCGCCGCGCGGCGCACCGCCCGGCGGACGGGCAGGCGAAGGACACCACAGGCGCCCCGGACCGCCGCCGGCGCCGCACGGAACGCGGCTGACCGCACGGCCCGTACGAACGGCCGCCACGGCGGCCCGACGCCCTTTCGAACGCCATCGACCCTTTGGTGAGGACCCCATGCGTTGTGTGATCGCCCGATTCCCCTTCGACCTGACCAAGAGCGAAGTGGAGCAGATGGTCAAGGGCGCCAAGCCGGAGCCCGCCACCGGGATGTGCGCGCAGATCGGCAGGAAGCTCTACCCGGTCAAGCAGGTGGGAGCACTCATCACGAAGCAGGACCGCAGGGACTTCACCGGCGAGGAGGTGCGCAGGGCGCTCGTCCGCCTGGGCTTCACCTGCGCGCCGGCCCCCGCGGCGCCCGCGCCCGAGCCGACGCCCCCGGGTGATTTCCTGGCCTGACCGAGACGGCGATGGGTACCCGGGGGAGACGTCTACGGTCGTCCCGTCAGCTCAGACGCGCACGACTCGCCGCCCGGAGCCCCGCGGCCGCGCCCATGCCGACTCCAGAGCCACCCCACGGGCGGACCCGCCCGGGAGGGATCACGCAATGAATTCGCAACCGTCGTCCGCCGCCGTGGCGGCCACCGACACGCACACCGCCCCCGGCCGGTCCGCGGGCGCCTCCGCGCGGCCGGGAGGCCGTCCGCAGCGGCCGGAGGGCGGCAGCGACTTCGCGCGCCTTTCCGCCCGGATCAAGGACGCCGGGCTCATGCGCCGCAGGCCCGTCTACTACGGGATGCGCATCGCAGTGGTGGTCCTCGTGTACGCGGCCACCTGGGTCGGCTTCACCGTGGTGGGCGACAGCTGGTGGACCCTGGCGGTGGCGGCCCTCCTCGCCGTCGTCTTCGGCCAGGTCGCGCTGCTCGCCCACGACGTCGCGCACCGGCAGGTGTTCCGGCTGGCCAGGGCGAGCGTGCTGACCGGCCGCATCATCGGGAACCTCGGCATCGGCATGGGGTACGGCTGGTGGCAGGACAAGCACTCCCGCCACCACGCCAACCCCAACCACGAGGAACTCGACCCGGACGTCGCCCCCGACATCCTGGTGTGGAGCAGGGGGCAGGCGGAGCGCGCCACCGGGCTGCCACGCCTGATCGGCAGGTCGCAGGCGTACCTGTTCTTCCCGCTGCTCCTGCTGGAGGGCTTCAACCTGCACGTGGCCGGGGTGCGCGCGCTCGCGGACCGCGCGCAGAAGCAGCGGAAGATCGAGGGAACGCTGCTCATCGCCCACTTCGTGCTCTACCTCACGGCACTGTTCGCCGTGCTGCCGCCCGGCAAGGCGGTCGCCTTCCTCTTCGTGCACCAGTGCCTGTTCGGCGTGTACCTCGGCTCGATCTTCGCGCCCAACCACAAGGGCATGCCCATGCTGAGCGGCAAGGAGCGCCCCGACTTCCTGAGGCGCCAGGTGCTCACGTCGCGCAACGTCAGCGGCGGAGTCTTCACGGACGTGGTGCTCGGCGGCCTCAACCACCAGATCGAGCACCACCTCTTCCCGAGCATGCCGTCCCCCAACCTGCGCAGGGCGCAGCCGATCGTCCGGCGCTACTGCGAGGAGCTTGGCGTGCCGTACCTGAGGACCGGCCTGATCGCCTCGTACGCCCAGACGCTGACGAGCCTGCACCGGGCGGGCGCCCCGATCCGCGCGGCGCGCCGCCCGGCCTAGAGCTGTGCCCCCACGGGGCCGCGGCCAGAGCGCTGCTCATCCCGGCGCCTCTCCCGCTGCTACCGTCGCCCCCATGTCTCTCTCGGTCCCCACGGGCGGTGCGGTCGATCTGCGAGTCGAGCCGGTCGATGAGGTACTTGCGTTCGTTGAGCGGTCGCTGCAGACGTGCCTGGACCCGAATACCGTGGTGCGCAAGCGCCGATCCGTGGGGGCGCGGACGGACCGCGACACCTGGGTTCGGATCGAACGGCGGCAGATCGGCAAGATCGGCGATCAGGGTTGGAACGGCACCGAGCAGGCCGCTCGCGTCACGGACGTCGCACAGCCCTCATGGCGAGGATGTGTCGTCTGGCACGACGCCGAGGACTCCGTGATGTGGCGGGCCGACGAGACCGGGTTGCTGCCTGCTGAGCCGATCGGCACCGCCGTACTGAGCGAGGCCCCGGAGCTGTCCGACGACTGGTGGTGGCGGTTCAACGCCTCCCTGGACGCGCTCGCGGCCCATGGCACGAACCGCGTCGCCACGCCGGACACCGAGACCATCACACAATCCCTTGTCACCCGGTCCATTCGCAGTGTCTGGCCTGGAGACCTCGACACCACCGTTGAGCAGTGGGTGCCGGCTCACGCGGACCTGAATTGGGCCAACATGACCGCGCCGGTGTTCTGCCTCTTCGACTGGGAGGACTGGGGCAACGCGCCGCGCGGGCTTGATTCCGCATCGCTGTGGGCGTGTTCGCTCGCAGTCCCGGCTCTGGCCGATCGCGTACGGCGGGAGCGGCGCGCTGACTTCGCCGGCCGGGACGGCAAGCTGATGACACTCTTCGCGTGCTCGAAGATCCTCGGGCCGGACGCGCATCCGCAAGATCCGCGACGGGGTCCTGCGCGTCGGATGGCCGAAGAGATCGTTCAGGAGCTTCGGGTCGGCTGACTGCTGGGACGGTCCCGGAGGCGGCTTCGATACTCGCCGACTGCCTGTTCATCGGGTTCCGCGGCCAGAGCGCCGAGCAGCTCCCTCAGGTGCGCGGGTTCGTCCGTACCGACGGCCATGCTGTCGACGTGCGGCAGCCGGTAGGCGACGCGGAAGGCGGCCTGCGTGCGGGAGAACCCGTCCCCGTTGCGGAGGAAGACCCGGGGATCGATCCGATCCCATACGCGTGCTCTGGCGCTGCCGCCAAAGGGACTCATCCCCCGCACTGATCCCGTGTCCATGCCCCACGCCGTCGCCAGGGCCTCGGCGGCGTCGAGCGTGCGGGAGCCAACCAGCAGGCCGGCGCGCACCATGAGTACGGACGGTCTCGGCGCCGTCGTCTCGACCAGGGGCAGCAGCGGAACCGGGTTCCAGGTCGCGATGCCCCAAGCCCCGCATGTGCCCTTCTCCACCGCGTGGCCGAGGACCGCACATGCCTGGGCCAGAGCCTCCCGGGAGCGTGCGGAGCCCGTCGGCAGAGAGTGCTCGGGATTGTGCAGGAACACCAGGTCCGGTTCCCTTCCCAACTCCGCACAGCGCGCTCCACAGCGTCGCGCAGCCGTCCAGGGGCAAGCGAGTGCTCGGCACCGCCGGCTCCCGAGAAATAGCCCACCTTCGTGGACAGCGTGAACTTCGGCAGCAGATCACCAGCGGTACGAGCAAGGACCTCGTGGGAACGGAAGGCGAGGTAGTTGGTACTGGTGTCGATCGCTGTGACGCCGTGGTCCAGCGCGGCGGTCAGGAGACGGCGCTCGTGACGAGATCGGTGTAGCCCGAGGACAACTCGGGGGTCAGCGTCGCGCATATCTCCTCCTTCAGCAGGATCTCGGCCACCTCCGCGGCTTCGGTTCCGACGACGGCGACCGCCCGCTCCAGAGGAACGGGCCGGCCACTGAGCAGCAGCCGCAGCGCGGGCACGGCCTTGGCGTCGAAGGTGAGCTTCTTGCCGGAGGACACGACGTGTGCGGTCTCGCCGTTCTCCCGCAGCCGGGGCGGGAAGTGGGCGATGCACACCACGGCGTCGAGTGACCCGAGGATGCCGAGGTACGGCACGTGCCTGGGCAGCGTCGACGCCTGCTCGTGCGCGGCCAGGAAATCGGCCGGGGAGCGTTCTCCGATCAGTCGCGCAGCGGCTGCGGTCAGGGCCTCACTGCCGCTCCCGTCCCGCCGGTCCAGGTCGTGGCGGAAGATCTCCTCCTCACGGCACCAGTCGGCCAGCCACGCCAGCCAGCTCGCACCTGTGCGCTTGGTGATGCCGAATGTCACGTGAAGGCTCCGGCCGGTGCCGCTGCTTGTCCGGGTCGCCTGGTGCCAGTGACCGCGAGGGATGTGCATGACGTCGCCGGTCTTCATCACGCCGGACCAGACGATCTCATCGGCCGGGGTGGTGTTGGGGTCGGCGTCCCGGTACATGGGCGCCGTGCGGGAGGTGGCGCGTACCTCCCACTCCTTCTCGCCGGCGAGCTGGACGATCACCACATCGTGGTCGTCCCAGTGCAATGGGAAGCCTTCCGCGTCGTTCGTCGTCAGGTACGCGTTGACCTGCACCCGCTCGTGCGACCACCACTGGAGCGCGCGGCAGGCGACCTCCATCGTCGCGTCGAAGACGTTCAGCTGGTCGAGGATGAGCGTCGCCCCCTTCTCAAGCAGCCTGCCGAGACTGCGCATGTCGACCATGGGGATGCTCTGCCCCCGCGGGCTGACGTTGTCGGTGCAGTAGACGGCCGGGTGGACCTCCTCGCCCTCCTGGAAGCACCGGAACTGCGGGCGGTTCAGGCTCCGGCGCATCGCGATGTCGAGCAGGCGGTTCGGGGTCAGGATGCGGGGCGCGAGCTCGGGATCTTCCAGGCTTCCGCGCACGAAGCCCTTACCCAGCTTCTCCGCCCCGGTCCACCCCAGCGCCTTCTCGATCGCGCCGACCAGCTGGTGTTCCATCATTCCTCCTTGATCGGGATGGGTTGGGCCGTATGACGCGTACACGGCGGGGTCCGACGCTGCAGTCGGCGGCGGCCCCCGCCGCCCTGGTGCTATTCGATGTCGGTCAGGTTTCCGTCACCGCCCGGCCAGGGTGAGTCGCCAGAACTCCCCTGGTTGTCGGACCGGAGGCTGTCGTACCGGTCGTGGACGGCGGTCAGTTCCTCCACCGCCACCAGGAGGCCACTCGGGGCCGGCGGCGTTGTCGTCGTGCTCTGCACCACCTCGTGCTCCTTCCTTTTCGGTTCTCCCGGCCGGGGTTCCGGCGGGAAGTCCGTGATCGCGGAGGTTCGTGACGTCCGGCGGGGCGGGAGCCGGCTGGGGGAGGGCGATTTCTGCCCATACGCGCTTGCCGTGCCCCACGGGTTCCCACCCCGACCGCATGGCGAGGAAGCCGACCAGGCCGAGACCACGTCCGCTCTCCGCCTCGGAATCCGGGCAACCCGGCTCAGGCACATCAGGGTTGCTGTCGAGCACGCCGATGAACACGCGGCCCGGCCGGTGGCACAGCTCCATGGTGAGGGGTCCCTTCCCATGGACCACGGCGTTGGTGACGAGCTCGGATACCACAAGACGAATCGCGTCGGCCGTCTCGTGGTCCAGGCGAACAACCCACGCCTGTACCGTTTCCACGACCGTGCGCCGGGCGGGAGACACCACTTCCTTGGTGCCCGCAAGAGCGAATCGAGTGACGAGGTCGGGCATGGCGGACGCCTCCGAGGGGCTGACGACTGGTAGTCAGTCAACGTCCGGGCCGCCAAGCCCGGAACGTTTCCAGGGGGTTCCTCTTGGGGAAGTCCTTCCTTCCTCGCACGCGCAGAGCAAGTAGCGTCTGAGCAATACCGTGAGGGACGACGGGAGTGATGGCGTGGCCGGTGAGCCGTTGGCAGTCCATCCGCTGACTTTCGTCCGCCAGTCGCGCGGATGGGGCAAAGCGGAGTTCGCCCGCCTCATGCAGTCCCACGGGAAGGTGCTGGGCATCCCGCTCGCGACCAACCGCACCACTGTGTGGAAATGGGAGCAGGGGCAGGAGCCTGACGCTGACGCCCAGTGCGTGCTCGCCGACTTGCTGCGCATACCGTCCGTGCAGGCCCGGGCCGAAGGGTGGCCACGCTGGCTGCCTGTCTGGGAGGTGACCGGGCTGACGGCTCCCTGGAACGAGGCAGGCACCGTCGAAGCGCTCGATGACCTGGTGGGAAGCGGCCGCCTGGATCGCCGAGGGTTCCTCACCATCACCGGCGCCGCCCTGACAGGACTAGCGGCGAGCTGGGCCGAGGCCCCTCCCGCCTTCGCCTCGGCGCTCGGCGGAGATCGTGTCACCGACACGATGGTCTCCACGATCGAGCAGCGCATCACCACCCTTCGTACACTCGACGACCAGCTCGGCGGGGCTCGGCTCTTGGAACAGGCGCGCGGAGACCTCGCGCTGATCAGCAGCCTCCTGAACGCCGGCCGGTACACGGAGGAGATCTGCCTTCGCCTGTACGGGCTGGCCGCGCAGGTGTCGCATCTGACCGGCTGGATGGCTTATGACTCCGGGTTGCGGTCCGCGGGGCAGCGGTACTACGTGGGGGCTCTGCGCAGCGCCCGTACCGCGGGCGACGACGCGTTCGGCGCCTTCGTCCTGGCGGAGATGGGCGTCCACGTGTCCGAAGCCGGGCGGACCGCCGAACGGGTCGACCTCATCTCGACCGCCATCGACAACGCGCCTCGTAAGCTGTCGCCCTACACTCAGTCCTTCCTCTACCTGCACAAGGCCGAAGCGCTGTCCCGCGACGGGGATCACCAGCGAGCCGGTACGGCGCTCAACCGCGCCACTTCCTTCTGGGAGCACCACGCGGATGGGGAAGACCCCGAATGGCTCGACTGGTTCGGCGAGGCCCAACTGAGGTCGACCGAGGGCAAGGTGCTGCTGCGGTCGGGGCAAGTGGGTCGTGCGACGGCCCTGTTGGAGATCTCCGTACAGAAGGCCGCACCCCGGGACATGGCCGTACGAACCAGCCGCCTGGCCGAGGCCCGGCTCGACGGCCACGACCTGGACGGGGCGCTCGACGCCGCGAACCACGGCGCCGCACTCCTCGAAAACAAGGTCAGCTCCGTGCGGGCGCTGGATCGGCTGAAGGAGTTCTCCGAGCGACTCGAACCGCAGAGGTCCGTTCCGGCTGTCCGCGAATTCCGCGAGCGGCTTCAGGCCCTGCCCAACGCGTCCTGACTCGCACAGCTTGTGGGGCGGGAGTCAGCCCGCCTCCAGAAGCGGGCGGCCAGAGTGCCACGATGAGCGGCATGACGGCGATGGGCGGTGGAGTCGCGGCCGGGTTCGAACCCGTGCGCGAGGCGTTTGCGGAGAACTTCGTCCGCCACGGGGACATCGGCGCCGCGGTATGCGTGTACCGGGACGGCCGGCCGGTGGTGGACCTGTGGGGCGGGACCGCCGACCGCGACACCGGTCGCCCGTGGGAGCGGGACACTCTCCAGCTCGTCTACTCGGCGACCAAGGGGGCGACGGCTACGGCCGCGCACATGCTGGCCCAGCGCGGCCTGCTGGACCTGGACGCACCGGTGGCCGAGTACTGGCCGGAATTCGCCGCTGGAGGCAAGGCGGACATCCCGGTCCGCTGGCTCCTCTCCCACCGAGCCGGCCTTGTCACACTCGACCAACCGATCCCGCTCACCGAAGCGTTGTCCTGGCACCCGATGGCAGCCGCGCTGGCCGCGCAGCGTCCCGTATGGACTCCCGGCACCGCACACGGATACCACGGCCGAACCTGGGGCTGGCTGGTCGGCGAGGTGATCCGCCGCGTGTCCGGCCGCACGCCGGGCCGTTTCTTCTCCGACGAGATCGCCGCTCCCCTCGGCCTGGACTTCTTCATCGGCCTGCCGCCGGACGAACGCCACCGGGTCAGCCGCATGGTGTACCGGAAGCCGGACGTCGATCTGACCACTCTGCCTCCCGAGTCGGTCCCCGAAGAACTCCGGGAGCAGGTCGCCGCCTGGAGCGACCCGCATTCGTTCAGCAACAGGGCGTTCGCGGTCACCCGCCCGGCCGCGATCGACTTCGACTCACCCGAGGTCCAGGCCGCGGAAATGCCGTCCTCCAACGGCATCGGTACCGCGCGCGCCCTGGCGCGCATGTACGCGGCGCTGATCGGCGAGGTGGAAGGCGTCCGCCTGCTCACCGCGGAGACCGCCGCGTCGGCGGCCACGGAGCAGTCGGCCGGGATGGACCAGGTGCTGATGGCACCGAGCCGGTTCGGCTCCGGCTACCAGCTGCCCACCGAGGACAACCCCATGACCGGGCCGAGCGCCTTCGGTCACAACGGCCGGGGCGGCTCCCTCGCCTTCGCCGATCCGGGCCACGGGATCGCGTTCGGCTACGTGATGAATCACATTGTCAGCGGCTCCGATGACGTCCGCGCGGAGGCGCTGATCGACGCGGTGCGCAGATCGCCGGCGTGACGGGGGCTCCGCGTTCCGGCACGCGCCACCCACGGCGCGGCCGGAGACCCCTCCGAGCGGACACGAAACGAATGTGCACGTGTGTCCTGGCCACGCCTGGCTGCCGCCAGGTTCCCAAAGCACGGTGGGCGAGACGGGGTCAGTGGCAGGGGCCGCGGATGCCGTCGAGTACGAGCGCGACGTGCCTGCGCCAGGCGTCGTCGGCCGTCATGTTCGCCATCGCGCCTCGGGTGACGAGGACGAAGTCCTCCGCGCGGAAGTCCTCGCGCAGGCGGCCCGCCGCGACGGCGCGGCGCACGATGCGGTCCGTGATCGCCGAGAAGTCCGCCTTCTCCGCGGCGATGTCGTGCCAGCTGGGCTCCTCGGGGCCGAGGATCGCGAAGCGGAACGCCGCGTCGGCCTGGGCGGCCTCCAGGTAGCCGTACAGCAGCGTCTCGAACGCTGCCCAGGGCTCCTCGGCCTCGTCGGCCGCGCGCGCGAGGGCCGTCATCGCCTCGAATCTGCGGCCGATGATCGCCGCGAGCAGCGCGCGCTTGTCGGCGAAGTGGCGGTAAAGCGTGCCGACGCCGAGGCCGGCGCGCTCGGCGATCTCGTCCATCTGCACGGCGTCGCCCCGCTGGGCGAACAGCTCGCCTGCGGCGTCGAGCACGGACTCGCGGTTGCGCCGGGCGTCGGCGCGCAGCGGGCGTTCGGGAGCAGCCATGGTCGGTCAATCGTAGTTGACGGTGGGCCGAGGGCGTGGGTACATTCGGAACCGGAGTTCAGGTTCATGTTGAGCCTCTCGTTGGAGGAGATCCGATGATCGTCGTCACCACACCCACAGGACAGATCGGCGGCGCGCTGGTCCGTCTGCTGCTCGACCGGGGCGAGGACGTCCGTGTCGTCGTCCGCGACGCCTCGCGTCTGGACGGCGCGGTGCGCGAGCGGGTCGCGGTCGTCGAGGGGGCCCACGACGACCCGGCCGTGCTCGACAAGGCGCTGCCCGGCGCCGACGCGCTGTTCTGGCTCGTCCCGCCGAACCCGGCGGCGCCCAGCGCCGAGGCGCACTACGCCGGCTTCGCCCGGGCGGGCGCCGCCGCCGTCGCCCGTCACGGCGTCGGGCACGTCGTCGGGGTCTCCAGCGCGGGGCACGGCTGGACGAAGCCGGCCGGCGTCCTGACGGCGGCCTTCGCCATGGACGCCGAACTGGCCGCGTCCGGCGCCGCGTACCGGGCCCTGTCCATGCCCTTCTACATGGAGAACCTGCTCGGCCAGCTCGACGCGATCACCGAGCAGGGCGCCTTCTACCTGACGTGCGCCCCGGACCAGCCGCTCGCGACGATCGCGACGCGCGACATCGCGGGGGCCGCCGCGGACCTTCTCACCGACCGGTCCTGGACGGGGCAGGAGAACCTCCCGCTGTTCGGCCCCGACCGGCTGACGCCCGACGCCATGGCCGAGGCGATCGGTCGGGAGCTCGGGCGCCCGGTCGCCTACCGCCGCATGAGCATGGATGACTTCGCGTCGCTGCTCCGCTCCCGCGGCGCGGGCGAGCAGACCGTCAAGGACATGACCGAGATGTTCGCCGCGCAGGACGACGGCATCTACGACGCCGACTGGAAGACCGCCACGCTCGCGCCGACGGACTTCCGCGCCTGGTGCGGGCAGGTGCTGCGGCCCGCCGCCGACGCCCGGGCGGCGTCCTGACGGGAGCGGCGGGGGAAGTCGGGAGCGCCGGGGGAAAACATGAGGCGCCTCAGGGCGCGCGCGTGACGCCGTGCGCCGGCTGCGCGCTCAGCGCGGGGCGGCGCGGGCACGAGGCGACGGCCAGCAGCGGCCAGAGCGACTGGGCGAACGTCAGGACGCGCTCGGCCACGCCCGCCGCGCCGCCGTCCTTGAGCTCGTACCAGAACCACGCGGCGCATACCCACATAGCCACGCTGACCGTGGCCGTCACCGGCAGCCGGAAGCCCCACGGCGGACGCCCGCCGCGCGCCGCGAGCACCGGCCATACCGCCAGCAGCGAGAACCCCACGGCGGCGACCAGGCCGTGCCGTAGCGAACCCCCGCTCGGCGGCGCGGGGACCACGATCAGTGCCAGCGCCGTCAGGCCGCCCGCCCCCAGGGCGAGCCGCCCGGCGAGCGCGGCGGCGCGCAGCCCGACGGCCGTGGCGAGATAGCAGACGCCCAGCGCGAACTCGGCCGTCGTCATCACCCAGTACCCGCCCGCGCCGTCCGAGGCCAGGATGCTGATGGTCTGGGAGACGGGGTCGTAGCCGGGGTCCATCATCAGCTCGCCGATACTCCAGCCGCAGACCAGCAGCACAGGGGCGGACAACGAAGCGAGCCGGACCCACCAGGGAGCAATCCACATCAAAACACCATAAAACGATCTACTGCCCGGCCCGTGCCCCGCCACGGCCGCTGCCTCCGTACGGCCGCTGCCTCCGTACGGCCACCTCCGTACGGCGGCTACCCCGCAGGTGGCGGCCCCGCACCTGCGCGACAATGGCCGCGCGGCCGCCGCAGCAGGACAGATACGAGTGGCGGCCGGCACGGGACGCAGCAGCAACCGCGGGGAGAGCGCCATGGAGCCGGGCCGCACAGGCCACACAGGTGCCGTCGGCGGCCACGCGCCCGAGGACCCGTTCGTACGGGTCAGGGGCGCGCGCCAGCACAACCTGCGCGGCGTGGACGTGGACGTCCCGCGCGGCGCGCTGACCGTGTTCACCGGCGTCTCCGGCTCCGGCAAGTCGTCGCTCGCCTTCGGCACGCTGTACGCGGAGTCCCAGCGCCGGTACTTCGAGTCGGTCGCGCCGTACGCACGCCGGCTGATCCACCAGGTCGGCGCCGTGCGCGTCGACGAGATCACGGGGCTGCCGCCCGCCGTGGCGCTCCAGCAGCGTCGCTCGACGCCAGGCTCCCGCTCGTCCGTCGGCACCGTCACGACGCTGTCGAACCTGCTGCGGATGCTGTTCTCGCGCGCGGGCACCTACCCGCGGGACGCGAAGGAGCGCCTGGACTCCGACGCCTTCTCGCCGAACACCGCCACCGGCGCCTGCCCGGAGTGCCACGGGCTCGGCGTGGTGCACCGCGTCACCGAGCGGTCCCTCGTGCCCGACCCGTCCCTGACCATCCGTGAACACGCCATCGCCGCCTGGCCCGGCGCGTGGCAGGGCAAGAACCTGCGCGACGTCGTGGCCGCCCTCGGGTACGACATCGACCGACCGTGGCGCGAGCTGCCGCAGAAGGACCGCGACTGGATCCTCTTCAGCGACGAGCAGCCGGTGGTGACCGTCGACCCGGTGCGCGAGGCGGGCCGCGTGCAGCGCCCCTACCAAGGCAAGTTCATGAGCGCCGAGCGCTACGTGATGCGCGCGTTCTCCGAGTCGAAGAGCGCGGCCACACGCCGGCGGATGCTGCGCCACCTGGAGAGCGCCGCCTGCCCCGTGTGCCACGGCAGGCGGCTGCGGCAGGACGCGCTGGCCGTCACCTTCGCCGGGCACGACATCGCGCACTACACCGGCATGCCGCTGGACGACCTCGCCGATGCGCTGCGGACGACCGCCGGACTCGACGAGCCGACGACGGCGGTGGGTTCGTCCGGCTCGGGTGAGTCGACGGAGGTCGCGGTCGCGCTCGCACGCGACCTCGTCGCCCGTATCGGCGTCCTGACCGGCCTCGGCCTCGGCTACCTCAGCATGGACCGCTCCACCCCCACCCTCTCGCCGGGCGAGCTGCAACGGCTGCGGCTCGCGACGCAGCTGCGCTCGGGCCTCTTCGGCGTCGTCTACGTCCTCGACGAACCGTCGGCGGGGCTGCACCCCGCGGACACCGAGCCGCTGCTCGCGGTGCTCGAAGGGCTGCGGGCCGGGGGCAACTCGCTCTTCGTCGTCGAGCACGACATGGAGGTGGCGCGCCGCGCGGACTGGCTCGTCGACGTGGGCCCGGGGGCCGGACGGTACGGCGGTCACGTCCTCTACAGCGGGCCGGTGCCTGGCCTGGCGGAGGTGGCGGACTCGGCGACCCGCCCGTACCTGTTCCCGGCGGACGGCGAGGGCCGGGACACCGGCGCTGAGCGCACGTCCCGCACGCCCCGCACGCCCCGCACGCCGTCCGGCCGGCTGCGGCTGCGCGGCGTCACCCGGCACAACCTGCGGGACCTCGACGTGGACGTGCCGCTCGGCGTCCTCACCGCGGTGACCGGGGTGTCGGGCTCGGGCAAGTCGACGCTGGTCGGCCAGGTACTCGCCGACGTGGTGACGGCCCACCTGCACACGGCGGGCACGGACGGGGACGAGGCCGGGGCCGGGGCCGGAACCGGGGACGATGACGCCGACAGCGACGAGACGGCGGTAGCTCCCGGCACCGCAACGGCGGGCCCCATGGTGACCGCCGTCGAGGGCCTCGACGGCGCGGACCGCCTCGTGCGCGTCGACCAGAAGCCCATCGGCCGCACCCCACGCTCCAACCTGGCCACGTACACGGGCCTGTTCGACGCGGTACGCGGCGTCTTCGCCGCCACCGACGCGGCGCGGGCACGGGGGTACACGCGCGGCCGGTTCTCGTTCAACGTGGCGTCGGGCCGCTGCGAGACGTGCCAGGGCGAGGGCTTCGTCGCCGTGGAACTGCTCTTCCTGCCCGGCACGTACGCGCCCTGCCCGACGTGCCACGGCGCCCGCTACAACCCGGAGACGCTGGAGATCACCTACCGGGGCCTGACCATCGCCGAGGTGCTCGACCTGTCCGTGGACGCGGCGGCGGACTTCTTCGCCGACGTGCCCGCCGCCTCACGCGGGCTGCGCACCCTCCAGGACGTCGGCCTCGGCTACCTGCACCTGGGGCAGCCCGCCACCGAGCTGTCGGGCGGCGAGGCGCAGCGCATCAAGCTCGCCGCCGAGCTGCAGCGGGCGCGCAGGGGCCACACGCTCTACCTGCTCGACGAACCCACCACAGGCCTGCACCCCGCGGACACCGAGCTGCTGATGCGCCGGCTGCACGGCCTGGTCGACGCGGGCAACACGGTGGTGCTCGTGGAGCACGACATGGCGGTGGTGGCGGGCGCCGACTGGGTCCTCGACCTGGGCCCGGGCGCGGGCGACGCGGGCGGACGCGTGGTCGCCGCGGGCCCGCCACGGGACGTGGCACGCGCCCGCGACAGCCGCACGGCCCCGTACCTGGCCCGCCACCTGCCCGGCTGACGGGCCCGCTACCCGAGCGCGGCGCCGACCCCCGCGTGCCGCTACCCGAGCGCGGCGAGGAAGTCGAGCGTGCGCTCCGTCAGCAGCGCCGCGGCCTTCTCGTCGTACGCCCGCAGGCTGCTGTCCGCGAACAGGTGCTCGTCGCCCGGGTAGAGGTACAACTCGGCGTCGGGCGCCGACGCGACGAGCTCGCGGGCCGCCTCCACGTCGCCCTCGTCCATGAAGTACGAGTCGCTGTCCATGCTGTGGATCCGCACCGGCACCGACGGCGGCCACGCCTCGCCGAACTCCGAGACGGGGATGCACGAGTGGAACAGCAGCGCGCCCTTCGCCCCCGCCCTGGTCTGGGCCAGCGCCTGCGCCGGCAGCACACCGGCCGAGAACCCCGCGTACACGAGACCGGCGGGCAGCCCGTCGGCTGCCGCGCGCCCTCGTTCGAGGAGCGTGCCGAACCCGGTCTCCCGCACGTAGGCGACGCCGTCGTCGAGGTCGTCGAAGACCTTTCCCTCGTACAGGTCGGGCACGTGGACGGTATGCCCCGCCCGCTCCAGCGTCTCCGCGAACGCGTGGACGCCCCGCGTCAGCCCGTGCGCATGGTGGAACAGCAGTACCTCGGCCATGGGGCCCTCCTCCGTGGTGCCGGAGCCCGGTGACCCCGACTCCACGGAGTATCGCCGGTGCCACTGACATCGCCGTCCAGCCGGACGCACGGCGCGTACGATGAGCACGACGCCGCCGCGCCCCGCGCCGCGCCGCTCGGCCGAACGCGTGACTGTGCCGTGCCGGCGGGCTCCGCGCCGTGACCTCACCCGTCCCGCGGCGATTGTTCATGTGCCACGTGTGTTCCGTCCCGGGCGGGTAACGCGTATTGGCAACACTGCAACACCGCAGCACAGAGAAGAGGAAGTCCATGCACGTCAAGGCTGTCCGCCGCGGAATCCCGGCCCTCCTGCTGGCCGCCACCGCGGGGCTCACGCTCGCGGCCTGCGGATCCGGCGACGCGCAGTCCTCCTCCCCCTCGTCCGCCCTGCCCACGACCGCCGGTGCGTCCGTGCCCGGCGGCGTGCCCTCGGCGCCCGAGTCCACGCCCACCGCGACCTCCGGCAGCGACTCGACGGGCGGTGCCGCCTCCACCGGCGCCACGGCCTCGGTGACCCCGGGGGGCGGCGGTTCGGGCGGGGCGTCGTCCGGCGGTTCCGAGCCGGCCTGCAAGACGAGCCAGTTGAGGATCACGGCGACCAACCGCAGCAGCGGCGCCGGGCACACCACGTTCCAGCTCATGTTCCAGAACACCGGCTCGTCGCCCTGCACGCTCTCCGGCTACCCGGGCGTCTCCTTCGTCAAGGGGCACGACACCCAGCTCGGCAAGGCGGCCTCCCGCACCGAGGCCAAGGTTCCGATCGTCACGCTGATCCCCGACTCCCACGCCTACGCCGACGTGCGCACCGTCAACGGCCAGAGCGGCTACTCGGCGGCGAAGTGCGACCTCACCACCGTGCCGACCCTGCGCGTCTACCCGCCGAACCAGAAGGAGTCGACGGACATCCCCTGGAACGAGAAGGAGTGCGTCGGACCCACCGTCCAGAACCTCCAGGTGGGACCGGTCCACACCAAGAAGTGACGTGGAGGGCCGCGCGATCAGTCGACCAGCCCGTGGCGCCACGCCCAGGCGATGAGCGCGGCGCGGTCCTCCATGACCAACTTGGCGAGTACGTGGTTGAGATGCGTCTTGACCGTCGCCTCGCCGACGACCATCTCCCGTGCCACCTGACGGTTGTTGAGGCCCTGCGCCACGAGCCGCACGACGTCGATCTCCCGTCGGGTGAGCCCCTCGGCCGCGTCCGGAATCACCGGCGATGACGGGGACGGGGACGGCGCCGGCGCGGACGGAGCCGGTGCCTGGGCCGAAGCGGCCGGCGACGCGGCAGACGGGGCTGACGCGGCTGACGCGGTAGCCGCGGCACCGGGCGCGGCACCGGACTCCCGCTCCCCGACGACGAGTTGGACGAGCCGCTGCTGCACCGCCGGGTCGAGCACCGTACGCCCGGCCGCCACGTCACGCACCGCTGCCAGCAGCGCCTCGCTCGTCGCGTCCTTCGTCAGGTACCCGACGGCGCCCGCGCGCAGCGCCGGGAGCACCGCGTCGTCGTCCGCGTACGTGGTGAGGATCAGCACCCGGGCGCGCAGCCCGGAGGCCGCGATCTCGGCCGCGACGCCGGAGCCGTCGAGTTCGGGCATCCGCAGGTCGACGAGGGCGACATCGGGACGGGTGTCCGTCGCGAGGCGCACGGCCGTGCGCCCGTCGCCGGCCTCGCCAACCACCTCGATGTCGTCGGCGGACGACAGGAGCATCACGAGCCCGTCGCGTACCACTGCCTGGTCGTCGGCGACCAGCACCCGGATCGTCACCGCTGTGCCCTCCCCTCGGCGCCGACCGCAGGCGGCGCGTCCTGCGGCCCCGCGGGCCGGGGCGAGCCCGAACCGTGCGCCATGTCCTGCCCGTTGCCCACCGGGACCCGTACGTCGATCCGCCAGCCGGGGCCACCCGGCGCGCGGCCCGCGGTCAGGGACCCGCCGACGGCCTCCACCCGCTCGGTCATGCTGCGCAGACCCGTTCCGCTGCCCTTCACACCCGAGGGACGGCGCCCCGTCGGCAGCCCCTCGTCCCGCACACCGACCCGCAACTCCCGCTCGTCCCACACCACACGCACATCGATGGCGCTCCCGGTCGCGTAGCGCGCCGCGTTGGTCATCGCCTCCTGCACGGCACGGTACACGGCGTGGCCCGTCTCGGGCCCGACGCGGCCAGGGCGCCCGCTGACGTGCAGCCGCGCCTCGCCGGGGAAGCCCTCGACGAGGGTGCGCAGGTCGTCCACACCGCGAGGGTGGGCGGTGCGCAGCGCGCCGACCGCGGCGCGCGCCTCCTGGACGCCATCGCGGGCGAGCCCTGCGGCGCGGTCGAGCGGTTCGGCCAGCCAGTCGGGAGCGCCCTTGCCCGCGGCGGTCGCGCGGATGGCCTGCAACTGCACGGAGAGGCCGGCCAGGCTGTGCGCGAGCACGTCGTGCATCTCCCGCGCGATCCTGGTGCGTTCCTCCGTCGCCGCCGCTTCCTGGAGTGCCTGGCGTGACGCCTCCACCTCGGCGAGGAGCGAGACGGCACGGTCGCGCTCGGCCTGCAGCGCCGCGTGCTCGACCATGCGGGTCGCGATGAACCAGGCGCCCACGCCCGCCAGCAGCCCGGCCAGACTGCCGGACACCACCACGATCGAGACACCGAACACGACCGAGACCACCCCGATCCCGGCGTTGCGCACCGGCCCCGCGGGCAGGCACATCGGCAGCGCGGACGCCCCGGCGAGCACCGGCACGGAGCCGAGCCCGCTCGGCACGAGCAACGTGATCGCGAGTCCCGCACCGACGGTGACCAGCGCGGCCGCGGCACCGAGGTAGGCGGGCGTGACCCGGCGGGCCACCACCATGCCGGCCTCCGCGACGAGCATCAGCACACCGGTGACGATGCGGAGGGTCGTGGTCGAGGCCGCGATGACGGAGACGGCCCCGCACGCCACCATCACCGATGCCCCGATGAGCGCGCGATCGAAGGGCCGCTTGCGCCAGCCGATTGCCCAGTGCCTGGTCAGCATCCGCCTCGTCCTGCCTGTCTGCGGCCGGTGCCCGTCGTCGGGCACCGGCCGGTGTGTCCTGTCCACCACTGAATCACGTCCGGGCCCGGATCCGCCGGGCCCGACGGCCTCCCGGCTCAGACGTAGCTGCCGTTGCGGGGCGCGACCCGAGCCGCGTCGGCGGCGGCGTCACCATCGGCGTTCTTGCCGCGTGCGAGGACCAGCTGGCCCCGGGTGACGATCGTGCCGATACGGACGACGACCTCGCTGAGCGCCATCAGGAGGAGGGCCGCGACCCACGCCTGGGAGCTGGTGATGTCGTGCGCCACGGAGAAGTCGCCGACGTGCTGGGCGCCGGACGGGTGCGAGGTCCACACGGCGAAACCGAGGCGGAAGCCCATGCTGATCACCCACAGGGCCGCCGCGGCATAGGTCGCCTTGATGTGGATGTGGCCGCCGATGTCGCGGACGCGGGTGAGGAAGCCGCCGGCGAGGCCGAACGCGATCCCGATGCCGGTGAAGGTCGCGATCAGCGCGACGTCGTTCCCGGCGGTGGGAATGTCGTGCAGGTAGTGGTAGCCGACCCAGCCGATGATCGCCAGCGGCAGGAGGATCGTGCGCCGTGTGAGCCGTTCCCCGCGCAGCTGCAGGACGACGATGAGGAGGAGTGCGATGTCGACGAGCCAGTCCGTTGTGTTCATGGCCTCGACTATTCGCCGATTCGGCCCGCAGTCCTTCAACCCACGGGTGGAACCCGGGTGGAAACCGCGGCGGCCCTGACGCGTGCGCGCCGCCGCCGGCGCCAGGGGCGGATCCCCGCCGCGAGGCCGAGCACCGCGAGGAGGACGCCCACCGTCTCGTAGAGGCCGGGCGTCGCCCAGGACGGACCCGGCCACACCGAGACGGCGACCCGAGCGGTGTCATCGGCGGCCGAGGTGTCACGGCTGGGGTGCTTGGCATCACCGTCGGTGACCCGAACGCGCCCACCCGTGTGCACCGTGTCGTCGTCGATACGGAGGGTGAACGGAAAGGACGTCGTGGTGCCGGCCGCACCGGCCTTCTGCGCCGTGCACACGTACCGGCGCGCGCTCGGCTGCCCCACCGACGCCTCGGCGAGGGGTCTGCCGTTCGCGCCGAGGGCGCGGCACCGCTGGTCGTACACCTCCTCGTCGGCGTAGGGGTCGTACGGGGAGGCCACGACGGTCGTGCCGTCGGGCACCGTGAACTCGACCTTGACCGGTGCGGGCAGGTCACCGGGCCCGTTGTTGCGCACCCCGACGCGCACGTCGGCACGGCTGCCGACGGGCCCCTTGACGGTCCCGGCGAGGGCGACGAGGTCGCTGTGGCTGCGCACGGGCACTTCGAGCACAGCCGGGTCGTCGTCGGCCGGCTTCACGGCGCCCGCGTCCTGCCCGCCGCCGGGGACGAGGCCGATCGCGGGCCCGTCGCCGGGGTGGTACTGCGGCGCGATCTCGTCCGGCGGCACGTAGTCGGCGCTGAGGGCGGCCACCTCGAAGGAGACGCGCGGGTACATGGCGTCGGAGGCGGCCCGCACTGTCTCCGGCGTCTTGAGGTGGTAGGAACCGCCGGCAGGAATGGTCACGTCACCGGCAGGCAACCGGCACCAAGCCGAACTACCACGCTTGTAAAGGCAGTTGCGATGCCTGCTGCCAAAGACAAAACCATGGCGCAGATTCATGAAGAAGGACACGCCACGAGCAGGCAGATCGCCACTGTTGTGCACGGTCAGCGACACCTCGACGCGGCCACCCGGATCCACCTGACCCCGGTCCGCATGGGCGCTCGCCTCCAGCACAGGCTTCCCGACCATGACGACGGTGTGCCCGGTGACGGCCGCACGGCCGGGCGCGGCCACCCGGTAGCGCAGCACGCCCGAGTCGCCCGCCGTGGCGCCCTTCGCCGGGCTGAGGTGGAAGGACTGGATGACCACTGCCTGGTTGGACGTCCCGTGCCCAGAGCAGTGAAAGACGGGCAGGCGGACGGGGCAGGCATCCAGGCCCGTCCGGATGGAGGCGACGCCCTTGAGGCCGCTCGCGTCGAACGTGATCGCGAGATCGCCGTCGGCCCACTTCTCCTGCACGCGCAAGTCACTGGAGCCCTGGTCCGCGTCACGCGGCACGTAGAACACGGCGGGCACAACGAGCTCCGGCGCGTCCGCGGCACCGGCCGGCACCGGCCGCACAAGCCCGGCGACCACGGCGGCCCCCACGAGTAGCCCCCCGACGACCACCCGCAACGCGCGAAAGCCCCGGCACCTGAACCCGAACCCGCTCAACTTGTCCACCACGCGCACCCTGCCAACCCCACGTCACACCCGGGCCTCAAATCAGTCACAGTCCCTGGCCGCCCGCAGGACGTAGCCTGCTGCCGCCCGGCCGCCGTCCCGGAGCCGGCTCGCCCCGAACGGTTGCGTTGACTAGGCCGAACAGCCGTGCGACGGTGAGGGTGAGCTGCCCCCCGTGCCCGCCGTTGAACTGGAGGAATACCGCTGTGAGCTACGGAAACGACGACCCCCGCCCGACCGTGGCCCGCAGCCTGACGCCGGACCAGGTCGAGCTCTTCGAGAAGGGCTTCGCCGCCCGGCCCGCGAACCGGCTGATGCAGAACGCCGTCACCCAGACCCCGGTGGACGACGTCGCCCTCGACCGGCGGATCCTCACCGGCATCGACCACTCGGTCTCCCACCACCTGGACGACTGGAAGGTCACCAACCAGAAGCAGAGCGGCCGCTGCTGGATGTTCGCCGGCCTCAACCTGCTGCGCGTCGGCGCGGCGAAGGAACTGGGCCTGAAGGACTTCGAGTTCTCCCAGAACTACACACTCTGGTGGGACAAGTTCGAGCGGGCCAACCACTTCCTCGAGGCCATCATCGAGACCTCCGGCCGCGACGTGGACGACCGCACGGTGGCGCGCCTGCTGACGGACCCGATCGGCGACGGCGGGCAGTGGAACATGTTTGTGGCGCTCGTCGCCAAGCACGGCCTCGTGCCCAAGTCGGCCATGCCGGAGACGGACAGCTCGTCCTCGACCCGCGCCATGAACCGCGTCCTGGAGACCCTGCTCCGCCAGGGCGCCCGCGACCTGCGCGCACAGGCGTCCGAGGGTGCCGAGGCGCAGCGGGAGCACAAGCGCGACATCCTGGCGGCCATCCACCGCGTGCTCAGCATCCACCTCGGCACGCCGCCGCAGAAGTTCCTGTGGCAGTGGGAGGACAAGGACAAGGAGTTCCACCGCGACGGCTGGCTCACCCCGGCCGAGTTCGCGGCCAAGTACGTGCGACTGCCGCTCGACGAGTACGTCTGCCTGGTGCACGACCCGCGCGAGTCGAGCCCGGTCGGCCGCACCTTCACCGTCGAGTACCTCGGCAACATCGTGGACGCCCCGCCGGTGGTGTACCTGAACGGGCGGATCGAGCAGCTCAAGAAGCTGGCGATGGACGCGATCGTCGGCGGCGAGCCGGTGTGGTTCGGCTGCGACGTGGCGAAGATGATGCGCTCGGACGTCGGCGTCTGGGATGCCGAGCTCTTCGACTACGCGGGCGTCTACGACACCGAGTTCACCTTGGACAAGGCCGACCGGCTGGTGCTCCACGACACGGAGATGACCCACGCGATGCTGTTCACCGGCGTCGACGTCGTGGACGGCGGCCCGCGCCGCTGGCGGGTGGAGAACAGCTGGGGCGAGGACCGGGCCGACAAGGGCTTCTGGACCATGAACGACTCGTGGTTCGGCGAGCACGTCTTCGAGGTCGCGGTCAGGCGCTCCGCGCTGCCGCCCGAGCTGGCGGCCGCCCTCGACCAGGAGCCGATCGTCCTCCCGGCCTGGGACCCGATGGGCGCGCTGGCCGACTGAGAACGGCGAGAGGCAACGGCCGAAGGCGGGCCGCGCGGCACGGTTCGCGCGGCCCGCCTTCGGCCGTTCCGGGCCTGTTCCGGACCCGTTCCCGGGCAGTGATATGCATCACGAAAGTACCGAGCGGCGGGTGGGCAACCACCCCCGTATGCGGCAATTGCCCACCCTGTGAGGACGGTGTGAAGCGCCCTTCACGTTCCTAACGCGCTTCCGACAACGGCGTTTCCGGTCATACGATCACCAAATCAAGCCCTGCGTGAGTGCTACCGCAGCGGCTTCCACAGCACTTTCCCGCCCGCCTCCGGACCCGTGAAGGAATCCGTTGAAGATTTCGCGAACCCTTGCCACGACCGTCGCCGCCGCAGTGACCGCACCCGTCGTCCTGCTGTCCGCCACCCCCGCGCTCGCCGACGCCAAGCCGGCCGCCTCCACGCAGGCGCAGCACCAGAAGGAGTCGGGCAAGCCGACCATCGAGCAGCTGGAGAAGGCCGCCGCCAAGGCGCAGAAGGCGTACGACGACGCCGTGACCGCGACCAAGGCCGCAGAAGACGCCGTCGAGGCCGTCGCCGCCATCGACGCACCTCTCACCGTCGCCGCGCGGGAGGCCCAGGAAGCGGCGGACAACGCCGCCACAGCCAAGGCGAAGGCCGACAAGGCGCTCGCCGACGCCAACGCCGCGCTCGACACGCTGCCCCCCGATGCCACGGACGAGCAGAAGGCGGCCGCACAGAAGGCCGTCTCCGACGCGGAGGCCGCCGCCAACGCCGCGGCGGCCGCCAAGGACGCCGCCGACGCCAAGTCCACGGAGGCGGCCAAGGCCCGCCATGACGCCGGCCTCGCGGCCTTCACGGAGCTCTACAAGCGGCGGAAGGCCGAAAAGAAGGCCCTCGCGGCCAAGAAGGCCGCCGACAAGGCGCTCGCCGACGCCAAGGCCGCGGCGGGCGGCCAGGACTGCCACTACGAGTCAAAGCTCACCACCGCCATCACCGGCCTGCCGTCCAAGATCACCGCGGGCTCGACGACCGACTTCGCGGTCCACGTCACCAACGGCACGGACAAGACGCTCGGCAAGGTCGTCCCGCACCTCTACTTCCACGCGACGGACAAGACCGGCCGCAACGTCATCGACGACGCGCTGCACCTGCAGTGGTCCACCAGCGCCTCCCCGGCCTGGAAGAGCGTGGGTGCGAGCGGCGACGCCGGCTCCATCAGCCCGCTGAAGGCCGGCGCCTCCGCCGACGTCAAGCTGCGCCTGAAGATCGACGCCGACGCACCGGCGGGCGAGGGCCTCGCCTTCGTCGCCGGCGACTACGTCCAGAGCGACGACTCCTGCGGCGGCAACCTGCCCACCGAGTACCCCTTCCAGATCGTCGCGGCGGGCAAGGACACGGGTGACGGCGGCGCCGCCAAGCCCGGCCCGTCCACGTCGCCGAACGCGGGCACCAAGCCCCAGGGCGGCAAGTCCGTCACCCCGATCGCCTCCACGACGCCGGTCGCCACTCCCACCGGCACCCTCGCGCACACCGGCTCGTCCTCGGCCCTGCCGAAGCTCGCCGCGGCGGCCGGGGCCGCGGTGGCACTCGGCGCCATTGCGCTGGTCGTCGGCCGTCGCCGCAAGGCGGGCTCGGCGTCCTGACGCACCGTCACGGAAGCCACGTAGTGTGAGGGAGGGCGCCCCTGGAGAGGGGCGCCCTCCCTCACGTCTGCGCGCTCGCGGCCCGCGCCCTGGACCACGCGGTGGCATCGGCCCCGTACCGGACCAACAGGCGCGCGAACTGCACCCGTTCCTCCGGCGACCAGGCGGCGGTGATCTCCTGGAACGCCGCGCGCTGCTCGGAGGCGAATCGGTCGCGTTCGGCCTCGCCGTGCTCGGTGAGTTCGAGCACGGTACGGCGCCCGTCGGACTGCGACGCCGCCCGGCGCAGCAGCCCGTCGTCGATGCAGGCGGCGACGGTCCGGCTCGCCACCGGCTGGGCGACGCCCATCTCGGCTGCGAGGCCGCCGACGGTCGTCTCGCCCGGCGCGTCGGCGATCACGTTGAGCACGAGGTTGCGGGAGAGGTCCTTGCTCGAAGCGGGCGTGCGTCGCCGCAGACGTGACAGGGCCGGGCCGATCTGGTCAAGCAGCAGATCGTCGGCGGGCTGCTCGGGGGAGGACGCACTGCTCATGCGGCCGATTCTAGGCCCGCACCCCCACATTTGCATACCGCGACGCAACTCCATAGCATCAGTCATGCAAATGCAGAGATGCGGCTATGCAGCAAGGCAGCACGCAGTAGAGCAAGGAAACGAGGCGGACCGCCATGGCACTCACCGCGATCACCAACGCCCGCGTCTTCGACGGGGAGAAGACACTCGGCGTGCGGACCGTCGTCATCGACGGCGACAGGATCGCCCGCGTCGGCGGCGACGCGCCACACGGCAGCGAGATCGTCGACGGCGGCGGCGCCACACTGCTGCCGGGCCTCATCGACGCACACGTCCACTCCGCGCCCGGCTCCCTGGCGCTCGCCCTGCGGTTCGGTGTGACGACCGAGCTGGAGATGCAGGGCATGAACACCCGGGAGAACCGGGGGGCCATCACCGACGACGACACCGTGGCGGACGTGCGCTCCGCCGGCTTCGCCATCACACCGCCCGGCGGCCACCCGAGCGAGCTGATGCCCGAGGGCTTCCGCCCGAAGTGGGACCTGCCCCCGGTGATGCCGCTGATGCCCTTCTCCACGACCCCCGAGGAGGCGGCGGCCTTCGTCCCGCAACTACTCGCCCGTGGCTCCGACTTCATCAAGTTCATGATCGACGACGGCAGCGTGGAGGGGCACCCGGGACTGCCGTCGCTCGACCAGGCCACACTCAACGCCGGTGTGGCGGAGGCCAAGAAGTACGGGGCCCTCACCGTGGCCCACGCGCTGACAGCGGAGGCCACCAGGATGGCGGCGGAGGCCGGCGTCGACGGCGTCACCCACGTCTTCATGGACCGGCCGCACACGCCCGGCCTGATCGAACTCATCAGGGACGCGGGCATGTTCGTCATCCCCTGCGTCACGCTCAACGCCTCGATGATGGGGATCACGGCCGGCGAACTCGCCGACGACCCCCGCGTCGCCGCGCGCCTCGACAGCAAGTGGGACGAGACGCTGCGGTCCAGCTACGGCCGCTACCCGCAGGGCAAGCTCGACGACGTGTACGACACCGTGCGCGCCCTGGACGCCGCAGGCGTCGACATCCTGGCCGGCACGGACGTCTCCATGCCCGAGACGTTCTTCGGCGGCCTGGCACACGGGGCGAGCCTGCACCACGAGCTGCGGTACCTCGTGGCGGCAGGCCTCACCCCGGCCCGTGCACTGCGCGCGGCCACGGCGACGACGGCCCGCCGCTTCCACCTCGGCGACCGGGGCCGCGTCGCCGAGGGCCTGCGCGCGGACCTCGTCCTGGTGGACGGCGACCCGACGACCACGATCACCGACACACTCAACACCCGAGCGATCTGGCGCCGAGGCACCCGCCTGGCAGCGTGACGCGCCGTCCCTCGTCAGCCGATGGAGTCGGTCAGCCCGGTGGACAGGTACGTCGCCCGGCGCTGGTCCTTCTCGCTCCGCCACGGCTCGATGAGCTCAAGGAGCTTGCTGGTCCTCGGGTCGATGATCACCTCGGTGGTGCCGACGCCCCCGTGGAAGGACAGCTCCGTCCCACTGCGCCCGATGCTGTCCTTGACGGTACCGACGACGCTCACGCCCCTCAGGTCCGCCAGCGCCTTGAACACGCCGCTGCGCAGGCGCGGGCCGGCCGGGGCGTTGGCGAGGAGGGTGCTCGCCTGCACGAAACCGAGCGTCGCCGCGTCCTCGTCCTCGTCGGCGGACGCCTTGGTGGTGTTCTCGATCCTGCGCAGCAGCTGGTCCGGGTCCGTGGTCAGCGCGTCCAGGCCGTTCCAGTCGTACGTCCTCGACCCGAGCCGCCACCCCGGAAAGTGCGACTTGCGGAAGGGCTTGCCGGAGGCGGAGGTGTAAGTGACGTCCATGGACCGGGAGATGTACGCGCCCATGGAATCGGTGCGGGTCTTCCAGTACCTGCCCGAGCCGGCCGGTTGCGTGGCGGCGACCTCGGCGACGTTGTTCAGGAAGACCGACGCGGACTGCGCCCGAGCCGTCCCGTGCTGGTCACCCGCCCGCAGGTTCACGCCCGCCACGGCGACACCGGCCGCAACGGCCGCCAACGCGATCACGGAGAGAAGGCGACGGCGCTTACGCAAGGGCGCCACCACAACGCCTTCCCGCACCTCCCGCCGCGCGGCCCCCTCGACCGCTGCCATCGCCCGGGCCAGCGCGTCCGCCGACGGAGCCTCGACCCGGCCCGCCGCCCGCAGCGCCTCGGCGCCGGGAAAGTCCATCAGTGCCTGCTGCTCGCTCATGCCCGTCTCCTCGACGTCGTACGTACTCATGCCAGGTCTCCCGCCACGCCCAGGCCCCGCCCCGCGGGCCGGGTCGTAGCGAGCCGCTCGCGCAACCGCCCCCGCGCCCGGTGCAGCCGAGAGCGCGCCGTCCCGGCGGGGATGCCCACGGCGGCGGCCGCCTCGGCCGGCGTCAGCTGCTCCCAGCTGACGAGGAGCACCAGCTCCCGCTCCTCCGGGGGCAGTTCGGCGAGCGCACTGCGCAGCGCGGGCGCGAGGGCGGCCGCGTCCAGCCGCTGGTCGACCGCCTGCCAGGGGTCGACGACCTGCCCACCTTGCAGGGCCTCCGGCCGCGCCGCACGCCGCACATGGCTCGCGAGGACGTTGCGTGCCACCCCGAACAACCAGCCCCGCGCGGACCCGCGAGAGGCGTCGAACGTCCGCCGGGACGCGAACGCCTGCAACCACGCCTCGGCCAGCAGATCATCCGCGGCCCCGGGCGCCCGCCGCACGAAGTAGCCGTGCAGCGCCGCCGAATGCCTCTCGACCAACGGCGCGAACGCCGCGGGATCATCGGCGGCCGAGGACAACTGGGCATCACCGTCGCGGTCGTGCCCGTCCTGTTCCGATTCCACAGATCTCCGTCTCCGACAGTCGGACGACAGTCTCACCCAGTACTTGTCGCCCAACGCGCCCGGCGTTCGCGCCGAGCCTCTTGGCGCGGTCGGTCACGAGAGCTGCGGCCGCGCCGCACTCCCCACTGTCCGGGAGAGCGGCAGGTGTCGGATCACCGTCGGCGCCCCGCGATTGCTTCGATGTCACTGTCCCTGGACGACGTCCTCGAAGTAGCCGAGTCGAGGGTCGTCGGGGGTACCGACGAGCAGGGCACGGTCGAGCAGGATGTTGTTGTGCTCGCAGCTCGTCTCCGGCAGCATCACACAGGCGTGGCAGGCCGCCAGGTTGATGCCGCCGGCGCCGGACGCCTCGCTCTCCATGCAGAGCGGGTCCGAGGAGCACCACTCGGCGCGGCGGACGGCCGAACGCACCGCACGAGCGAGGGTCTCCGGTTCGCCTTGGGCGACGAGACCACCCAGACTGCCCGCCGAGCCGCTGGTCGCCGTGTAGATGAGTGTCCCGGCCATCTCGTCGGCGGCATAGAGGCGTTCGCGCAGGGCCGCGGCCGGGTAACCCGCGTCCAGACTCCACTCGTTGATCAGGGCATGGGCCAGCGTGTGCAGCAGCACCATGCGAGGGGTCGCGGGGGAGGGCACGACCCTGCTCGGGTCATCGGCCCGCTGCTCGAGCACCCGCTGGTGGGCCGTACGCATCCGCTCGACCCGGGCTGTCACCGCCACACTCTTTTCCCATGCGTTCAGTCGGTCCTCGTCCAACCGGAGGAAGACTCCCTCGCCCCTCACCTCCATGGCCGGGAGCCAGCGCAGGGGACGTTCCGACAGTGGCACCTCGGTTGAGTCGGTCGTCGACTCGGCGTTGACGAGCCGAGTGAACGCCTTCAGGGCGCGCACCTCGCGAAGCTTCTTGACCAGCATCGGTCCCGCGACGCCGAGAGGGGCGAGCACGCTCTGGTCGCCCAGCGGTCGCTCACAGACGAACTGCTCGTCGCGGGAGTGCTCGCTCTCCTCGTTGCCCGCACGGAGTCGCTCGTACTCCTTGTTGCGCAGGGCTCGGTAGCGGTGGTCGGGGACGGGGGAGGACTCGCCGTCGGGGTCCTCCTCGCGCTCGGCGTCGAGGAGCGCCATCACTTCGTCCAGCGGTACCGGGCACTCCCCTTTGAACACGCCCCTGAGGTAGATCGCCACGTGCTCGCGCTCGTCGTACTCGCGGAGCGCGTCCCAGTGCTCGGCGAGTGGATCAGTGCGGCCGTCGCTCCAGGGCGGGATGGAGAGCGCCGACTTCAGCACCGGCTGCCACACCGCCGACGAACCACGCTGCAATGTACGCAGGGGGAGCCCGCACTCCTGAGCGACAGCGGAGGCGCCGAGCCACGGGCGGGTGCCTCGGCACGTGAGACCCAGGTCCTTGAGCGCACGCCTGCGGAAGGAGCCCTCCATCGAGACCTCCGGAGCCGTCCCGCAGGTGCAGGAGACGAGAATGGAGCGGAGCGATGAAGTGTGCCCGGTCGTGCGCATCTTGAGCTTCCCTCCGCATCGTCCCGCAGTGGTGGCATCGCGGTCCGCGGAACGGTGCACCCACTGCCAGTACGGAAACTCGCCGATGTGTCCGGCCTCGCAGGCGACGACGAAACGGGAGGGCACCAGGTCGACCTCGCAGGTGCCGCAGACACTTCTCCCGGCAGGCGGATTGAAGTCGCGGTGCCGTTGCAGGTCGTTGCACTCGGGGCAGGAGTGCATCAGAGGGAATCGTCGGACGCGGAGGCCATCCTTGCTGGTGTCGTCGGAAGCGGGTGGCAGCCGGAAGTAGTCGACGCCGAGTACCCGGGCCAAGCGCCGTTCGTGGATGCGCGGGGACTCGTCACGGCTCCAGCTCCGCTCGGCCTCGTCGAGGCCCGAGACGATGAAGGACTCGTGGTCGACGGCGATGAGGGAGCCGACCCCGTACGTGGTGATCGTCTGGGCACGGCGGACCGCACCACGTCGCGGCAGGTTGTGAGTGGGGGCGGCTCCGTTCGTGCCGGTCCGGCGACGGCGAGCGGGGGACGGGGTCATCGGGTTCCCTCCATGAACAGGGCGGTCTCGGCGTCGACGTCGCGCAGGCTCCACAATGTGGCCCATGCCTCGGCGTCCTGGGACTCGTCGTCGTACGCCTTCAGAAGCGAAGGGGTACGACTGCCCCGCTGAGGCTCGAACAGCAGACCGTTGTGGATGTCGGCCTCGGCACACCACCACTCGACGAACTCGTCGAAGGCCCGGGACACGTCGTCGGTCTCCTCCGAGGCGACAGCCTTGACGCGCTTCAGGAGGATCGATTTGATGCGCCCCCGGATCACGTCTTCGTAGGACTCGACCCGGCCGGCGCCCTCGTTGGGGCGGGCGGCGGGGATCATGATGCGGGCGAGGGCGACGATCACCGCGTGCAGGCCCCGGTCGCGGGCCCGTGCGGAGAACGGGGTGACGGACGTGGACTCGACCTCGCGGTACAGGGCCGAGTGGAAATGCTGAAAACTCTCGTAGTGGGAACGATCGCGGGAACGTGTCGAGTTCAGCATGACCGCGACCAGGCCGGGGTGCGCACGGCCGACCCGGCTGGTGGCCTGGATGTACTCGGCCGTCGTCTGCGGTTGGCCCATCACGGCCATGAGGCCGAGGCGGTCCACGTCCACGCCGACCGCGATCATGTTTGTGGCCAGGAGAACGTCCACGGTGTCGTCATCGGGCAACCGCTTCTCGATGCTCTTGAGGCGGGTGGGGATCTCGCTGGCGTCGATACGGCTCGTCAGCTCGGAGTAGTTGGTGACCGACCGGGCAGCCACTCCCTCGCGCTCGGCCAGCAGCTCCAGGTAGGCCACCACGTCGTCATGGACCTGGAGTTCGGCCGCCGAAAGCACCCGGAGGCTGTTGAAGTAGCCCACGAGACTCCAGTACGCGTCGCGGACCTCGTCCTCGGTCTTCGCCTGCTCGGCCCGGTGCAGCAAGGTGGCATACGTGCGGATCAGGAGGGTGGACTGGCTGGTGCCGGGGGCCAGAAGGCCGACGTAGCGGCGGCTCGCCTTCTCCTCGCGCGGTGTCTCCACCGCGAACCACGAGTCGCGGGCATCCAGTCCGGCGGGAGGGAACTGCCGAACATCGCGGGCGAAGAGGTGGCGTCCTTGATCGGCGGCGCGACGGATGGTTGCCGTGGAGGCGATCACCTTGGGCCGATCGGCGAGTGCGTCGACGGCGGTCTCGTAGAGGCCGGTGAGGGTGCCCAACGGACCGGAGATCAAGTGGAGCTCGTCCTGGACGATCAATTCCGGGGGAGGGTTGCCCCCGTCCGGGTCGTCGTCGCGGTTGAAGAGGGCAGAGGTCGCGGGACGCCAGGGCATCGACGCGAACTTGTCGACGGTGGCGATCACCAGGGTCGGCCGCGCGTCGTACACCGCCTCGTCGACCAGGTGGACGGGCAGGCCATCGGCGAAGTTGCAGCCGGCGCCCGGGCAGCGGACACGCATCCGCTTGGCGTCCGCGTCGACCTCGTAGTTCCGTGCGTCGAGACGGGTCCCGCACCAGGGACAGGCGTGCAACTGGACGGGATTCTCGGTGGCCAGGCTCTTGTCGAGACTCCTCCGGAGCTCGTCGAGCTTCAGGCCTGCCACGGCCAGCGTGTTGGGGGTGGCCGATCGTCCCACCCACATGCCGACGGAGAACTCCTCACGGCCCAATTCGGGTGTATGACGCCGCATGTGCTCCATGACACAGAGGAGGATCGCCGCGCGCTCGAACTGCTGGAGGGTGAGCAGCCGCAGTGTGTACCGCATGAGAACGGTGACACCGCCGCCGTCCGCACCCTTGCGGATACGGCGCAGGAAGGACGTGAGGGCGATCAGACCGAGGTAGGCCTCCGTCTTGCCACCACCGGTCGGGAACCACAGTAGGTCGGAGAGTTGCCGGTCTCGATGTTCGGGGTCGTCGATGCCGGCGAGGCACAGGACCACGAAGGCGATCTGGAACGGTCGCCAGCGACCGGTGGCCGGGTCGGGGGCGCCGACGCGTCCGCCCTTCACCCAGGCACTGCGGGCGCGTTGGTCGGCCATGGCCCGATTGGCGAGTCGGAATGCTTTCATCAGATCGGCCTTGGCCCGTAGTAGCTCGATACCCTCACGCATGCGGTCGACCGCCTCGCGGCAGGCCGTCACCTGCTCCCGCGCGGGCTTCTCATGCGGGCCGCCGCCCAGAGCGTCGGCCTCGGCCGTCTTGCGGTCGATCCAGTGCTCGTACCCCGTCGCAAGCCCTTCCAGAGCCGCCAGGACCTCCGTGTCCGACCGCTCGGCCAGCCCCAGCATGGACAGCGCCGAGCTGTCGATCTCGGGGTTGGAGTCGGTGAGCAGTACCTCCACGGAGGGCACGAACTGGGTCCGCACCTCAGGGACGGCGGGCGTTTCGACCTCGGTCATACCGATCGGCTGCGGAGTCCAGTCCCACTCGGCGGCGCAGCCGTGGCCGACCGCGAAAGTCGGGGCGTGGCGGTTCAGCAACCGACTCGTGGCGATCTCCGGGTCGTGTTCGGCGGCCGGGGCGGGACGCTCGACGAACGCGGCGGTGCCGTCGGCGGCCCGGACCGACAGGCCGCACTGGAACAGGGCGAAGGCGTCCTGGAGGTCCCGCTCCCCGACCTTCTGGGTGTTGATCAACGTGACCGTGATCGTGACCGTGCCGTTGGCCCGGTCCGGGCGCCGCACGTTGACGTGCAGCGCGGCTTCCGGGGCCAGCGTGATCCTCGTCCGGGGATTCGGACGGGTCACGTCGATGGTCTGATCCGCGAGATCGATTTCCTTGCGCCGCCACTGTTCCCGCTGGTCGGCGGTGGTACGAGCCTCGGCACGGCGGGCAGGAACCCGCTTGCCGGCGGCGTCTGTGGGCTCGTAGAGGGCCGCACGGGCCGAGACCACGATGGAACCGCTTACGGCCGGGCGGACTGCGAAGGTGAGACCCATCGAGGAGGGACGCCTGTCCCCCGAGGCCCCGACCTCCTGCGCGGTGCCGGACTCCTCGGAGTCCTCCCGGGCGAGCACAGGGGGGGCATCCAAGCCTTGCTGTCCGTCGGCGTCGTCGTTCTGCTGCTCCTTCGTGTTCCTGTCCGCGGCACGCGGATACAGCACGCCGGTCAGATAGCGGTCGATCGGTGCATCCTGGGTGAGGATCTCGTCGCGGTCGTCCGACGCGGAGTCCTCGGCAGGGCCCAGGAGCTCACGGCGGAGCCCCGCAAGAAGCTCCTCGTCCCGGACCCGGTAGTGCTCGGAGTGCCGGCCTGCCACCTGTGTCATGCGCGCTGCTCCTCGTTGTTCGCGGCTCTCCGGTAACGGCCGATGCCGGTGATCCGCGGGACGATCCACACGCCTCGCTCCCCGAGACCGGCGTTGGCACCGGCAGCGGTGCTGCCGGTCACGGTCTCCAGGGTGTCGATCCGCAGGCCGTGGATCTCGTCGGGCCACCAAGGCTCCCAGGAGCGGTTCACCTTCTGCACCTGGAACAGCTCCTCGCGAAACCTCTGCGAGGCCTCGCCGATCTCACGTCCTTCGTGCACCAGGGCGTACGGCGGGCTCTCCGCCTCCCCCATGGGCAGACCGTGACGCCTGCGCAAAAACACCTCCTGACCGGGACGGACCTGGTCCAACAGGTACGCCTGAGTGGCGACGGCGTCCGTCTCCCGGCCGGGCGGATCGTCCCGACTCACGTCACCCGACTCGGCGACGATCCCGTACCTGTCGTACGACCGCCACGACCCGAGGTAGCGACGGCCACGGTGCCGGCCTCCGGCCCTTCTGAACAGCGGCAGTTCGGGAGGGGACGCGTGGTACAGGTCCTGACGGGCCCGCGTCATCGCCACGTACAGGGCGCGCGCCTCGCCCGGAAGGTCCAGTTCATCACGATATCGCTTGCGGAGTTCGGCGAGGGCAGGTGGCGTCAGGACGATCGCCCGGTCGAACTCCAGGCCCTTGGCCCGGTGCACCGTCGAGACGACGACGTCGGACGTCTCCGGGTCGGCCGCCTCGTCGGGGAATCCGCCCCGGCCGACCACCCGGCGCAACCGATCCAGGTCCAGCACGCCGCGTCCCGCTCCGCGCGCGGCCCGATGCAGCACTGCCCACAGAGCCGTGGCGTCGGGCTCGTACGGGAGCGGGATGCCCGCGAGGAGCGCACGGAACCGTTCCTCGGCGAGGGCGTTCGCCTCCGTGCGGCGCAGCAGCTCGGCGACCCAGTACGGCACCGGACGCTGTTCCAACGGGCGGCGCAGCCGGTGGTCGATGCCGTGCGCGTGCAGCAGGTCGGAGACAACGAGGGCCTGCTGGTTGTCACGGGTGAGGATGGCGCATGTGTCGGAGAGGCCCCGCAGACCGTCGAGGGTGAACTCGTCCTCCAGGCCCCCCATCGCGTTCGCCGGATCCAGGAGGAGATCGCGCAGTTCGGCGTAAAGCGTTCCGGCCTCGTCCGGATCGCCCAGCTCTTGGAGGCGTGGGCCGAGCGGCAGGGCGACCCGGGCCTCGACGGTGGCGGCCCGGAAGTTCTGGGTGAGGTGCAGCTCCACCAGGTCGTCGGGGTATGAGCATCGCAGCCAGTCCAGGAAGCGGCCGGTCTCGTCAGCACGTTCACTCAGGTCATCGATCTGGAAGCCGTACACGGACTGGGCGGCGTCCCCGACGAGGGTGAAGCCGCAGCTGTCCTGGTAACGATCGAGAAGCGTCTCCACGAGCTCGCGGCGTCCACCCAGGAGATCCTGCACCTCGTCGATCACGACATGGGCCGGCGGGACCGCGTCGCCGATCTCCAGTGCGCCCTGCTCGATGGCGCGGGCCGCGCCGGCGATCCGCTCGTCGAAGCCGACCGTTCCCCACTCGTCGTCCGGACGAGCCTGGCGGAGCACCTCGTAGGCCCATGCGTCGAACGTACGGGCGCGCACCCGATGGGCTCGTTCTCCGTGCCGGGAGATGCGCTCGCGCAACTCCCGGGCGGCGGCCCGGGAGAAGGTCAGCACGAGGATCTCCGCGGCCTCCAGTGCCTGCTCTGGGTCCTCGTGACCGCAGAGCGCGTCGAGTCGACGCACCAGAGTGTGGGTCTTTCCGGCACCGGCGCCAGCGGTGACCAGTACACGAGCGTCCCAGGGTTGCTCGACCACGGCCAGTTGCTCTTCGGTGAGCGGGGGACTGTCCTGGTAGGCGTCGGTCACTTCCGGCTCCAGAGGTGCTCGAACTGGTTGAAGGCGAGTTGCGTGTCGAAGTTGGCGATGTTGTCGCTCACGTTGAGGATCAGGCAGCTCTTCTTGCCACCGTTCAGTGGCCCGCGCAGTCCGCGACCGATCATCTGCTGGTACACGTTGGTGCTGTAGACCGGTCGTGCCACGACCACGGCACGCGTGGCAGGAGCGTCGAAACCCTGAGTGAGGACACCGTAGTTGGTGAGGACTCGAATGCGGCCGCCTCGGAAGTTCTCGATGCGGTTTCGACGGTCTTGTGCGCTGGTCGTGGAGTCCACGGCGGCGGACGTGACACCTTGGTCGTTGAGCATGGCCGCCAGGTATTTGGCGTGGTCGACAGAGGTGGCGAAGAGCAGCGTCGGCCAGTCGTCCGGCAGCTCGGTGATCGAGTCGACGATGCGTCGGCTGCGTGCATGGTCGTCGGCGAGCCGTTGCTCGGCCGATCGGGAGAGCACGGCCATGCGATCGGCGTGTGTCTTCTCGTCCCGTGTGAGTTCGATACGGCCGCCCTCAAGGGTGCGGTGCTCGACCTGGGCGAGCATCCCCCAGTGCTGGAGGTCGCGATACGGGTCGCCCGACGGGAAGACTCCTTCGTCGAGTCGCCGATTGCCGAAGCGGCTGACCAGGCGGCGCGTCTCCTCCTCGTTGGTGTTCCGGAACGGGGTGGCGGTCAGGCCGAGAAGGTGCCGTCCGGTCTCGTACTGGGTGAGCCCCAACCGGCCGAGGATGGCCGTGTACCGCTTGGAGATGGCGGTGTGCGCCTCGTCCACGATCACCAGAGCGGCCTGACGCAGCCAGGCGTACTGGTCGGTGCCCAGGCACCGCTCCAACTTGGCGTCGGTGGCGACCACCAGGTGCGGGTGGTCGACGACGTTCCCGACCTCGTTGGTGCTCACGAGTCGGCTGATCGTCAGCGGCCGTTCGGCGCCGACCTTGCTCCAGACGAACTTCCAGCTCTGGAAGGCCTGCTCGCACAACTCCTCGGTCTGCGCGATCCACAGCAGCGGGCCCTTGAGGTCACCGACCCGTTTCACCCAGCGGATCACGGCCTCGGCGGTGACCCGGGTTTTGCCGGCGCCGGTCGGCAGCGACAACATGCCGCGTTGGGGCGCCAGTCGGTCGAGCATGGTGGAGATGTTCCGAACCAGGTCCTCCTGGTACTCGTGCAGGTGCGGGAAGTCCCGAGGGCCTTCGACGGTCTCGAACGGAGGCGGAGACGGAGTCCTCGAACCGGCGAACGCGACAGGCAGCCTCAGTTCCGAGACGAATGCGATGGCCGCTGATGAGCCTCCGTATGCGACCGGGGCGTTGGGGAAGCGTGCCTGGATGTCCCGGACATGCTGCTGGAGCACTCCGTCACCGTGCGCGTTGAACGCCATCTGTGCGATCCGGCGCCCGGACGGCTCAGCCCCATCGGTCGCCTGCAACTCGGCCTCCATCAATCCTTCGGGGAGGCCGGCCCTGAGCGCGTCGGCACCGATCAGCAGCTCGATCTTGGCCACCACGTCGTCGGCCTCACGCACTGCCTGCTGCGCCGCCTTCAGCGCACTGTCCCGAGCCATGCGGTCCTGGTGCTCAAGCACAGCGCGGCAGCCGGCAGCACCGAGGCCCAGGCCGAGTTCGCGGTCGATCAGTCGCAGCATCGGCTCGGGATCCTGGGGAACGCGGACCTTGACGGTGCTGTCCTGGCGCACGGCGTCCAAGGGGGAGGCGTGCGTGCCGTTGGGCGTACGGGTGACCTCCTCCAGCTCACTGCACCGTTGCACCAGGCTGTTGCGGTTTCCGCTGTTCAGACGCTGCCGCAGGGCGGGGAACAGCTCGACCAGCGGTACCGGTCCCCCTTCCGGGACCTCGCGGGTCTCCCGGCTGATCACGTCGGCGTAGCGGAGCATGCCCCACTTCTCGATCATCAGCTCGGCGTCTTCGGCGGTCGGAACGAGCAACGCCGGAAGTTGCTCGGCACGCAGCGCGCGGTACTGAGCGGATCCCACGGCGATCGTGATCTCGTCGTCGGACCGGGTGCCCCAGTCGTCGCCGATCCTGCAACGAGTCAGGGAGTCCTCGGGGAAGTCGGCACCGAACCGGGTCAGCATCACGTAGGTCGCGCCCACGAAGGAGTCGTCCTCGCTACGGGTCACCTCGTCGAGGAGCGCGTCCCAACGGTCGGCGGGGACTTCGTCGACGGTGGTCGGAAGCCGCAGCCTGCGAGCCTTTTCGGGAGAGATGTCGGCGACCGGCAGCACATCCCGGTAGCCGGCGAGCTGAGGGCCGACGGCCTCATTGAGCGGCTTGATCCCTTGGGAGGTGGCGATCGTGCCGAACTTCCTCAGCATCCAACGGATCGGCGAGGGCACCGCCTGCCGAGTCTCGCTCCGTGCGCCGATCTGGCGCGTCCAGTTGTCCACCAAGGCGTCGTCGGGCAGTACCTTCAGGAAGGCGGCGCGGGATTCCTCGGAGAGGGCGCGGAACAGGTGGAGCGGGCCGCCGATGGCGGCGCCCTCGACCTTCATGCGGTTCAGCGTGGGACGCGGGGCGCTGCTGTCCAGGCGGCGCAGGTAGGCGGTGTGGAGGGCTTCGCGGTACTCCTCGAACCACGCCTCGCCCTCCTGTGGTCGGACACCGCCGGTCGGTCGTTCCCGCAGACCGATCTGGGAGAAGAAGGGGGTGTCGTCGGAGTGGAACGTCATGTCGACAGCGATGCTCGGGTCCCGCTTCGCGTCGACCACGATGCCCGGCAGCATGCAGTCCTCGACCGGCCGGAACCGACCGTCGGCGGTCCGCACCCGGAGTGTCGAACGTGCGGCGGGCACCCGCTCAAGGACCTTGTGCGCCAGGCGACGGATCCCCGCCTGGCGGAACAGCTCCCAGAACCGCTCCCAGTCAGACTGGCTGTAGTGGTCGAAGCCCTGATCGAGGACGCTGTCGAACCGTCCCTCGACATCGGCCTCCCGGATGCCGAGGATGTCGAGAGCGTGCGTCAGCGAGGGGTCCTGGGCAAGCTCGTCGACCACGTACACCAGGGATTCACGCAATCCGTCCTGATCGGTACGGCGGTAGACCTTGCCGGGCACAGGGGCGACGAGACCGTCCTCCTCGGTGAGGACGATGTGGGCCTTACGGGCCTCCTCGACGAATGGGGAACCGACCGCGATCATGTCGGCGAGGATGCGGATCGCGGTCGCGGAGGCCTGCGCGGTACCACCCTCGACAAGGGCCTCCAACCATTCGCGGACGCTGGCTCGTTGGTGCTTCGCCGCACCGAGGATGTGCTCGACCTTGCCGGAGCGCAGAACGTCCACTTCGACGCTGGGATGCAGCCAGTTCGCCGGACGGTCCGGGCACTCGTGCCACAGCCGCAGCCAACGCAGGAGAGATTTCGACTCCCTCTTCGGGTCCTTGGGACGAGGGTGCACTCGCAGCGCGGCCGGCACGCGCAGCACACCGTTCTGGTCGGGAAGCGACGGCGTCACCGCGGCACGCCGCCAGATCTCCTCGGTCAGGAACTCGTCCGCCCAACTGATCGCCTCCTTCGCACGGCCGGGCAGCAGAGGGAGATAGGCGGCCGGGTCCTCGACGGGTGCCAGGGCGAGAAGCGACTCCACGACCAGTTGTGCCGCCGCTCGGATCATCTCCTGGTTGAAGGGTGAGGAGTCGAGAAGATTCTGTCGGTCCTCGTTCGTCTTCCAGGCGCCGTTGAGGATGCCGCTCAGTGACATCTCGTACTTGGTCGGGAAGAAGGACCAGAACTTGCCGCGTCCGCGCGCGCGGGGGCTGACGAACAGGCCGCTCTCCGGGTCCTTCTCCAGGGCGGGGACGCCCCAGGCAAGGTCGAGGGAGAGCCGGTCGTGCAGCTCTCCGGCGTCTGCGCGGGCGCTCGGACCGGGCTCGTGGGTGGTGGTGAACACGCGCCACCGTTCGGTGGCGACAGCCTTCCCGGTCCGCTCCTCGACCACGGTGTGCAGGTCGCCGGTGCGCTGGGCGGTCAGTGTGCGACGGGCCATGGGCCGTGGCCGGCGGTCCTCCAGGACGACCTTCGCGACGTGCGGTGAGAAGAGTTGGAAGCCGACCGGAAATTCCTCGCGGGGTTCGCCGTGGTCCTTGGCACGGCCGCCGTGCATGTCCCGGCTCAGCCGGCCGTCCGCCTTGGGAAGCAGGGGCAGACGAACGACGGTGGTGGCCCAATTCAACAGCTCGTGCAGGACCTGATCGGAGCTGCGCTCGGCCTCCACGTCCAGGGGTCGGCCCATCCGCAGCACGGGGGCGTCGAACTCCGGGCCATAGCGCGCCGTCACGCCGGGCACGGCCCTGATCTGGTCGTACGACCATGCACGGTCGAATCCGAAACTTCCGGTGCTGCTGAAGAATTCCGGTGCGTCGGTCACCACGAGAACCGATTTGACGCCCACCCCGAAGCGTCCGATCTGGCCGCCGCGCTTCTTCGACATGCTCATCCGGAGAATCGTCTCGGCGCCTTCCGGGGTCACCGGCTTGCCCTCGTTCGCGCAGTACAGGTGCGTTTCTGTGAGGACGACATGAACTCGCCCACTCGACTCGTCGGCCATCTCGTCTGCCGCGTTCTGCACGAGTTCGAAAAGCTGGCGATCGCCATATCCACCTTGGGTGATACGACGCTCTCCATTGGCATGCTCGGCCACGAGACCGGGGTCCACGGCGTAAGTCTGCAGGACGCGGGAAGATTGTTCGAGAACGGTTCCAATTACTGAAGATGTCGAAGACGGCACTGCTCTGCTCTCCTGGAATGTGAAAGTTCGAGCGCAATGTGTGTGAGGCGAGGCCGCGCCGGCTACTCGTGAGCCGGCGCGTGCCTGCGTAGTACCTGTTTTCTGTCGGCTGTGCGGCTAGGTATCCGGTCGTGTGGGGCCGTTCCTGTCGCGAGGAGAGGGCTGGCCTGGCTCTTTGCTTGTTCTCAGACGGCAGGGGACTCGTCGGGGGGCAGGCCGGGAACCCTGCCATCGGGAAAATCTTTCTCCGTGAGGCCGTAATCCTTAAGAACCTTCAGGCGTTCCGCCTCGGTCTTCGCCACCTGGATGTTCAGTGCGAACGAATTCATTTCCCGAGAAGACATCAAGTGGTCGTTGTAACCTTGTTCAATCACGATCGGCACACCCCAATTTAGACCGCACAGGGGTGTATGTGAATACAGATTTCCCCCGCGAACAGTAAGATTTCTTTACCTCTACGTCGATCAGGCTAGCGATGCGCGGCTCGTGTCGCCAGTCGTTTGCGAAGTCGTCTCACGTGTGGTAATGACGGCCCGGTGTGCGGTTCTGTCACCTGCTCGTGCGGAATTAAATTTAGACGCACCTCTCCCCCTGCCGCTCATTCCCCCGCAGTTCGGGTTCTTGAGCGAGATGGATTTCCCATCACCAACAACAATAGAATGGTCGCCCTGGTTTGCGCAAGACGAACTGCCCAATCTCTGCGAGGAGTTACCGACTCCGGGTGTGCGAATCGCCCGCTGACGTACATGTTGCTCATTCAGGGCAAACTGGGCGTCGAGTTGAAGTGATGTCATCGATCAAGACGATCAACTAGTGGTTGACTGCGCCGACCCTGTCAAATTAACGTCGTGATCCGCGCCATGCGATCCGGATGGCGGCCAAGGGAAGAGCAGGTGGGGCGTGGAGACAGGTGAGGAGTTCGGGCCTTGGTTGGCCCGACAGCTCAAGCTCGCAGGGAAGACGCAGGCCGAACTGGCCGACGAGCTCGACCTGACTCGGGCCGCTGTGTCCGCATGGATCACCGGCCGATCGACGCCTCGTCCGACCGTCATGGTCGACATCGCCAGGGCGCTCGGCACGGATGTGGGCACGGTGCACACCCGTAACACCGATACCCAAGCCGGCCTGCCGGTCACCTGGTACCACCGCCCCGGCTACCCCGACGGCGGCCGCGACCTGGGTAACGCCGCGGCCTTCGCCTTCGACGCCGATGTGCAGGTCCTCGCACGGGAGACGTGTCAGAACAGCCTGGACGAGCGGCTGACGGAGAACGGCCGTCCGGTCAAGGTTCGCTACACCCTCCACGAGCTCACCGGCGAAGCCCTGGGCGCCTTCCGTGAGGCGATCCTCTGGAACGATCTCTTTCCGCACTACTCCGCCGTCTCGGAGACCGCTGGTACCCAGAAGGTCGGTCGGGTGGTGGACGCCGGTGTGCGCGACATGTACGAGAAGGGCCGCCTGGTCCTGCTGCGCGTCGACGACTACAACGCCTCCGGACTCATCGGCGACGATTACTCGGACGGCAAGTTCGCGGCTGTGGTCAGGCGTCAACTGGAGAGCCTCAAGTCCGGCCCCGGGGCGGGCGGTTCGTACGGACTGGGCAAGGCGACGCTGTGGGCCACCAGTGCCCTCGGGCTCGTCCTCATCAACTCCACCCTCTCCGTGCCCCACGAGGGGCGTACCGAGCGACGGGTCATCGGGCGTCTCGAACTGCCCTGGCGTGAGGTCGACGGCGAGTCGTACGCGGGCCCTGCCTGGTTCGGGCGCCCTGATCCCGACTCGCCCGGCGCCATGGTCGCCCGTTCCTGGTGGGCGGACGAGGAGACCGTCGAGAACCTGTATCTGGCCCGGGAGAACGACGAGCCCGGTACGTCCTTCCTCATCGTCGGTGCGCACGATGTGGCCGGACTCGCGGCGCAGTCCTCCGACCCCGACGACCTGCCCATCGGCGACGAGGAGGACGTGGACACCCGCGACATCAAGACGATGCACGCGCGACTGGTCGAAGCACTGGGGCGTGACTTCTGGGCCGCGATGACCGGCGGGGGGAGCAGGCTCCCCCTCCTGGAGGTCTCCGTCCGTGCCCTGAGGAACGGCGAGGAGGTCGTGGCGGAGCAACGGGTGGACCCGTCCGTCGAGCAACCTTCCCGTACCCGCGCCCTGAGGGCGTACTACGAGGGCACAACCGTGAGTCGCCTCACCGAGGCGGGGCAGGTGGCGGAGCGGAACGTCCCGCTGAAGCTGCCGTTGTCCGGGGGCGCTCATGGGACGTTCGGTACGCACCAAGCGGTTCTGCTCGTCACCGAGGCCGAGGGGGACAAGGACGGGGCGAAGAACAGGATGCACTCGCTGCGGGGCAACCGCATGACCGTCAAGAGAAGTGTGGTTCAGAGACTGCCGGCCAACACCAATCCGTTCCAGGCCGTTCTGCTGGTGGGGGAGGCAGCCGGAGAGACGGCCCCCTTCGCGAAGGAGGCCGAGGAATTCCTGCGTGCGGCGGAACCTCCCGAGCACGACCGTTGGGGGCAGACGGAGGAGCTGACGCTGCGCTGGTCGCCCTCCGCGTACCGGCGGATCAACGCGCTGACCGCCGACGCCAACAACGCGGTGAGAGAACTCGTCGCCCGTCCGAAGCGCGGTGGCGGCGAAGGCGCTGAGGCCCTGCGCAAGGCATTGACGGTGCGACCAAGGCCCAAGGCCAAGAGCCCCACCGGCCCGGTGGTTCCGGTTCTGGACGGGCTCGAAGCGACGGTCGGCGATGCAGGGGAGTGGCAGATCACCGGCGAAGTGAGCATCCCGCGTGGCGACGAGATCGTCCCGATGGTGCCCGTGGCCCAGCTCGACGTGCGCTCGGGGGGCCGCCCCCGGCTGGACTGGGCGGAACTCGTGGGTGTCGAGGGCTGCGAGGCGGAGAACGGAACACTGCGCTTCACCCCCGGCGCGCGGAGAGCGAAGTTCCGAGGAACCACCGACGTCACCAGCCACGCGGTCAGGACCACTCTGACCCGTCTTGTTGTCGAGCTCCGTGCCGGCAAGGGGAGTGACGCGTGAAGTTCTATCCGTACAAGCGGCTCAACCGGCCTGTCACGCTCAGGGTGACCTCGGTGTCCCTCAAACTCTCCGACGGTACCCGCGACCAGTTGGAGACCACGGCATACTCGACCCAGCAGCAGGCTGTCGCCCTCGGCATCGCGGGGCACACGGACTGGGTGAGCGCCACGGTCGGTCTGTCGGTGACGCTGCCGCCCGGGGCGAACGCCCCCGACGCGGCCTGGTCGGACCTGTGCGTCCTGGCGGTATTGACGGACGGGGAGACCAATGTCCGTACCTCCGCCAATCTCACGCTCGACGTGGAGGGTGGCCGGGACTGGTCCGGCTCGTTGGAGGTATTCCGCGACGATCACCTGGGTCGGGCCTCCCTCGCCGTGTACGCGGTCGGGACGGTGGACGGAGTGCGCGGACGGTCGATCGCCGAGACCGACCGGAACTGGGTCATCGACGCGGTCTCCGACGAGCCGGTCCACGGGCTCCGACTGAACGTCCAGAAAGCCTCGTTCAGGAAGAGCGCCCGGGAGTGGCTGCAGGTTTACGCCGACGCTCCCTGGGTCGTGGACACCTCGGCCAGGGTCCCCACCGTCTTCGTGAACACCGACGTCGAAGGCATCATCGACCTGTTGGACAGCAGTGGTTCGGGTGTGGACAGCAAGGTGCGTGACCTTCTGGTCGCTCAAATGGCCACCGACGTCTGGACCGCGGTGTTTCACGGCGCCATCGGCGACCTGGAGGTGGATCCCGCCGGAGGGCCGGTCTTCCCCACCGACTGGCAGGGTGAGGTGCTGCGAGAGATGCTCCCGGACGTGATTCCCGGCGTCCACGTGGAAGAGGCCCTACGGCAGGTTCATCGCCGAAGGACCGGTGACTCGGGCTGGACGGAACTCCAGACGCGCATCCATTACGCGGCCGTGCGCCGCGCCGACGCCTCCAAGGCCCTTGCCTTCGTCATCCGCGGCCTCGAACAGATGAACCGGGAGAGTGAGACGTGATCACCCAACCGAACCACGTACCGGAGCGCCTGGGGCTGCTTGTCACCTCCGCCGTCGATCCATTCCTCACCGAGGAACTGCTCAAGGGCGAACAGGTACACGGCGGCATCGATCTCGCCAAGGTCGTGGAACCGCTCCCCGAGGACGACGCCAGGTGGTGGGTCGAGCCGATCCGGAGCCTGGTGGAAGACGCCATGTTCGAGTTCCGGGAGGATCGCACCCTGGCCGACGCATGGCTCGCGCCGCGGCTGCATGCCACCCTGCGGCTGACACGACGAGAAGCGGCGGACAAGCGTCTGTGGAACCACCTTGCCCTGGCCGTGGCCCCGGATTATGTCGTCTGGCGGCACCTTTCGGAGTCGACGGCGAACAGACCGGAAAGGCGTGTCGCCGCCGAGCGCTTCCGTGGCCCCGCGGACCGTCAGTGCTTCTCCCGTCTGTGGTGGGCGGCCGAACTCTTCAGAAACGGGTCGGACTACGAGCCGGTCGAACTCGCCTGCGGAAATCAGGACCTCATCCACACCGTTCTCCGGAGCGAGCTGATCGATCACCGTCCCACGGCTCAGGCGTTGGTCCGTCTCCTGAAGAGCGGACAAGTATCCGGGGGGCGCGAGGTCAACGGCCTAAGCGTCGCCATAAATGCGGCGGGTGCGACCTTGATCTACGACGTACTCGCCCCGGACCGGCCCCGCGACCCCACCCGTCTGCGGGACTGGATCGCGGAAGCCGAATCTGCGCCACCGGTCCAGCGGTACGAACTCCCCGACGGCCCCGACGAGGATCCTGTTCCTGAGGAATCCGTGGCAGCGCTCGCGGGCTACTTCGCGGAGCTGTTCGAGACTGCGCCGGTCAGGGGCAGGAAGAGCGGGGACTGACCTGGGCCGTGCTGGGTCTACTCTGCCGACACCTTCTTGCCCCTGCTCTGACGAGGGCGCACGGAGGAAGGGGGCGGAACCTGGTCCTCGGGGCGCGGGCACCTGTCGGTGCAGGTGTCGGCGGCCCCGCAACCGTTGCCGCGAAGCTTGGCACGCTGTTCCTCCGTGGCCGGCTGCCATGGTTTCCTCAATGCCTCCGGGTCCGGCTGGGGGAGCCCCAGGGCGGCGCTCAGCAGGTATGTGCCGAACAGGGGCGGCACGGCGTTGCCCACCTGCTGGGCCTGCGCCGTCCCGGACCACGGATAGTCCGGCGGGAAGCTCTGCAGCATCCCCGCCTCGTTCATGCTGAACCGCGAGCCCTCGTAGACGATCTTTTCGTCGAGGTGCTGGAAGACCACGAAGCGGGAGATGCGGCCTGTGACGGTCGTGGCGGGCTGCTGGTCGGTCCGCACTCCTCGCCTCCCCGGGTTCCCGGAACTTCCGTAGTTCGAGCGGACCAGGAAGGGAGTGTCACGCCCCGGATGCGAGCCCACCGGCCTCGCAATGGCGTCCCGCATCGATCTCCAGGGCAGTAGGTCCGCGTCGTTCCTCGACACAGTGGTGTCCTCGTCGAGAGACGGCTGACGCGGCTGGTCCGCGGCCTGACCGGGTTCGCTCGTTCCGTTCTTCCGATTCCATTCCTTCGCCTCGTAGGCACGATGGGTCGGGGCGGGGAGCGAGGGCTTGCCGAGCCCTTCACGTCGAGCGATCAGTACAGCGCGGGATCGCGTCTGGGGCACCCCGTAGGTCTCGGTGGCGAGAGTGTCGACGACGACCTTGTACCTGGTCCCGTCGGGGAGCCCTGTCTCCTCCAGCACCTTGGCGTAGTGCTCCCAGAGCGGTGCCACCGCGGGGACCTGTTCCAGGACGATGACGTCGTACGGACGGTGCTCCCGACGCGGGCTCCGGGTTGCTTGAACCGCGTAACGGAGAGGCTCGAGGACCAACGCGGTACGCGGATCGGTGAGACTCTTCAGGTCCTCGTCGATGTCCCGGTCGGATTCACCCGCCATCAGCCTCTCGATGTACCCCCTGACCCGGTCCAAGGCCTGGCGTCCGGCGCCGTGCCCGGCCACCGAGTAGGTCTGGCACGGAGGACCGCCCGCGAGTACGTTGATCTCCGGCGGCAGCGTCTCGAAGGAATCTCTGCGTACGGCGCCCACGTCGGCGTGGAGCGTGTCCAGGCCGGCCGCGTATCGCGTGAGGCACGCACTTCTGTCCCACTCGATACCGAGACTCGGGATGTCGAGCGTGTGGCCGGCGACATCCAGCCCTCCGGGCCCCGCGAAGAGATCCAGGACAAAGGGCTTGTCGAGGATGGGCTGATGGTGCGCCGAGCTGGTCATGTGGCCGAAGTCTAGCCGGCCGTGCGGGTCCCAGGATCCCTGTTCAACGCTTCGGCCACGGCTCGTCCCAACGACTCTCCGACCGGCGGTGGGGTCGCGTGCCCGATCTGACGGTATCGGGCGGTCTTGAGACCGGAGATCCGCCACGCTTCGGGGAAGCCCTGGAGCAGGGCGGTCTGGTCCACCGTGATCCTCACCAGTCCGTCGTCCCCGAGTGACGGATCCCACGTGAAGTCGGGGCCCGGCGGCTCGTTCCCGAACGACTTCGTGTAGACGCCCATACGTCTCCACTTGGCCTTTGTGCCGCTCGGCCCGAAGTCAGGACCTCCGTGCGTCTTGGATCCGCCCACCAAGGTCGGCGCCACACTCGTTGCCTGGGCCACCCAACGGTCGGCGTCCCGCCAGCCGCGGGAACGCATCGACGGTGCCAGTGCCTCTCCGACCGATACGTGCTCGTGGGCGATGGGACGGGGCGGTCGGAAAGCACTTGCCCACTGCTGCTTCACGGCCACGAGGACCCCTTGCATACGGTCCTGGGGCACTGCGAAGTCGGAGGCGTTCAGGATGAACCATGTCAGCTCATAGCCGAGGTGCTCCAGTTCCTTGTGGAGGAAGTCCCGTACGGGCGCCAGGGAGTCCTGGTCGACCAGCGTGGGCACGTTTTCGATGATCAGTGCGCGTGGTTGGACGGCGTGCACGAGGTACGCGGTCGCCTCGATGAGCCGCAACTCGGTGTCCGACGACTGGCGCGTCACTGACGCGCTCGACTTCACCCTGGGTAGCCCAGCGGCCAGCAGATCGACGTCGTACACCTCGGGGTGATCCACGGGGTCGAAGTCGAGAAGGTCCGCCTTCAGCACGTTCCAATGCGGCCGGTTGGCATTGAGCGTGTCGCAGGCAGACGACTCGTTGTCCAGGAGCAGCCGGGGCGTGAAGCCCGCTCGTTCCAGTCCCAGAGCGAGTCCGCCCGCTCCCGAGCACACATCGACGAAGCTCAGTCCGCTCAACGATTCCTCCCCCGCCCCCGATGAACCTTCCGCCGCTCCACCGCCACCGCGAAAGGAGCCACGGCCATGCGGCCCCTCATACTCCCAGAAGCGCGGCAGCTCCCGGCCGCCCGCTACGAGCCGTCCAGCGGTCTCGGAATCGCGCGCCGGCGCTCCGAAGGGGCTGCGATGGGAAACTGGAGGCATGGCCCCGACAGCATCGTCACCCGCCGTGGCAGCGCGAATGAGTCGCCAGTCGTCCCGCGACACAGCGCAGGAGCTGGCCGTGCGCAGGCTGCTGCACCGCCGGGGCCTCCGGTACCGCCTCCACGTGCCTGTGCCGGGTATGCGGCGCAGGACGGTGGATGTCGTCTTCGGCAAGGCGCGGATAGCGGTCTTCTTCGACGGTTGCTTCTGGCACGGCTGCCCTGAGCACGCCACGAGTCCACGTGCGAACGCTCAGTGGTGGCGGGCGAAGCTCGATCGAAACGCTTCGCGGGACCGGGAGACCACGGACCATCTGGTCGCCGAGGGATGGACCGTGATGAGGTTCTGGGAGCATGAGCCCGCGGAGGAAGTGGCCGAGCAGATCACTCTCGCCGTTGAGGCAGGGCGGGCTTGCCCGCCACAGTGAAGGCCTGACACGGGTTGCCGGGCCGCGGCTTGGCGGGCACAGCTTGTCGGAACCCTCGTCCCACCATCGCCGGCTCGTTACGCGGGCGACCGGCCGGCGCGGGCAGATGGTGCTCTCCGAGAGCTGCCCAACGGCGGACCGAGCCGGCGCCCCAGTGCCGAGCCTGGACGGCCACCGGGGCACGCAGAGCTTGGAGTGGGGTTTCTACCTGCCCGCGTCGATCGTCATGTCTGAGAAGGCGTTGCCTTCAGGGCCTCGACGAACGTGGTGAAGGATCCCGCCGGGACGGACAGAGCGGCCTGGGCCGGGGCCTTCGAGTCGCGGATGGCTACGTGGCTTCGGCGGTGTGCAACCTCTACGCAGGCGTTGCCCTCGCCACCACCGGAGTACGACGACTTCTGCCAGATATCTGGGGTGTTCATGGGCTCACAGCTCCTTCGCCATTCGGAGGATGAGGTCACGCGAACGCGTGGGTTCGAGTGATGCAGCTTCTACCCTACGGAAAAGGGCTCGATAGCGAGCGAGTTGACTCTCTGCGTCGACGAACCTGTGCTCATTGGGTCCGTCGATGCCGAGAGTGTCCAGCTTGGGGACCGGGCCGCCCGCGTACACCATGGCGCTTCCCGCTCCGGCGAAGCCGTCCAAGTCGAAGGGGATGACCCGTACGGTGATGTGGTCGGCTTCAGAGAGTTCAAGGACGCGCGTGAGCTGGGCCCTTGCAGCGCCTCGGTCGCCGACCCTGATGCGCAGCGCTGCCTCGTGGATCACCGCTTCGTACGGGATCGGGTCGGGCCGATCGATGATGACTGTGCGCCTCATCCGGTGTTCCACCCATCGCTCCACATCGCTTCTTGGTAGTTCCGGGTTGACGAATGAGAAGAGGGCGAGGGCATAGTCCTCCGTCTGCAGCAGGCCTGGTACGTGCAGGAACTCGACGTCCCAGCGGTAGCCGGCGTGGTGCTCCAACTCAGCGAGATCGAGGAACGCCTTTGGCAGATCGCGGTAGGCCTCCCACCATCCGCGCGTACGTTCGGTCGCCATCGCCACCAGAGCTGAAATCAACTCCTCGTCAGCGCAACTGCAATGAGCGGCAAGTCGTCGCACGCGTTCCTCGCTGACGCCGGTGGCCCCCGACTCGATGTGACTCATCTGGACCGAGTTGGAACCGAGCAGCGCCGCGGCCTCACGGGCCTTGAATCCAGCGGCCTCACGTAGTTTCCGCAGTTCAGCCCCCAGGCGAACCTGGCGTGCAGTGGGTTGCAGCCTGGGCGGCATGGCCTTCTCCTCACCTTCAGGGCGCGTTGGCGTTGGGAACCCGTTCGAGCTCAGATTATGCGGGCCGGTTGCACGGGTGCAAATTTATACCCTACTGTCGGTGACGCAACGCACACGCAGCGGAAGTGCACCGCTCCGTCGTGTCATCGACGGCTGCGGCAATGCCACCGCTTGAACCGCAACCACGTGCCCACCCCGAAACGGAGCTGACGCATGTCCGAAAACGTGACCGAGTCCTGGGAGTACTGCCTCTACATCCCCAACGACCTGCGCGCCGTCACCATCAGCCGTCGCACCCTCCGTCTCATCCTCACCATGCACGGCCTGATCCGCCTGGTCGACACCGCCGAACTTCTCGCGACCGAGCTGGTGTCCAACGCCGTACGACACACCAAGGGCCCGGCGGCACTGCGCGTTCGCTGGGCGGCGGGTGTGCTGCGGATCGGCGCCTGGGACGCCGACTCCGAGCCGCCAGAGCCGCCCGTGCCGCTGCAGCGAGTGGTGGAGGCGGAGGAAGGGCGGGGCCTGGGGCTGGTGCGGGCGTGCGCCGACCTCTGGGGGTGGCATCAGCTGGCACGGGACGGCAGCGCGGGGAAGGTCGTGTGGTGCGAGCTCGCCGCCGCGTGAGCCGCTCCGGCTCGCCGTTGTGTGGCACGCCAGTGCGTGGCCAAGTGGGGGCCGGTACCGCGTCAGCGCTTGCCGAACACTGTCGTGACGATGTGCTCGGCGATGGCCATCGACGCCGTCGCGGCCGGCGACGGCGCGTTGCGTACCGCGGTGATCCGGCCGAGCCGATGGATGCGGAAGTCGTCGACGAGCGTCCCGTCGCGGTCCAGCGCCTGGGCGCGTACGCCCGCCCCGCCGCGCGCCACGTCCGGGGCGCCGATGCCAGGGACGTACTGGCCCGCGTCCCGCATGAAGGCGCGCACCGAGAGCGAGCCGCGGTACTCCCTGAGGCCCGTGCGCCAGTGCCGTGCGGCCATCCGCCAGGCGCCGGGGTAGGCGGCCAAGCCCAGCAGGTCCTTCGGCGACACCGTGCCGAGCCGGTAGCCCTCCCTGGCCAGGGCCAGCACGGCGTTGGGTCCCACCTCGACCGATCCGTCGACCCGGGGCGTGAAGTGGACGCCGAGGAAAGGGTAACGCGGGTCGGGCACCGGGTAGATGAGCCCGCGCACGAGGTGTGCGCGCTCCGGCTTCAGTAGCAGGTACTCGCCTCGGAAAGGGACGATCCGCGGTTCGCGCGCGTCCCGGGCGAGCGCGGCGACCAGGTCGGACTGGAGGCCGGCGCACAGGATCAGCCGGTCCACCCGTACCCGCGCCCGTTGGGTTCCGGACGACACCTCGATGCCGCCGCGCCCGCCCCTCACCTCGTCGATGCCGGTGACGGGGAAGCCGAGCTTCACCTCGCCGCCCGCGCCGGCGATGTCCTTGGCGAACTCCTCGGCCACCGCCGGGTAGTCGGTGATCGCGGTGCGCGGTGAGTACAGGGCCGCGACGCCGCCCGCGTGCGGTTCCAGCTCCCTGATCTCCTCGCGGGAGACCCGTCGCAACTCGGGGACGTGGTTGTTCCTTGCCCGCTCGTAGAGGTTCTCCATGCGGCCCAGTTCGTCCTCGCGGACCGCGACCACGAGTTTGCCGATCTCCCGGTACGGCACCGCGCGTTCCTGGCAGTACTCGCGCAGCAGCGCGACCCCGCGTACGCACAGCTCCGCCTTCAGGCTGCCCGGCGCGTAGTAGATCCCGGCGTGCACCACACCCGAGTTGTGGCCCGTCTGGTGCAGCGAGACGCGCTGCTCCTTCTCGAACACCACGACCCGCGTGCCCGGCCGGCGCAGCGCGATCTCGCGCCCGACCGCCAGCCCCACGATGCCGGCGCCGACAATGCCGATCGTCTCGTCAGCCATTGGCGACCCCATCGGCAACCTCCCCTTCCGCTCGCGCCGTTCCCGCACTCGGGCCCCGAAGGGGGCGGCGACATCGTGCGCTACCGCTTTCCGGGCCGCTCGTCGTACTCGTCGCGTGCGGCGATGACGTCCTCGACGTGCCGCACCGACCACTCCGTGAGCGCCTTCAACGGGCCTCGCAGCGTCTGGCCCAGCGGTGTCAGCGCGTACTCCACGCGGATCGGGACCTCCGCGTACACCGTCCTCAGGACGAGCCCGTCGCGTTCGAGCGTGCGCAGGGTCTGGGTGAGCATCTTCTCGCTCACCCCCGCCAGCCGCTGCCGCAGTTGGGTGAAGCGGCACGGACCGTGCCTGCCGAGCTCACCCAGCACCAGCACCGCCCACTTGCTGCCGATCTGGTCGAGCAGGTCGCGCGAGGGGCAGCCACGCGTGTAGGGGTCCCGCGACGGTATGGGCTCGATCACATCTTCGGTGGTCGCCACGAACCTCACCTCGATCCTTTCGCCAGGGTGGCCACCTTACCGCGAAGTGCGTCCTTACCGAAGGAGAGTGACCAGGTCATCCTGGGTTTCAAGCCGCGGAAAGTCCGCGGTGGAAAGGGGCGACCACCATGTCGATCGTTGTCACCGCAGCATCCGGACAGCTGGGCAGGCTCACCGTCGAGGCGCTGCTCGCCCGCGGAGTGCCCGCCTCAGGCATCGTCGCGACCAGCCGTGACGTCACCAGGCTCAAGGGCTTCGTCGACCGCGGCATCGTGGTGCGCCAGGCCGACTTCGCCGAGCCGGACAGCCTCCCCGCGGCCTTCGAGGGCGCGGACAAGTTGCTGCTCATCTCCACGACGACCGTTGACGAGCGGGTCGGCAACCACCGTCGCGCCATCGACGCCGCGGTGACGGCCGGTGTGTCGCTGATCGCGTATACGAGCATGTTGCGGGCGGACACGTCCACCACCGACCTCGCCGCCACCCACTGGGCGACGGAGGAGTACCTGCGGGAACGCGCCCCCAGCGTGATGCTGCGCAACGGCTGGTACCTGGAGAACTACACCGCCCAACTCCCGGACGTGCTACGGGCCGGAGCGATCGTCGGGGCGGCCGGCGAGGGCAGGATCAGCGCCGCGATCCGTGCCGACTACGCCGACGCGGCGGCGGCCGTGCTGGCCGGCGGTGGCCATGTCGGCAAGGTGTACGAGCTGGGTGGCGACGAGGCGTTCACACTGGCCGGGTTGGCGACGGAGGTCTCGTCCGCCACGGGGCGGCGGATCGAGTACACCGACCTGGCGGCAGGCGAGTTCGCCCGGGTGCTGGGCCAGAGCGGCGTGCCCGACGCGCTGGCGCGCGTTCTGGTCGACACGGACCTCGCCATGGGCCGAGACGAGCTGTTCACCGACTCCGGCGACCTGCGTCGCCTGATCGGACGCCCGACCACGGCCCCGGCCAAAGCGATCGCCGCCGCACTCGACCGACGTCCGATCGCCTGATCGTCCGCTCGCCTGCCGAGGGCGCTGTACTTCGGGAGTCCTCCCGCCGTCCTCATCGACGTGTCCACACGGCAAGCCCGTCGCCGGGAGTGGACACGATCCGGGTTCCATCTGTGGCGGTCAGCTCCCAGGGCTCGAACTCCTCCGAAGCGTTGACACGCAGCCAACTCCCGTCCTGCAACTCGACCTTGAGGCGTCCGTCTTTGTACGCATACAGGTGGACGAGGCCCGTGTGCAGGAGCGACAGGGCCGGCGCGAGCTGCTCGGGTCCGCCCTCCGGGCCGATGACCGTCTCGGAACCGTCAGGGTCCACGAGGACAAAAGAATCCTGAATCCGCAGCTCAAGCGAGAGCGACTCGGAACGCACGAGAAAGGTGACGGCGAAGTCGAAGCTGACGCGCGTGACGTCGGCTTCCTCGACCCCGACGCTCCAGTAGTCGTCGTGCTCACTCAGTCGCACGATGCTCACTTCCGTCGTTCGCCTTCCTGGCGAGTTCGGCGAGAAAGTGCGGAATGCGTCCCGCGCCGAAGTCGTAGAACCGTGCCCACCGCGGCTCCACCGCGATACGCGCCATTTGGTCGTACATGGCCCGGCAATTCCGCTCGAACTCGGCCGCGTACTCGGCGTCGAAGTTCTTCCGCGCGGCCGCCAGGTACTCCGGAACCACCCCGTCGACGAGGGTGAGGTGCACGACGCCGCGCACCGACAGTGTCTTCGCCGAGCCGGGGCGGTCGCCGGCGTCGATGGTCAGGGCCACCTCGGGACGGGCGGAGAGCGCCTTCACCTTGGGCGCCGTGGCCGCGGTGGACATGACGATCTCGTCGCCGGTCCAGAAGATCCCGATCGGGACGACGCGTGGCAGCCCGTCGAGTCCGTTGTACGCCAGCCGCGCCATCGACGCCTGGTTCAGCAACTCGTCGGCGTCGGCCAGCTCCTGCGTGATCTCGTAGGGCTCCATGACTCGTCTTCCTCCGCTTCCGTGGCGGCCGCCGCTCGCGCGGCCGCTGGTCTCCGGGCGCCGTCCCACGGCCGGGGCCTGGCCCGCTCTGCCTCGTCGCGTGCCGAAACTCGACCCTCTCAAGGGGTCGAGACTTCGCCGAAATCACAACAAATCGCTCATTCACCGCCAATGGGTGATCGGCTCTGCTGGCGGTCTGTCGCCATATGCCGTGAATTTTGCGGAGAAACCATAACCGAAAGGACGCCTGTCGATTCGGCCAAATTAATTATGCAACTTTATTGAAGTCTTGACCGGGCTGTTCACTCGCCGTACAAATTGGTCTTGACCAATCCGCTCAGTGGTTGAGACCACTCCGTTCACCCACGTGCAAGCACGTGCAAAGTGGCCGCCTTGCCGGCCCCCGGGTTGAGCGAGGTGCCGCAATCGCAACAGCTCCTCTCATCCTTGGAGGGTTCATGCGAGTCGGAAGACGGATTCTACGCAAAGCTCTGGTCGCCGGCTCGGCGCTCGGGCTGACTCTCGGCGGCACAGCCTTCGCGGCGGCCATGGCGCCGGCCGCGCAGGCGGCCACCACGTGCGCCGCGGCGTGGAGTTCAGGCACCGTCTACACCGGCGGTCAGCAGGCGAGCGAGAACGGGACCAACTACACCGCCAACTACTGGACCCAGGGCAACGACCCGGCGACCAGCAACGGTGGAGCCGGTTCCGGACAGCCCTGGACGTCCAACGGCTCGTGCACCGGCGGCTCCACGGGAGGCGGCGGCGGCGACGGAGGCGGCGGGACCGGCGGAGGCGGCGGGACCGGCACGGGTTCGGCGAGCGGCCTGCTCTTCAGCCCGTACAAAGACGTCACCATCAACATGAACTGGAACACCAACCAGATGCGGACGGCCGTGACCGGCTCCCCCATCCCGGTGGTCGGTTCCGGCAGCCTCAAGTCGCAGTACGTCCCGAACCTGACCGCGCTCACGCTCGCGTTCGCCACCGGCACCTGCGGCAGCGAGACCTGGGGCGGCGTCTCGGGCGCCAACTGGGCAGCGGCGAACGTGCCCCAGCTCAAGGCCGCCAACCTGGACTACGTCGTGTCGACCGGCGGCGCGGGCGGGACCTTCAGGTGCGCCTCGACCGCGGGCATGGAGTCGTTCATCGCCCGCTACGCCAGCCCGAACCTCGTCGGCATCGACTTCGACATCGAAGCGGGCCAGAGTGCGTCGGACATCCAGAACCTGGTCGCCGCGGCGGCGGGAGCGCAGGCGCAGTACCCGAACCTGCGGTTCACGTTCACGCTCGCCACGCTGGGAGCGTCCGACGGCAGCTACAGCGGTGTGAACTCCCTCGGCGACGAGGTCGTCCGTGCGGTGAAGGGCGCCGGCCTGAACAAGTACGCCATCAACCTGATGACCATGGACTTCGGCACCTCGACGTCCAGCAGTGTGTGCGTCGTCGTCTCCGGCAAGTGTGAGATGGCGCAGTCGGCGATCCAGGCCGTGAAGAATCTCGAGCACACCTACGGGATCCCGGCGAGCAAGATCGCCGTCACACCGATGATCGGCCTGAACGACTCCACCAGCGAGACCTTCACCGCCGCGGACGTGGACACGCTGTCGTCGTACGCGGTCAGCAACGGCCTTGCCGGCGTGCACTACTGGTCGCTGGACCGTGACACGCCCTGCTCCGGCGGGTATGCGTCCCCCACGTGCAACTCGGTCCCCAGCACGACGTCGCTGGAGTACACCAAGAAGTTCCTGAGCGACCTCGGGCACTGACGAAGAACACACTGAGGCGGGCCGCGCACGGACCATCGTGCGCGGCCCGCCCGCGTGTCCCGCGTTGCGCGGGCGGGACATCCCCCGCGCGTCGACCGCGGTCACGCGTCCGGCTGAGAGGGCGTGAGGGCCTGCACGTGGTCGATGGCCGCCCCCAGCGCGTCCGCCAGGGGAGCGTTGTTCCCGGCCACCTGCGCAAGCAGCATGCCGCCCTGGAACGCGGCCAGGAGAAGGCCCGCGAGCCGAGTGGGATCGGCGTCCGCGTCGAGGCGGCCGAGCTGCTGCATCCGCTGGAGCCCGTCGCGGAAAATCCCCCGCCACTGGTCGAACTCGCCCGCGAGTTGCTCGTGGACGTCGAGGTCCGTCTTGATGATCTCGCTCGCGAGGGAGCCGAGCGTGCAACCCTCCTGGTAGGCGCGCTCGTAGGCGACGTAGTGATCCGCCCACTCCCGGAACGCGTCGATGCTGTCGAAGTGGCCGAACCGCTCGCCGCGGTGGAACGTGAGGACGCGTTCGGCCTGCCAGGCTATGACGGCGAGGACGAGACTCTCCTTGGTCGGGAAGTAGTGGTTGAGCTGTGACCCGCTGACGCCGGCGGCACGGCGGATCTGCTCGTTGTTCGTCGCGTGGACGCCCTTCGTGTAGATGAGCTCGGCGGCCTGCTCCAGGATGCGGGCACGGGTGGCCTGCCCCTTGGACGTGAGCGTGTGAGGCGCCGGAGCTGCCGTAGTGGTGGTCATACTTCATGGTAACCCCAGTTTGGGCTTGACAGCCCAGTACTGGTTGATGTTCACTTCCAAAAAATGGGCTTAGTAGCCCAGAAAATGCTTGGACGCAGGAAGGTGCTCCCCATGAAGGCGATCGTGGTAACAGACCAGCCCGCGGGAACGGCCGGGATGACACTTGCGCAGCAGCCCGATCCGGAACCGGCGATCAACGACGTCGTCGTGCGGGTTCATGCGGCGGGATTCGTCCCCACCGAGCTGGAGTGGCCGTCGACCTGGGCCGACCGCCTCGGCCACGACCGCACCTCGCCGATCCCCGGTCACGAGCTGGCCGGAGTGGTCACCGCCCTCGGCTACGGCACCACGGGCCTGTCCGTCGGCCAGCGGGTGTTCGGCCTCACTGACTGGCACCGCCCCGGCACACTCGCCGAGTACGCGGCCGTCGAAGCACGCAACCTCGCGCCGCTGCCGGGCGACGTCGACTTCGCGACGGCCGCGAGCCTGCCGATCTCCGGCCTGACCGCATGGCAGGGCCTGTTCGACCACGGCCGCCTCCGGGCGGGGCAGAGCGTGCTCGTGCACGGCGCGGCCGGCGCGGTCGGGACGATGGTGACGCAACTGGCGCGTGAGGCCGGCGCGTGCGTCATCGGCACGGGACGGACGGGCGACCGCGAGAAGGCGCTCGACTTCGGCGCGCAGGAGTTCGTCGACCTCGCCAACGACACCCTTGAGGACGTCGGCGGCGTCGACCTGGTCTTCGACGGCATCGGCGGCGACATCCAGCGCCGATCCGCGGGCCTGATCCGAGCGGGAGGCACACTCGTCACGGTCGTCGGCCCACCGGAGGCCCGCCCCGCCGACGGCCTGGCCATCGACTTCGTCGTCGAGTCGGACCGCGGACAGCTGAGTGAGATCGTCCGGCGCGTACGGGACGGACGCCTGCGGACGAACATCGGCGACGTCACACCCCTGGACGACGCGCTCACCGCGCTCAACCCGACCGAGCGGCGCAAGGGGAAGACCGTCATCCTCATGCATTCTTGACGGCGCGGGCAGTGGTGGCCCTGGTGATCAAGTACGCGCGCGCGGCGAGTGAAGGGCTGGGACGGCATGACGGCAAGGACGCCTCGTGACACGGGCGAGGAGCCCGGCGACAGCTCCGGTTCCGGTTCCGGTTCCGGCTCCGGCTCCGAGGGCGTCGCAGCCGGAGCGCCGGTCATCCTGGGCAACGGGCCCGGCTCGTTCGCCCGGGGCGTCCTGGCCGAGCGGCACCCGGCCCTGATCGAGCAGGTGCGAGACGCCTTCCCGTACAGCCGCAGGCAGCACAAGGCGCTCGACCTCCTGCTTGAGGAGATCACCAACGGTGTCGTCGAACCACTCGATCCCTCGGCACAGGATCACGAGCAGTGGGCGTACTGGGGGCGCGAACACATCGGCCGACCGTGGTTCGACGCCCCGTTCCTCTGGGCGGAAAGCTACTTCTACCGTCGGCTCCTCGAAGCCGTCGAGTACTTCGGCTGCTTCGGCTGCTTCGGTCACCTCAGCGCGGGAGCGTGGCAGGGGATCGATCCGTTCGCCCCGTTCAAGCGGGCCGAGCTGCGTGGAGCGGCGGTCGAGGAGGAGCTGCGGGCGCTGGACGCGCTCGCCGACGCGCCGGCCGACGAGCGGGCCACGGCCTTGCTCCGGGCAGCGCTGTGGGGCAACCGCGCGGACCTCGGCTTTCGCATCACGGCGGGGGAGCCGGCGGCGAGCGAGGCCGACGAGCGGCTGGCCGCGGACGACGCGGCCGCGCTGTGGTCGCTCCTGCCTGCGGGCGCTCCAGGCGCTCCGGGCGCGCCGGGCGCTCCGGCGACCGTCGCCGTCGTGGCGGACAACGCGGGACGCGAACTGATCCCTGACCTGGTCCTCATCGACCACCTTCTCGAACACCGGCACGCCGAGAAGGTGGTGCTGTACGTCAAGCCCTACCCGTACTACGTCTCCGACGCGACGACAGCGGATGTAGTCGACTGCCTGCGTCGCCTCGTGGAGGCCCCCGGTGAGGCAGGCCGGATCGGCCGACGCCTGTGGACGGCCATGGCGGAAGACCGCGTGGAGGTGCGCACCCACCCGTTCTTCTGCGCGCCGCTGCCGTACGAGGAGATGCCGCGAGACCTGCGAGGCGAGCTGGCGTCCGTCGCGCTCACCGTCCTCAAGGGCGATCTCAACTACCGCCGCTTGGTGGGCGATCGCATGTGGGACGCGACGTCGTCGTTCGCGGACCGTACCGCGTACTTCCCCGGGCCCGTCGCTGCGCTTCGCATCCTGAAGTCCGACGTCGTCGTCGGCCTGACGCGGGCGACGGTGGACGCACTCGAACGATCCGATGCGGCGTGGCGCACGAACGGCACTCGCGCTCTCGTCCAAGTCCGACCGCGGGGCTGACGGGGTCTTCCTTCTGCGTGGTGAGGAGCGTGCACACGACCCATGTTCTAGGGACGGCGGGCCAGCACATGGGTGTCGAGGAAACCGCGCTCGGACGCCGGATCGTGGAGCAGCCGGGCGAACGTGACGAGCCCGGCCCCGGCCAGCAGTTCGGCGAACCGGTCCACCGGCCAGCTGTAGGCGGGCGTCACCTTGTGGTCGAAGCGGACCGGCTCCGGTCCCTCGGTCCCGAAGAGGGACACCAGGAGCAGGCCCCCTGGCGCGAGAACACGCGCCTGCTCGGCGAGTAGCGCGGGCAATTCGTCAGGCGGGGTGTGGATCATGGAGTAGTGGGCCAGCACTCCGCCGAGCGCACCGTCCTCGATCGGCAGGGCCTCCATGCGCGCTTCGTCGAACCGCAGCGCCGGCTGGGCCCGCCGGGCGTGCGCGACCATGGCAGGGGAGAGGTCGAGCCCGAAGGCGTCCAGCCCCAAGTCGTGCAGCATGGCGGTCAGATGACCGGGGCCGCACCCGACGTCGGCCACCCGCCGGTTCCCGGTGGCTCGCACGAGTTCGGCGAACGTGCCGATCATGTTCCGCGCGAACGGTCGCGTCTCCAACTGGCCCGCGAACATCGAGGCATACAGATCGACGACACCGTCGTAGGCCGCCCTGGTCTCGTCCTGATGCTTCGACACGGGAAGGCAACCTAACACCCGCGCCACTCGGAGCCGTTCTCCAGCCTCGTTCCGGGCCCGACGGTGGCGTGGAGGGCAGCCCCCAACTCCTGCGGCATGCGCGTGGCCCGGGCGTGCGGCGGCGGCCTCGGCCGGGACGTTCATCGCGATGGCCGTTACGGCATCGGCGGCGCCCTGGGTGAGCTGGGCGTGGGCGGGCTGGAACGTGCTTCAGCGGCCGGCGGACAAGGTCCGCAGTCGGTCCAACGTCTCACGAATGATGTCTTGCAAGTCTTGATCGTCGGTGGCGGTGACCCATCGCGAGAAGGCGACGCGGAACACGGCGATGCTGGTCTCGGCGGCCAGGCTGGCATCGATGTCGCCGATGCCTCCCTGTCGCAACCTGTCGGCCAGGGCGGCCGACAGGGATGTGAGCTTGATCAACTCGCGTTCGCGGAGGTCGGCGTTGGCCATGACCACGGTCTGTCGCTTCCGTGCGAGCTCACGGTCGCCACCGACCATCCGGGCCACGGTGTCGAGTACGGCCGCGACGGCATCCAGCGCTGACGTGCCGGCCGGCACCCCGTCGAGAGCGGCCAGCGCCTTCTCTTCCAGGTCGGAGTAATCGTCGAAGAGCACCTCGCGCTTGTCGGTGAAATACCGGAAGAACGTGCGCGCGGTGACGCCCGCCCGTTCGGCAATGTCCGCCACCATCGTCTGCTCGAAGCCACGCTCCAGATAGAGCGAGAGCGCTGCCTCGCGCAGCCGGTCACCGGCCCCGGGTTTCCACCGTCCCATGTCGAGAGTGTAGGTGATGTCACCTCGTGACACCGTGCCCCACATGTCGTGATGTCACTCGATGACATCACCGTGATAGGCTGATGTCATTCGATGACATCAGCTTGTGGAGGCCCCCGGTGAAGCGCATCCAGTACCACCAGTACGGCGGACCCGAAGTCATGCGTCTGGAAGATTTCGAGCCGGCTCGTCCTGGTTCGGGCGAGGTTCTGGTCCGCGTGCGGGCAGCCGCGGCCAATCCGATGGACTGGGGTATTCGCAGCGGCGCCATGAAGATGGTCACGGGGCGGAAGTTTCCGCGCGGACTGGGCTACGACTTCGCGGGCGTCGTCGAGGCGGTCGGCGAGGGCGTCACCCGGTTCGCCGTCGGCGACGAAGTGGTCGGCGGGGCGTCGATCAAGGCATCGGGAGCTTTCGCCGAGATGGTCCTGGCCGCGGCGAGAGGGGTGGTGAGGAAGCCCGCGAACCTTTCCTTCGAGGAGGCCGCCGCGATCCCGACCGTCGGCCTCACCGCACTCCAGGCCGTGCACAAGAAGGGAAAGCTGCAACCCGGGCAGTCGGCCTTCGTCAACGGCTGTCTCGGCGGAGTCGGCCGAGCCGCCGCCCAGATCGCGCTGGCACACGGCGCCTCAGTGGGAGGCAGCTGCCGCGACACCGCCGCACAAGACGCACGCGACCTCGGCCTCGACCCGATCGTCGATTTCGGCTTCGACGCGACGAGGCTCAGCGGCCGATTCGACCTCGTCGTCGACACTGCCGACACGCTTCCGACCGACGCGGCGAAGAAGATGCTGAAGCCCGGCGGACGCATCGTCGGCATCCACCCCACTCCCGCGCACATCGCGAAGAGCGCACTCCCGGGCCCGTACAACGTCTTGATCACCAGGCCCGTCACAGCGGACCTCGAGGGGGTCGTGCGCGCGGCCGGGCACGGCACACTGCGGGTGCCGATCGCCCGCACGGTGCCACTCACCGCGGCGATCAAGGCGCTCACCGAACTCGAGCGTGATGGCACACCCAATGGCGGCAAGCTCATCATCACGACGGACTGACCTTCGCATCCGGCCGCTCGAGGCCGACGGCGTCCGTCAGGCGGCGGTCGAGCTCGCGGGCGGCGTCGCGCAGCACCGTCCGATCACCGCCTGGACGACAGCGGTGGCCCCGAAGATCCCCAGCGACCGGCACAGCGGTGCGCATCCCGTCTCGTGAGGTCTCCGTGGCCGGGTCGAGCTTGTCCATCGCCTCAGGCGCCGCGGTGGCCCAGAGGGCGTCCCGCTCGTTCAGGCTGAGCTCGTCGCCGCGGCGGAGCAGCCAGACGTCCTCGAACCGGTAGTGCAGTACGGCATCGCCGGGGACCTGCTCCAGCATGCCGGACGATGTCAGGCTGACCATGTCGTCCTGTTGTTGCCCTGCGTCGTGTACTCGACGAGGGCACCATGACCGGGACCGCCCTGTGGTTCCACGTGCGCGAGGCGCGGCAGCTTCCCTGGGGTGACCCGGTCTCGGAGAACGACGTCCTCGAACCTGGGTTAGGGAAACCCCTCTCCCTCCACTCGGTGCCTTCCGCTTGTGACGGCCGTATCCACACACTCATGCGTCGGCGTCGCTCCACCCACGAACGGCGTCGCTCGACGAGCGCATGCGTCCGCCGGCTCCGTCACCGCTCCCCAGCTCATCCCCGCGGCGGGCACCCCGATGTACGAGGTGGAAGGAAACCCCGGTCCTATGTACATACGAAGAACCGCGAGACTCATGACGGTCATCCTGGCCTGTGTCTCCGCGTCCGCCATCGCTCTGCCCGCCGCGACAGCGGCTCCCGCGCCACCCTCGGCTCCCGGGCCGCACTCGACTCCCGGGCGGCACTCAGGCCCCGGGCCGGCCTCGCATCCGTCGGCGGCGGGCCCTGACGCCTTCGACGCGGCTCCGTACACGACCGATCCGCCGACCACCGTCCGCAGCCGGGTCGTTGACGACGCACAGAAGGCGCTGGACGCCCACGGTCGCGCCGCGCACAAGTCCAGCGGGGACGCCTTCAAGGTCAGGAACCTCGTGGTCGACCGTGACGGGTCCGCCGCCGTCCGGTTCGACCGGACGTACAAGGGCCTGCCGACCTACGGCGGCGACGTCATCGTCCAGTTGAAGAAGGACGGCACGTACGCGTCGCTGGCCACCGGATCGAAGACGTCCGCGTCGGTGTCCACCACGCCGGAACTGCCGGCATCCCGCGCCGCCAAGGTGTCGAGGGCCGCGTTCGACGGCCACATCGCCTCGGTGTCCACGCCGCACCTCGCCGTACAGATGAAGGGCACCACCGCCACCCTGGCATGGGAGACGGTCGTCAGCGGTATCCGCCCCGATCAGACGCCGAGCCGGCTGCACGTCCTGGTGGACGCCCGTACCGGAAAGGTCGTCAGGACCAGCGACGACGTGGACACCTTCGCGGCCGCGAACGCCACGCGCGCCGCGGCGACGGCCGCGAACGCCACGCACGCCGCCGCTCCGGCCGCCACGACCCGCAAGGCCGCGGCCAACCCCACCGTGGCCGGCAACGGCGACTCGATCTACAGCGGCGAGGTCCCCATCGACGTCACCCAGTCCGGTGGCGGCTACTCGATGCAGGACCCGGCGCATGGCAACGGCTACACCACCAACCTCAACCACGCCACCAGCGGCACGGGAACCATCTACACCAGTTCCAGCGGCAACTTCGGCAACGGGTCCAACAGCGACCCGGCATCCGCCGGTGTCGACGCGCACTACGGCGCCGCGAAGACGTTCGACTACTTCAAGAACGTCCAGGGCCGCAACGGCATCTTCGGTGACGGCCGCGGCGTACCCTCGCTGACCCACTACGGCAACGCCTACGTGAACGCCTTCTGGGACGGCTCCAAGATGACGTACGGCGACGGGCAGGGCAACGCGCGCCCGCTGGTCGAACTCGACGTGGCCGGCCATGAGATGAGCCACGGTGTCAGCGGTGCGCTCACCGGCTGGGACGAGACCGGCGAGACCGGCGGGATGAACGAGGGCACCAGCGACATCTTCGGCACCATGGTCGAGTTCTACGCCAACAACCCGGTGGACACGCCCGACTACACCATGGGCGAGCTCATCAACATCAGCGGGAACAACCAGCCGCTGCGGTACATGTACAACCCCTCGCTCGACGGCTCGTCGCCCAACTGCTGGAACAGCAACAACGGCAGCCTCGACCCGCACTACTCGATGGGCCCGCTGGACCACTGGTTCTTCCTCGCCGCGGTCGGCAGCGGCAACCACGGATACGGCAACAGCCCGACCTGCAACAACTCCACGGTCACCGGCATCGGCAACGACAAGGCCGCGAAGATCTGGTACAAGGCGCTGGCCTCCTACGCCAACAGCGCCGAGAACTACCACCAGGCCCGCATCGACTCGCTGAGGGCCGCGGCCGACCTCTACGGCGCACACTGCACCGAGTACAACACCATCGACGCCGCCTGGGCGGCGGTCAGCGTCACCGGCTCCGACCCGGTCCCCGGCACGTGCAACGGCAACCCGGGCTCGCCCTCGGTGACCAACCCCGGCAACCAGACGACTGCCGTCGGCACCGCGGTCTCCCTGCAGATCCAGGCGAGCGACCCCGGTGGCGAGACGCTCACCTACAGCGCGACCGGCCTGCCCGCGGGGCTGTCCATCAACTCCTCCACCGGCCGCATCACGGGTACCCCGACCACCGCGGGGACCTCGTCCGTGAACGTCACGGCGAAGAACACCGACAACGCGACGGGTAAGGCCGCGTTCACCTGGACCGTCACCGACGGCACCCCGCCGCCGCAGGGCTGCGGCGACCTGCCCGCCTGGAGCTCGACCACCAGTTACGGGCCGGGCGACCAGGTCTCGTACAACGGCCACAAGTGGGCATCCCAGTGGTACTCGACCGGCGCCGAGCCGGGCGCCCCGGGATCCTGGGCGGTCTGGACGGACCAGGGCGCCTGCTGAAACATCGCCTGCTGAAGCGCACCACCGCCTCCTGAGGTACGTGTGCTGAAGCAACGCCCGCGTGAGGCAGAGCCGTTGGCCTAGCCAAGCCTGCCCGCCAACGGCTCGGTCCGCACGCCCGGCCCCCGGAGTTCCAGACCTACATTGGTCTTGACCTCCGTCCCGGCGCAGACCTACATTCGGCCCGGCACCAGGGTCAATGTCGCGAATGGCAGGTTCATGACCGGAGCCTGCGGCGTGAGGGAAGCTGTGCCGGAGGGGCTTGCGATGACCGAGCCGACCACCCTGCCCACCCCGATCCCGGCAGGTACCGGATCGTCCACCGTGGGACGGGACGCCCTGTGCGAAACCGTCCGGGCCCACCTCACCGCCGCCGGTGGCGTCCTCCTGACCGGACCGGCCGGCATCGGCAGGACCACGCTGGTGTCTCAACTGGCGGCGGAACTGGGCTCTCGCGGCCACCGGATCCTGCGCTGCTCGCCCTCCCCGTCCGAGCGGGACAGCCCCTACCTCGGACTCATCGACCTGCTCGCCACCGTCGGCGACGACGTCCTCTCCGAACTGGAGGCCCACGAAGAAGCCGCGCTCAAGGCAGCGCTGCTGCGCAGCTCGCCGCCCGCGGGGGACGGTCCGGCCATCGGCCGTGACGCGCTGGTCCTGCGCATCGCCGTCGGCAAGGTACTCGCCCTGCTGAGCGGCGCAGGACCGGTCCTGCTGGTCATCGACGACGCGCAGTGGCTCGACGTACCGACAGCGGAGATCCTCATGTCCCTTGCCAGACGAGCCGGAGCCGGGCCCACTCCCGGGCCTGGACCCGCGGTGCTCGTCGCGCTGCGAACGGGCGCGGCCGGGAACGAGTCCCGGGACGAATCCCGGGACGAATCCAGGGACGGATCCGGACACGCGAAGGACCACCCGCCGGGCGGCCCCGTGAGCGCCGAGAAGCTGTGTCCACAACCCTTCCGCAGGATACCGGTGCCACCCATGGCCGCCCGCGAGGTCGCCGAGATGCTGGAGCGGCACGACCAGCCGCCATGGCCACGGCCGCTCGTCGCACGCCTGTACGAGGCAGCCGGCGGGAACCCCCGTACGGTGCTCGAGCTCAGCTCGGCGCTCGACGAGCGCGTCCGGATCGACGGAGCGTCCCTGCCGGACGCCACGGAGCCGCTCCCCGTCCCGGACTGTCTGCGCCGGCCGATCCTGGACCGTATCGACGCCCTGCCGCCCAGCGCGCGGCAGGCACTCGTCACCGCTGGCGCCGCCGTCCGTCCCACGGTCGAGCTGCTGCGGCGCGCGGGCTGCCACCACGCCCCGGCCGACATCGACACCTGCGTCCGGCACGGCATTCTCCAGGCTCCGAGCCACGGAACCATCAGATTCCTGGACCCGCTCACACCGATGGTGCTGCAGGCCGAGACCCCGTACGAACTCCAGGTGAACGCACACCGCGCGCTGGCCGACGCGACCGACGACGCGGTCGAGCGCGCCTATCACATCGCCCGGTACACAGCGGGCCCCGATCCGGCGGTCGCGGCCCGGCTCGTCGACGCGGCCTCCGCCGCCCGCCGCCGCGGCGCTCCGGGGACCGCGGCGGAACTCGGGCGGCTGGCCGCCGAGTACACCCCGGCCGGCGAGAGACACACCGACACACACCGCCGGCTCACCGCCGCCGAGGACGATCTCGATGCCGGACACTTCGACCTCGCCAGGCAACTCGCCTACGAGGTGCTGGGCGACGCCGACCGGCCCGACGAGCGAGTACGCGCCTGGAACGTGATCGTCGACTCGTGCGGTCAGGCGATGGCCGAGATCGCGGACGTCTTCCCCGAGGCGGTGCGCGACGCGGGCGGGGACCCCGGTCTGCTGGCCCAGCTCCACTACCGGATGAGCTGGCGCGAGTGGATGGTGGGGGGCTCGGCGGCCCGCGGCCACGCTCACGCCGTCCGCGCCGCCGAGCTCGCGGCGCACGCGGGCAACCGACAGACCGAGATCATGGCGCTGTCCCAACAGGCGGCCCTGGAACTCTTCCTGGGACTGCCGGAGGCGGAGAGGACGCTCGCCGCCGCTCTCGCCACACCGCACGATGTGCACGCCATGGCACACCACAACGGCCCGATCTACCTCAAGCACCGATTCCACCTGGTGCACGACCGCTTGGACGAGGCCAGGGCCGAGCTGCGCACCCTCGTCTACACGCTGCGGCAACGAGGTTCGGCGGACAGCCTGAGCCAGTGCCTGATCGGACTCGCGCAGGTCGAGATCCAGCGCGGCCGCTGCCGCCAGGCACTGACCGTCGCCCGGCAGAGCCTGCGCATCGTCGAACAAGCCGGGCTGAGTCAGGGCCCGGCCTGGTACGCGGTGTCGCTGGCCGAGACGGCGGGCGGCAGCCTGAGCCAGGCGCTCGCCGCGGCCGAGGCGGCCAGGCGGCACAGCGAGGACGACGACGACAGGCTCTTCCTGCCACGCGCCCTGCACGCCGAGGGCAGGATCAGACTCTTCAGCGGACGCAGCCAACAAGCAGCGGAACTACTCAGACGAACAGCCGAGTTGGAGACCGCCCAGGGTCAGCGGGACCCGGCGACCCGTCGTTGGCACGCCGACCTCGCGGAGGCTCTGGCCCACAGTGGGGCGACGGACGAGGCAGCGGCCGTCATCGCCAAGGCGCGCTCCCAGGCCGCGCGGCTGGGGCGGACGGGTGTGCTCGCCACGCTCGGCCGGGCGGCAGCCGCGGTCAGCGAGGCCCGCGGCGAACTCGGCGCGGCGGCAGCCGGATACGAGGACGCCGCCGCTCGCCTCCGGGTCGCCCGCTACCCCATGGAGGAGGCCCGTACCAGAGTGGCGCTCGGCAGGGTCCGCGGGCGTCTCGGGGACGGTGCGCTGTCACACGCCGCCTTCGACGAGGCACTGCGGATCTTCACCAAGGCGGGCGCCAGGTCCTGGGTTTCGCTGACCTGTGCCGAGCGGGACCGGGCGGGGGGCCGCTCGGTTCGCCTCCCCGAGGGGAGTTCCTGGTCGGAGCGCCTCACCTCGACCGAGCGCAGTGTGGTCGCCCGCGTCGCGCAGGGCGCCACCAACCGGGAGATCGCGACGGGCCTGGCGCTCAGTGTGAAGACCGTCGAAGCGGCGCTCACCCGCGTCTACCGCAAGCTCGGCGCCAAGTCGCGCGTCGACATCACCCGCATCGTCATGGCGCGGCCCACGACGTAGCCGCTGCGGCGGGGCGGCCGGGTTCATCGAGACAACAGAGGGGGCACGGCATGGCCGACATCGCGGGCGAGGCACTGGAGATGCACAGCCTGGACGTCACGCGGCCCGGGGTGCTCCCCTTCGCCATCGGTTCGTTCGACACCATCGGCCCGCTGGCCCGGGCCGACTTCCCGCACCGGCACAGCTTCTACGAGATCGGTCTTGTGACCCACGGCAGCGGCGCGCACGTGGTGGACCTCGTGCGGCAGGACCTGGACCCGCCGTGCCTCTACGCGCTGGTTCCCGGCCAGGTGCACCAGTGGCAGGACGCCCGGGACGTAGCCGGATGGGTGCTGCTCTTCAACGAGGACTTCCTGCTCACCCACCACGGGGACGCCGAGATCATCCGCACGCTCAGTGCCCGGCCCCGGCTGCGCCCGAACCGGACCGAGACGGCGGGCCTGCGGTTGCTGCTGAGGGAGCTGGACCGCGAGCACCGCTCGGCCGCCGCGGGACACATCAGCATCCTCTCGTCCTACCTGCACATCCTGCTGCTGTGCTGGTTGCGAATGACCGATCGCGAGACTGCCTCGGACGAGGCGAAACGCGCTCGGAGCCGTGCCGACGAACTAACGCACGGATTCCGGCGGTTGATGGCCCAACTGGACCCCGGGTTGCGCTCGGTCGAGGCATGCGCACGCGAGCTGGGCGTCTCGACGAGCTATCTGCACGACGTCGTCAAGCGGGGGACAGGCAGGACACCGGGACAGCTGATCCGGGCGAAGCAGATCCTGGAGGCCAAACGCCTCATCGCCGGAACGGACCTGACGATCGGCCAAGTGGCCTCCGCGGTCGGATTTGGTGACCCGGCGTACTTCTGCCGCTTCTTCCGCAGGGAGACCGGAGTGTCGCCGGGGCAGTTCCGCCGAGCGGTCGGCGAAAAGCACCACGATCACGCAGAACCGTCCCTCGGCAGCACTGGGTGGCCTGCGTAGATTCGCACGCAGCTGCGAGAGACGTTCCGTATCCGGCCGTACCCGGCGAAGGAGACCACCGTGCCCACCCCCCACGACGAGACCGACCGCCCCGACGGTTCCGTACCCGGTGAGAGCCGGGGAATCAGCCGGAAGGGCCTGATCAAGGCGGCGTTACTGACCGGCGCCGTTCCGTTGGTGACGGGCGGAGGAGTGGCCTGGGCCCGCGACCGCGACCACTCGGCCACCCCGGCCCGTCGCCCCGCCGGCCCCCTGGCCCCCACTCCGGCATGCCACGACGGTGACGAGCCCACCGTCCCGAACATCGAGGGGCCCTACTTCAAGCCCAACTCGCCGCTCAGGACGAACCTCGTCGGCTCCGGCATGCCCGGAACGCCGCTCACCGTCAGCGGCTACGTCTTCGGCCGGGACTGCGCTCCGGTCTCCGGCGCCCTGCTGGACTTCTGGCAGGCCGACGACAACGGCGCGTACGACATGACCGGCTTCACACTGCGAGGCCACCAGTTCAGCACCGCGCAGGGCGAGTTCACACTGACCACGATCATGCCCGGCCTGTACCCCGGCCGCACCCGTCACATCCACGTCAAGGTCCAGGCGCCGGGACAGCCCATCCTCACCACACAGCTGTACTTCCCCGGCGAACCCAGGAACAGCACGGACGCGTACTACGACGTCCGGCTCCAGATGACGGTGCAGCAGGTCGGCTCCGGCGAGCAGGCGACGTTCGACTTCGTCCTGGACGTAGACGGCAACACCACCCCGCCGCCGACCGACCCACCCCCCGGCGGAAGCGGCACCTGGGCGGCCGGCACCGCCTACCGGGCGGGCGACCAGGTCACCTACGACTCGGTGACGTACCGATGCGTTCAGGCCCACACGTCGATGACCGGCTGGGAGCCCCCGAACGTCCCGGCGCTCTGGCAGCGCGTCTGACCACACCGCCCGCGTCCTTGGCACTCCCCGCAGCGTCCCTCGACAACCCAGGAGCTGACATGCACCTCAAGCGAAGACTTGCCGCCGTGATCGGCGTGGGGATCGCTCCCCTCGTCGCGGTGTGCCTTCCGGCCACCACGGCCAGTGCGCACGGATACGTCTCGTCACCCCCGAGCCGCCAGGCGCAGTGTGCGGCGGGCGTGGTCGAGTGCGGGCCCATCAAGTACGAACCGCAGAGCGTTGAGGGGCCCAAGGGCCTGACGAGTTGCAGCGGCGGCAACGCGGACTACGCGGAGCTCGACGACGACAGCAAGAACTGGACGGTCACCCCCGTCGACAGCACGACCACCTTCACCTGGCGCCTGCTGGCCCGGCACGCAACCAGCAACTGGCAGTACTTCGTCGCAGGCCAGAAGGTGGCGCAGTTCAACGACGGAGGCGCCCAGCCCGGCGCGACGGTCACCCACCAGGTGAACTTCGGCAACATCACCGGACGCCAGAAGGTGCTCGCCGTGTGGAACATCGCCGACACGGCCAACGCCTTCTACGCCTGCATCGACGTGAACATCAGCGGCAACGGCGGCGGAGGCGGCCCAACCGGCCCGGGCGCCTGCACCGCGCCGGCCTGGGACGCCGGGACCGTCTACACCGGCGGTGAGACCGTCACTCGGGACGACCACACCTGGCGCGCCAAGTGGTGGGTGACCGGCGAGGACCCCACCACCAGCGGCCAGTGGGGCGCCTGGGCCGACCTGGGCCCCTGCACGACGACGTAAGCGTGTCGCGCCCCGGTAGGGGCGTCGCGCAGGGCGCGACGCCCCTACCGGTCGCAACGGAACGTTTGTCTTCGCCATATGACGGTTGTCACGGTGCGGAACCATCGGACATGCGGCGGAACCCTGTCTCGGCAGCTCGATGTCCTCCTTGGCGTTGGGTCGGTACCAAGGTCGGCTTCACTGTTAGGGGAGATCCATGAACCGCCGTCACGCCTTCGCCGCTGCCGTAGTCGGCAGCGCCGCCGCGTTCCTCGCTACTGCCTGCGGCCCGTCCGCCTCGGGTTCGAGCGCGGCGGCGAGCACTGCCCCGTCCAGCGCCGCCAGCTCCGCCGCGCCCTCAACCCAGTCAAGCCCGCCCGGTTCGTCAGGCAGCTCGGCAGGTTCCGAGAGCTCGCCCGCCTCGAACACGGCCGCGTCGGCGTCCGCCACGACACCGGCCACCAAGGGAACGCTGATCCGCACCGAGACCCTCGTCGACGGCAGCACGGCCAAGATCTACAAGCTCGGCGACACGCACTACGTCGCCAAGATCACCGCCGACGGGCAGCCCTTCGACAGCCTGGAGACGACGAACGGACACGTGGACGGCCTCGATGACAACGACATGTTCATCGTGCTCACGCTGGACGGCCATATCCATTCCTGGGAGGGCGGCGCGAAGCAGGGGCCGGGCACGTTCACCGTCGCGGGCGGTTGGACGGCCAAGGTCACGAAGATCGGCGAGTTCCACTACCGCGCGCAGATAAGCGGCGGCGAGGAAGGCACGGTGGGCACGCTGGAGGCGAAGCAGGGCGACGGCGGCCGCGACGCCGGGGGCGAGACCAACGGCACGTACTTCGTGCTCGGCGACGACGGCCAGATCAGCGCCCACGAGTAGTGGCCGCCGAGCCCCTGGGCATCCGCCAGCTCTCGAACCCCCAGGCCAGCACGATGGCCAAGCATCCCGACAAGCAGGTCGCCGCCTCCCGCAACTGGCCGCTCGACATGCGCGAGGGGCCAGGCCTGGAACCAAGTACATGTGGCGCGGTAAGCGCGATGGCGCGCGCCGGGCAGTCCTCCGAGCGCGCCCCGCTCATGTATCAGTACTCGGTCATGGAGCGGCAGCAGAAAGTTGCAGCCGAACTCGACCAGCTGGTGCAGCGGCAGCGGAAAGCCACACCGGGGAAGCCGGGCGAAGCATCTGGCACGGATCCGGCACACGACGCTTGAAGAGGTCTAGATAAGACGAAAGCAGGCGGTCGAAGGGAATCTGATCTGCGCTTTCCCGTCGGTCGGGATGTGTGGCTACGGGCTCCGGGAACCGCACCTGACCGTTGTTGTCCGCTCTGCTGGGCACGGATGGGCCACGAGGCTGGCGGTGCGACACACCCTGCCAAGGCGCGTGGCCCAGGCGGACCGGTGGGTCAGACAGGGACGATGCGTACTTGGTCGCCACAGAGCTTGGTCATGTCATCGCTGTCGGAGGTCAGGAGGGCGACGGGTTTCGGCTGGCGCAGGGCGACCTCGGCGACCGTGGCGTCGATGGCGTACTTGTGCCCGTGCAGACCGGCGCGTTTGAGTAGCTCCGCTGCCGCCCTCGCCGATTGTTCGGTGACCGGCTCCACCTTGATCCGGGACAGAGCCCAGTTCAGGCGAGGCATGTTAGTACGGGAGTGGGTGACTTCCACGATGGTGTTGGCCCCAATCACCAGGTCGGCGCCCATGCCGTGGAACACCTGCAACACCGCGAGGAACTTGCGATCCTGCGCGATCCAGGCGGAGAGCCCCTCGAAGTCCAGGACGACGGTCTCGATGCGCTCGCTCACGCGGCGTCCGCGTCCTTGGAGGAGCCGGCAGCATCGAAGATCTTCGAGCGGGCTTCGGCGAGTTCCTCGTCGCTGAAGTGTCCGTGTTCTTCCTCGTGCCGGCGGAGGTCGTCGCCCAGGAGTTGGTGCCGGATCTGGCGGGCTACGGCCTCTGCTACGTAGCCGGAGACGTTGTCCGTGAGCTTGCGGAGCTCCGCCACCTGGTCGCTGGGGAGCGTGACGGTGATGCGAGTCGTCGAGGACATTTGTCCAGCATACTGGAGTATGCGAAATGTCGCTGTGCTGTGTTCCGACTGCTCATAGGGCAAGCGCCGGGTTCCTGTCGGTAACCGAAGGGCCTTTCTAGCTACGTCGAAGTCACGACTCCGGCCACGTGGGGCAGGGAGAGACATGTATCTAGCCCGAGTCGACGCAGCGCGACGGCCCTTGTTGAGGCCAGACGGGGAGGAAGCACTCGTCCTGTGCCGGAGGGAGGCTGCGCCGGCCGACGGACGCGGTAGCACATGATGCCGCGCTGCACGAGCACCTGGGGCGACCGTCGGAGGCTCTCGCCCCGACGCGCCGCACCACGTACGCACACCACGCCGGGTGCTCCTCGCACGCCCTGTCCGCTCGAATCCAGTCCTGATTCCCTGATCAGGATGGCACTTGGACTCGACCTTGAGGTGGGGCATGGAGCGCGCGACACGGGGTGCAGCACAGCGCGGTACATATGACATCGGCGAGCGGAGGCCCGCCCGCTTCCTCGGCAGCCTGTCGGAGGATGCCCGGGGAGAACTGTTAAGTATCGCTTCCCCGCAGCAGTACCCGCCCGGAGCGAAGATCCTTGTCGAAGGGACACCGGGTGATTGCCTGGTGCTCCTGGAGACCGGCTATGTGAAGGTGACCGGGCAGCTCGCCAACGGACATGAAGCTTTGATCGCCATTCGGACCGGCGGAGACGTGGTCGGAGAGATGGCTGTGATCGACGACGTGCCCAGGTCGGCCACGGTGACAGCGGGCGAGGACATCGACGCACACGTCGTCCAACGCCGAGCGATGCGGAGCTTCCTGGACAAGTACCCCGAGGTCGCCCTTCAGATCGTGCGGCTCAGCAACCGCCGCCTGCGCAGCGCGAATTCTTGGCGTATCGCGTTCGGTGAGTTCACGGTTCGAGTTCGCCTTGCCCGGGCGCTTGCCGAACTCGCGGAGAACCACGGCGAGCCCCTCGACTCGCGCACTCTGATCTGCATCGAGCTCACACAGGCCGAACTCGCGGCCCTCATCGGATCGCAAGAGAGGGCGGTGCAGCAGGCGCTGGCAAGGCTTCGTGCTGACGGGATCGTGGAGACCAAATACCGCGAGGTGGCGGTGCTCAAGCCGGACCGCCTGCGGGTGATCGGTCTCCTGCCGGCGATCGGCCGCTGACAAGACCCGGCATCACGCATTTTTGCGGTTTGTTCGGAGCGTCCAGCATGTCGGCAGCACAGTTGGCGTCCAGCACCACCGACTATCCGAACTCGTCGAATAGGTGATGGTTCACATGACGTCGCAGCCGAATGTCCGGCCCTGGGGCAAGTCCATGCCGGATGACCAACGCCACCTCTGCCTGGCGGCGGACATCGAGAAGTACAGCCGCTTCGACACCCAGGGCCAGCGGACCGCACAGGCTCAACTCGCCCGGGTGCTCAGGACGGCAGCCGAACGCAGCGGGTTGGACCACAGCACGTGGTCCGTCCAGCCGCAGGGTGACATGGAGTTCGCGGTCCTCCCGGCCGGCACTTCCGAGCAGGTTGTGCTGGGCGGGTACGTCACCCACCTTGCGGCCGAGCTCGGCGGCTACAACGCCACCCGCCGACCCGCCGGGCGGATACGGCTTCGGCTGGCCATCGACACCGGTGTGGCCGCCACCGCCGCCCTGGGCTTCTCCGGGCCGGCCCCGATCGCTGTTGCCCGCTTCCTGAACGCACCGGAGGTGAAGCGGGCCCTGGCGGATGCCAGGTCGGCGAGCCTGGTCGTGGTGATCTCCGACCGGCTTTACCAGGACGTGGTGCGCTCCCGGTTCCACGGACACGACGCGGAGCAGTACCGCCGTATCCACGTGGAGCAGAAGGGGTTCGCCGGTTACGGCTGGGTCCGGTTGCCTGGTGTGGATCCCCAAGATGCGGGGGAGCCCTGGCCGGCCGCGCCAGAGGGCGGGCCGCAGCCCGGCGGGCCGCGGCCCCTGGCGCGAGCGGCGGGGGCGGAGCAGCCGAGCTTCGTCCAACAGGGCGTCCACGGCACCGCCGTCCAGGGCGTGATCCACGGATCCGTTGTCCACGGGGGGGTGCCTGGCGGGGCAGGCCGATGAGCGACACCCCACCCGCGGGAGGCTGCCCCTCCTGCGGGAACGCGGCAGGCGGCTACCGCCAGCAGGACACTCGGGGCCTCTCCGTCCAGGGCCGGACCGGCGACGTGTACTACTACGCCACCGCCTGCGACCACCGCTCCGCCGCCAGCGCGCGGCGATACATGGCCGGCTTCTCGCCGGCTCCCTACGAGACGCTGCGTGAGCAGTTGCACCGGATCGCTTGGGCTTGCTCACGCGTTGTGGTCGGCATGGGTGACGATTCGGGAGGTGCACCATGGGACTGATCCCCTACAACCGGGTGTTCGATGTGCTGGAGCACCGCTTCCGGCTCACCACACTGCCCTTTTCCATCACCACGGCCGAGGGCCCGACCCTGCTTTCCGCCTTGTCGGCCAGGCGGGCGCTGTACGGCAGGCCGTCGACCCCGCGGCTTCGCGAGGAGATCTGGCGCCAGGCTGTCGACGCGGCGCAACGTGACATCAGCGCGGCCGGATCTGAACGGCTGCTGGCACTTTGGCTGGCCTTGCCCGCCATGCGGCGCACGCTCTATCGGATCGCGAACCGGTGGCCGATCGACCGTCGGGAACTCGAATCCGAGTCACTGCTCGCTCTACTGACGATACTCGCGGACGTAGACCCGCGGACCCATGAGGCGGGTGACGCACTGCTGCGCCCCGCCATCAACCGGGTCTGGGCGTTCGCCCGGGCCCGCACTCGGGAGTGGCCGGTGGCGGACATCGGGGCGCTGGCCGCCACCCACCTCTCCGGGGGCTCCCGCGTGGAGTCGCCGGTCGGTGACTGGCACGACGGCTGGGAGCTACGGGTGTCACCACCCTCCCGGCCCGATGGCTTGTCGGCGACCGTGCGGTTCAGCGTCGCACCGGATCGGCTGGAAAGCTTCCGGCTGGGCGAGCTGGCAGGCCACTTGGGTCTCGGAGAGATCGTGCACCGGGCACGGCGTCCGAGCGAGGGCAGCCGCATCGGCACCTTGTCGCTGCGTCCGGCAGGAGGGCAACGGTGACCCCACGTTCCAGGACCTGGTTGTCGTTCAGCGAGGCATTCGACCTGCCGCTAGTCGTCGACCTGCGCACAGCCGCCCGCGCGCTCGGACTCTGCCCCGCCACCGCGTACAAGCTCGTACACCAGGGCGGTTTCCCATGCCGGTTCCTGCGCCTTGGGTGGCAGTACCGGATTCCCACCGCCGACCTGCTTCGGGCGCTTGGGATCGAGGAGCGCCCCGTCTACCTGGCTGATCTGCAAGCCGGCGCCGACCTTGAGGAACAGCGCCATCAGGCAGAGGATTTCGAAACGGAGGGCCATGCATGAGCACTGTAGCGGTCACTGACGCGAAGCCCGAGGAGGCGTCGATGACGACCTGCTTCGTCATCGCGCCCATCGGCAACGAGCACGCCCCGGACGGGAGTCCGGAACTCCTGGCGTACGAAGAAAATCTGGAGTTCTACGAGAAGGTCATCTTGCCCGCCTGCGCCAGGCACGGCATCGTCCCGGTTAGGGCCGACGGGATCGCCGACACGGGTGAGATCACCGAGCAGATCTGCCGCCACGTGCTGCAGGACGACATCGTGATCGCCGACCTCACCGGGTGCAACGCGAACGTCGCCTACGAGCTGGGGATCCGGCACCTGACGGGCAAACCGATCATCCACATCGGCGAGCACGGGCAGCTGCCGTTCGACCTCTCGCTGATCCGGACGATCATGTTCAAGCGCAGCCGGAGCGGTCTGGTCAGTGCGCGACGGGACCTGGAGACCGCGCTGAAGGGTGCCTTGGACAATCGGTTCGAGCCGCTGACCCCGGCCCGGATCCTGTTCGGTCTGCCGGCGGCGTCGCCACCGGCAGCTGCGGTCGAGGCGGAGCCGGACGACCTGGAAGCCCCCGGACTGTTCGATCAGTTCGCCCGGGTGGAGGCGCAGGCGGAGGCGATCGGCGAGACCACGGAGGCGATCGCCGGGTTCATGACGGTGATCTCCGAATCTGCTGTGCAGATCGGTCCCGTGATGGAGCGGGCCGCCCAGCCGGGGGCGCCGATGAGCGCGTGGCTGCCGGCGATGCACGAGTTGTCCAAGGCGATGGCCGAACCGGCCTCCGGTCTCCGGGAGGCCTGCACCCGCTTCGCCGGGCAGATGGTGGAGATGGACGCGGCGGTCCAGACGGCATTCGACGTCATCGAGGCGATGCCGCCCGAGCAGCGCGCCGGTTCGCCGAGCGGCTTCCTGGAGCAGATGATCAGTACCGCCGAGTCCACCCATGAGGTGGTCGGCGTGCTCGAAGAGATCGAGGTCGGCATGCGGTGGATGGTGAAGATGAGCCGGGACCTGCGGGTGCCGGGCCGGGACCTCACGGCCGCGGTCAAGCAGGTCAGTGGCGTGATGGCCCGGATCGCAGACTGGGAACGCAGGGCCCGCGCGTTGATCTGACCGTGAGGCGGAGGGCTGCCCCGCTCCACCACGGCCAAGCGGCTGAACCGGGCGACACGATCTCGGCAGGCCACGAGTAGGTCCTGACAACGACGAAGTCCCAGGTCGCTGACCTGGGGCTTCGTTGGAAGAGCGGGTGACGAGAATCGAACTCGCGCTCTGAGCTTGGGAATCAAGGTGCGTGGAGCTGCTGATATGGATCTGACCTTCGTGTTTGCCCGACGCGAGAGGTCAGTCGAGGTCGCGAGAGAGCCGTGTCTGACCGCTGTTGTCCGCCCTGAAGGGCACGGATGGGGCACGCCCTCCGGCGCGCCGAGAAGGTGACTCCAGGGCGGGTCGCGGTGCTTGGTGGTTCAAGCGCCCGGTATCCGGCGGGCTAGAGCCCATTGCTACGACCGCACGCAGGCCGGTCATGTCGTCGCCTACGGCTGCGCGGGGGCGATCTCTGCGATCAGGTCTTCGACGAGGGTCTTGATCTCGTCGCGGATCGGGCGGACGGCTTCGACGCCCTGACCGGCCGGGTCGTCGAGCTGCCAGTCGAGGTAGCGCTTGCCGGGGAAGACGGGGCAGGTGTCGCCGCAGCCCATGGTGATGCAGACATCCGACTCGCGGACCGCGTCGGCGGTGAGGATCTTCGGCGTCTCCCGGGTGATGTCGATGCCCGCCTCGGCCATGGCCTCGACGGCTGCCGGGTTGACCTGGTCGCCGGGGTCGGAGCCGGCGGAGCGGACCTCGACGCGGTCGCCGGCCAGGTGGGTCAGCCAGGCGGCCGCCATCTGGGAGCGGCCGGCGTTGTGGACGCAGACGAACAGGACGGACGGCTTGTCGGCGATGGTGCTCGTTCTCTCTCGTCGCATGGCGGAACCCGGCCGCCAATGACTTCAGCCGTCGCTGGTATCAGCGGACGGTGATGTGACAGTATCAGCGCATGCTGACTTCAGTCGATCCTGATGTGATCCGGGTGCTGGGCGATCCGCTCCGCTTGAAGATCGTGTCCCTTTTGGCGCGCGAGACGCTGTGCACGACGCACCTGGTCGAGGAGACGGGAGCCAAGCAGACCAACCTGTCCAACCACATGAGGGTGCTGCGCGAGGCCGGGCTGGTGGAGACCGAGCCGTGCGGCCGCTTCACCTATTACCGGCTCAAGCCCGAGGTCCTGGCCGGTCTGTCCGAGCAGTTTGCCGAGCTGGCCGCCTCTGCCCGTACCGCCGCCGATAACAAGAGGGCCTGCCCGTGACCTCCACAGAGCCCACCGCCGCCCGTGCCCACGGTGCCGGCCCGGCCGGGGACGACTCGATCGTCAGGAAGCTCTCTACCCTCGACCGCTACCTCGCTGTGTGGATCCTGCTCGCCATGGCCGTCGGCCTCGGCCTTGGCCGCCTGATCCCGGGGATGAACGACGCGCTCGCCAAGTTCGAGGTTGGCGGGATCTCCCTGCCGATCGCGCTCGGCCTGCTGGTCATGATGTATCCGGTGCTGGCCAAGGTCCGCTACGACCGGCTCGATCGCGTGACCGGCGACAAGAGGATGATGGTCTCCTCGCTGGTCATCAACTGGATCGTCGGGCCGGCGGTGATGTTCGCCCTGGCGTGGATCTTTCTGCCGGATCTGCCCGCGTACCGCACCGGCCTGATCATCGTCGGCCTTGCCCGGTGCATCGCCATGGTCATCATCTGGAACGATCTGGCCTGCGGCGACCGGGAGGCCGCCGCTGTCCTGGTCGCGCTGAACTCGGTGTTCCAGGTGGTCGCGTTCGGCCTGCTGGGCTGGTTCTACCTCGACCTGCTGCCGCGCCGGCTGCATCTCGGTGACGGCCAGGGCCTGGACGTGTCCGTGTGGCACATCGCGCTGAACGTCGTCGTCTTCCTCGGCATCCCGCTGCTGGCCGGCTTCCTGACCCGCCGCATCGGCGAGCGGAGGATGGGCCGCGCCGACTACGAGCGGAAGTTCCTGCCGAGGATCGGCCCGTGGGCGCTGTACGGGCTGCTGTTCACGATCGTCATCCTCTTCGCCCTGCAGGGCAGGACCATTACGTCGCAGCCCCTGGACGTTGTCCGGATCGCGCTGCCGCTGCTCGTCTACTTCGCGGTCATGTTCTTCGGGACGTTCCTGCTCGGCAAGGGCCTGGGTCTGGCCTATGACCGCACGGCGACCCTGGCGTTCACCGCGGCGGGCAACAACTTCGAGCTGGCCATCGCGGTCGCCATCGCCACCTTCGGTGTGACCAGCGGGCAGGCCCTGTCGGGCGTCGTCGGTCCGCTCATCGAAGTGCCGGTGCTGATCGGCCTGGTCTACGTCGCGCTCGCCTGGCGCAGGAAGTTCGCCGCCGACGCGGTGACAACGGCCCCGTGACGCAGCACACGGACGTCGTGGTGGTCGGCGGCGGCCAGGCAGAGCTCGCAGCCCGCGACCCGGACTCCTCACCGCGAAGCCCATGTTCCGAAAGATCGCTGCCGACGGCGTCCGCCGCCGAGTCGCGTTTGCGCCCGCAGCGCGGGGCTTCCATCAGCCGGGCAACCCTTCCGGATGCGGGGGAGGCAGAATCCAAATGGTTGCTGTTGCAGAAAATCTGTAGCGGATGGAGTAGACATTGGCGTCGGAGGGGGTTAGTGTTTTCCGCGTAGCCCAGAAGTCAGTAGGGCACGGCAGAGGCGAACTGCCGTGCAAGCAGGTCAACGCAGGAGCGGCCCGGTAGCGGAGTGGTGGAGCCGGAAATGATGGGTTCTTCCGCTGGCTGCCGGGCCGAGCGACCCACGGGGCCGCACGGCAGTACCGTGTCACCAGCCAGTACAGATTGATCAAAGAGGTAAGGAGCCGCACGCCATCAGGATCGCCCGGGGTCGGGACGATGTCCGCCCGGGTACCGCAGACCCCGGATTGGAAGGTGGTCCCCGGTCACGCAACCGCGATCCCCGCAGCCCCGCCTCCGCGGGTGGACCTGCGGAAGAAGAAGGCCGGTGCAGTCGGCCGGCAGATGGTGTTGAAAGCTCGGGGCCCGGGCGCCGTTTGGCGCCCGGGCCCCTCGACGCGTCCCTGGAAGAAGAGGTCTATGACCGCTCGCAGTACCCGCCCTGCCGACAAATTCGACGACGACGACTATCCCGCCTACACCATGGGCCGGGCTGCCGAGATGCTTGGCGCCACACCGGCCTTCCTGCGCGCGTTGGGTGAGTACCGTTTGATCACCCCGCTGCGCTCCGAAGGCGGCCACCGCCGCTACTCCCGCTACCAGCTGCGTATTGCCGGCCGGGCTCGCGAACTCGTCGACTCCGGCACGCCCATCGAGGCGGCTTGCCGCATCATCATCCTTGAGGATCAGCTTGAGGAAGCCCAGCGCATCAACGAAGAACTCCGCGGGCACGACCGGCCTGAGTCCTCGGCCTGATCCACGCTCGGCTGTCGCGCGAGACGGAGCACTCGAAGGCGCGGGCACGGTCTCGAACGGCGATTGGCTGGGCGGCGTCGTGGCCCGAGGCCCGCTCTCGGTATCGGATGGTTCCGCTGCCACTCCGAGGGCCGCCGAAACGCCGGCAACCGTGGCCGCTCCGGGCCCAAGCCACGTGACGAGCGGTTTCTCGGCCCACCGAGACGAGGTGAGCGATGAAACCCGTCCAGTATGTTCCCGTCACGTGTCACGGTTGTGTTCGGCCTCGGCTCACACCTGACCGTAGTTGAGGCGGGTGGGTTGTGTCCCGAGCGCGGCGGAAGCCCTCTGATAGGCGCCGGCCATGGGGACGGATCCGGCAGTGGGGCGCGTACGGCAGGTGAAGCCGAGGCGGGTCATGGCTCTCAGGACCTCGACGGCGCTGAAGTCCCGGCGGTCCTGGTGGGTGAGCACCTGTCCGACCTGCTTGGCGGGGTAGTGGCGTCGCCCGATGATGACGAGGTGGTCGTCGGTGGCCGGCTCGGGCTTGACGCCCTTCATCGATTCCAGCACGCCGCTCTTGGTCAGGTCGAACGGGAAGCGGGCGATGACACAGCGCATGATGCCTCACAGGGAAGGAGCAGACGGGGCCGTGCGGGCTGAGGGGGGTTCAGTAGGAGACGGCGAGCGAGCCGCGGGCGCTGCCGTGGTCTTCGGTCAGGGGCGGGTTTTCGAGCGGCCGGCGGTGCCTGGGGGGTTGGGCTTCGGAGCCGGGGCCGCCGGCGACGTCGCGCAGGCGGATCGAGTCCGTGTAGCGGGGGCTGTCACGGACGTCGGTGAGGCGCGTCAGAGTGACATGTCCGGTGCGCAGGCCGTCCTCGTCGCAGATGACCAGGTGGCGTGTGCGGGCGGCGGACATGAGGCAGAGCGCGACCTCTACGGTCATGGCGTCCCAGACCTGTGGTCCGGACGGGGCCATGGGCTCGGCAAGCGTCTGGACCGCGTGGGGCGCGGCAGGGTGGGGGTGGGTATGGAACAGTGACAAGAGGTGCCTCCTGCAGAGTTGGGCCGGCTCACTGATCACGACGGTCCTCGGCCGCCACACGCGGACGCAGCCAGTCCTGCGGGGACCCGCCCGGTCATCGAAGCGGGGCGGTAGCCGCCGCCTGAGGCGGCCGCGCGCTTGCGGCGGCGTTCGGCCGGCGGCGCGGCGATGACGACGGGGATGCCGGAGGGGGCCTGTGCGCCGGTGATGCGGTGCAGGGCCTCTTCGCCGGCGCGGACCTGGGTGGTCTGCGGGACGACGCCTGCTGCTGCCATCAAGCGGGTCATGCTCCGGCGCTGGCTGGGGGTGACCAGGGTGACGACGCTGCCGGACTGTCCGGCTCGGGCCGTGCGGCCTCCGCGGTGGAGGTAGTCCTTGGGGTCGGTCGGCGGATCAACGTTGACGACGAGGTCGAGGTTGTCGACGTGGATTCCGCGTGCGGCGACGTTGGTCGCCACCAGCACACTGACGTGGCCCGTTTTGAATTGTGCCAGCGTGCGGGTGCGCTGCGGCTGCGACTTCCCGCCGTGCAGGGCCGCGGCCCGCACCCCGCTGTGCAGCAGATGCTCGGTCAGGCGGTCGACGGCGTGCTTGGTGTCGAGGAAGAGGATCACACGGCCGTGGCGTGCGGCGATCTCGGTAGTGGCGGCGCGCTTGTCGGCGCCGTGGACGTGGAGCACATGGTGCTCCATCGTCGTGACCGCACCGGCCGAAGGATCGACGGAGTGCACCACGGGGTCGTTGAGGTAGCGGCGCACCAGCAGATCGACATTGCGGTCCAAGGTGGCGGAGAACAGCATGCGCTGCCCTGTGGGACTCACCTGGTCAAGCAGAGCGGTGACCTGCGGCATAAAGCCCATGTCGGTCATCTGGTCGGCTTCGTCGAGGACCGTGACAACCACCTGGTCCAGTCGGCAGTGGCCTTGGTCGATCAGGTCCTTGAGGCGTCCGGGTGTGGCGACGAGGACCTCGGAGCCGTTGCGCAGAGCCGCCGTCTGCCTGCCGGCCGGCACCCCGCCCACGATCGCGGTCAGCCGCAGGTGCACGGCGCGGGCGTATGGAGTGAGCGCGTCGGTGACCTGCTGCGCCAGCTCACGGGTCGGTACGAGGATCAGTGCAAGCGGTCGTCCGGGCTCGGCACGCCGCCCGGCCGTACGGGCCAGCAGGGCGAGGCCGAAGGCGAGGGTCTTGCCCGAGCCGGTGCGTCCCCTGCCCAGCACATCACGGCCGCAAAGGGAGTTCGGAAGCGTCGCGGCCTGGATCGGAAACGGCACGGTCACGCCTTGCGAGCCGAGCGCGGCCACAAGCGCCCCGGGCATGTCGAGATCCGCGAACCTCTCCACGGCGGGAAGCGCGGGGCTGATCGTCCCGGGGAGGGAGAACTCGGCCTGTGACCGGGCGGAACGCACGCTGCTGCCACCGGAACGGGCCGGCCTGCCAGAACGACTCGCGCCCTGCGAGCCGAAGTGGCTGCTCTTTTCTGAGCCGGCATTGCCGTCACGAGTGCTGAAAACGCGGTTGACTGTGCGGTTCATACGGAACCTTCCTTGATGCGGCACACATCAAGGAATCTTCCGGTAGCGATGAGCAGCGCGGAGAATCACAAGAATGGGCCGGATGGAGCGCAAAAAGCGTGATCGCGTGCAGTCTGCGCAGGCGCCTGCGGAAAGGGTGACCACGCGATGGTGATGCACTACCGGGAGCGTTGGCCGCAGGGTGAGCCAGGGTGCGCTCCTACGCGCCTTCAGGGCGCTTCGCGTGCGGCGAATTCAGCTTCGTCGGAGTTGCCCGGGATGAGACCGGCACTGCGCGATGGATGCAGATGGGGCCCGCACCCCGAGGGGTGCGGGCCCCATCTGCACGTGTGTCACACGCGTCAGTCAGGCAGGAACGATGTTCTCCGCCGTCGGGCCCTTCTGGCCCTGCGCGATGTCGAAGTTCACCTTCTGGCCTTCCAGCAGTTCACGGAAGCCCTGGGCGGCGATGTTCGAGTAGTGGGCGAACACGTCAGCGCCGCCGCCGTCCTGCTCGATGAAGCCGAAGCCCTTTTCCGCATTGAACCACTTCACGGTACCTGAACTCATGTCATTCTCCTTCGGGGGCACTGCACCGGCATCCGCACAGCGCGAATGCCATGTCACCGCGATGATTGCCCCGACCGGAAAATACCGGAATTACCAGGAATGCTTTAACGACTCGAACGCCGCCGAAGCGCCTGAAGTACTGGGAACCACAACTGCAACCTAGAACGACAGTAGCACGCCGAAACGGCTTGAGCAGACTGAATAGCGCCAGTGTGGCCGCTGCGGGAATAAATCTGTGCGCGGACCCGGATAAAATTCTGGATCCGCTGGAACAGTTTTTGAGGCAGCCTGGGCACAGCATTCCGGGAGGAGTGGCGTCATGCCCAGCCTCGTCGTGCTGGTGCCCATCGGAAGCCGCTTAGCAACGGCCACATCCGGTCGACGCCGGCCGGCCGCGAACGGAATGTGAGCGCGCGCTACCAGGCCATCGGCGGTCGGAACAGCGCGCCAGCGTCTGGTTGGCCTCAGGAGAGTCGCTGAAGACGACCGCGCGGGCCGTCGATGGCCACCCTGGCGCCGGTGGAGATCACCCGGGCGCGCGTGTGGCGAGGATGTCGAGGCGCGCGGCGAGGTCGGGGTGGGTGGCGGCGAGGTGGGGGCGGGTGGCGTTGAGCGGGGGGACGAGGGTGGCGGGGTCGTCGTGGGCGAGGGCTGCGTCGAGTTGGCTGAGGGGCCCGCGTGCGGCGGTGGGGAGGTCGGTGAGGGTGGTGATCTGTGCGGCGATGCGGCGCAGGTCGGCGGCGTTGTCGCGGGCCCAGGTGGTGAGGGAGCGGTCGGCGGCGCGGCGTTCGCGGGTGGCTTGGACGCGTTGTTCGCCGGTCGTTCCAGTGGGCCCGGGGCGGTTGCGGAGGTAGCGGCGTTCGGCGGCCTGGCGGCTGGCGACGCCGAGGGGGCGGGCGAGGTCGGCCCAACTGGCGCCTGCGTGGCGGGCGGTTTCGATCAGGCCGGACTCCCATCCGGAGAGCTCTTCGCGGATCTGCCGCAGTAGCAGGAGAGAGGCCAGCGCCTGCTCCGGTCCGCCTGTGGCCGTGTCGTTCACGGACGGGGTCTGATCCTGCGCGGCGCGCAACGCGCCGCTTATGGCTTCAAGGGCCGCCGCCGCGGCGAGGAACGAGGCCGGGCTGTGGCCGTCAGCGGGGGAAGGGTACGGCTGGTCGGCTGACGCCATGGGCACCTCCTTCAACATGTCATCCATGGGATGACATCGTGTTTGTCATCCACTGGACGACATGGTACAACGGTTCCAGTGAGCGCATTGGCAGATACTGCCCGAACCTTCTGGAGGTGTTTCGCGATGTTGATGCGCACCGACCCCTTCCGCGAGCTCGACCGTCTCGCCCAGCACCTGACCGGCCCCGGCACCTGGTCCCGTCCCTCCGCGATGGCGATGGACGCCTACCGCGAGGGCGACGAGTACGTGGTGGCCTTCGACCTCCCCGGTGTCAGCGCGGAGGCGATCGACATCGACGTCGAGCGGAACACGCTGACGGTCAAGGCGGAGCGGCGCCCCGCGGCGAGCGCTGACGACGTGCAGATGGAGCTGTCGGAGCGGCCGCTGGGTGTCTTCTCCCGCCAGATCGTGCTGGCCGACACGTTGGACGCCGAGCGCATCTCGGCCGACTACGACGCCGGGGTGCTCACCCTGCGCATCCCGATCGCCGAGCGCGCCAAGCCCCGCAAGATCGCCATCGGCGGGGAATCGTCCCGCAAGCAGATCTCCGGCTGAACTCCCGGCAGCCGGAGGCCGTTACAGCGGAGGACGGGCACCTGACCCCCTCACCCGTCCTCCGCTCCGGACGCGAGAAGGGCGGTGGCTGACATGGTCTTGCGCTGGGAAGCATTTCTCGGCCATGTACAGGAACGCGGCGAATACGAAAGCCGCCAGGAGGCGGAACGCGTGGCTCGCGTGGTGCTTGCCCTCCTGGGAGCACACCTGGTCGGCGAGGTACGTGCCCAGCTCGCGGCGCGTCTACCGGAAAGCCTGGCGCTCATCCTCCTCAACCCGCTGCAGAGCGCCGAACCCCTGTCACCGGAGCGGTTCGTGCGAGCGACGGCGGCCTGGATCGAGGGAGCCACGGAGGCGACCGCCGCCTGGGACGTCAGCGCGGTCCTCAGCACGGTCGCCGACGCGGCCGGCGACGACCTGCTCCAGCAGATCCTGCTCCAGCTCCCCGCCGGTTACGACCTCCTCTTCGGCCGCCCCCGGTCCACCTGACCACCGCTCGCAGGCACCCGCACCCCCGCGGGCGCCTGCGACCACCACCACGGAACACAGAAAGGCAGCAGCCGCGGTGATATCCGACCTGTGCGCACCCCAGCAGCACTCGCCCGCCATGACGTTCGAGCAGATGCTGGAGAAGATCCGCTACGAAGGCGCCTACCCCACCAGGGAACGGGCAGAAGAAGCGGTCCGCCTGATCCTTTCGGGACTCGGACGCCGGCTGACGGGCGACGAACGCGTCGAACTCGCCGCCCGCCTGCCCCGCGAGGCCGCATCCATCCTCACCGCCCAGATTCCCGAGCCCCAGCCACTCACCGGCTGGGCCTTCGTCAAAGACCTCGCCGACCGCACCGGCGCCACCCCGGCCACCACCCGCTGGGACACCGGCACCGTCCTCGTCACCGTCGCGGCCCTCGCCGGTGATGACCTCCTCACCCGTATCCTCCGCCAACTCCCCACCGGCTACGCCCTCCTGTTCGGCCGCGCCGAACTCACCCAAGCCGCATAAACGACACGCCCCGCGCGCGTGGGTGTCCGCTGGGGACGGCGGCCACCACCGCTGTCCCAGCGCGCGCTACACGGTGGGACGGTCCTCTTGGTGCGTATCGATGGGCACGGCGTGCGCGCCGAGGCCCTGGCTACGGCGACGGTCTCGAGCTGCGCACGGCGACGGATTTCCCGCACAAGGCGTCGTCTGGGCAAGTGACACGGCGGGTTTGAGGCATCCAGGCAGTTCACCAGCAAATCTGGGAGCGCGCGCGATCCTGCGGACGAGTCGCGCGGGTGCGGACCACTCGGTAACCAACAGGGCCCGCACCCTGCACGGCGTTGAGCCGCACCCCGGAGACCCGTGCGCCAGGTCTCGGGGCCGCGTGGGCCTCGGAGGGGGAGCAGGAGAGGCCCACGTCTTCGTTATAGCCATCCTGACTGCGGCTGCACTTCGGAAACGGCCTGTTCACCCGTACAGCCCAGGGTCGAGCACGGCGTCACCGGTGTGAGGAGTCGGGCTCGTCGGCCAGCGTGATGGCGGCGGTGACGCGTTTGCCGACGGGTTCGCGGTGGACGGTGAAGTCCTCGCTGACGGCGAGGACGATTTCCAGCCCGTGCTGGCCGACCCGGCCGCAGTCGGCGGTCCGGGCGATCGGCAACGCGGGTTCGCTGTCCCACAGCGTGACGTTGACGGCATTACCGGTGGCGTGGAGGGTCAGTTCGCAGGGGCCGGGGGCGTATTTGCGGGCGTTGGTGACCAGCTCGCTGACGACCAGCTGCACCGTGCCCATGACGCGTTCGGAGACGGGAAGGCCGTGTATGGCTTGGAGATCGGTCAGGAAGGTGCGGGCCAGGTCGCGGGCAGCAGCGATCTCCTCGCTGCTATCGAACGCGGCAGTGACCGTGATGCTGGGCACCTCGACCAGCACCTGCTGGTTCGCGCCGTCGGCAGCCTGCTCCATGGGTGGCCTGCCTCCGCTCGCTCCCTCAATTACTGAACGGGACGCGCTTACCCGCAAACCCCAGCTCCACGCAGTCGTCCCGCCGAACACTCGTGCGGGGGCCGGTGCACCTGTTGCCGTAGCGATCAGGAGCTCGCGTGAGTAATGCTGCTGGCGAGTTGGCCAGCCACCTGGGCCAGACTGTGCCCGAACGGGGTGGGTGCGATGAGCACTCCGAGGACCAGGACGATGACGACGGTCACCTTCTCGTCCAGGCGGCTGCGCGCCTGGGTGCGGCGCCGCAGTCGCATCACGACGATGACGGCGATCAGCACGGCCACGTTGATGGTCAGCACCCCGGCTCCTGCCCTCCTGGTCGGCTCACAGGGAGCCGACTACCGGCCCCAGGCTCATGGTGGCGATCGAGGCGCCGACCCTGGGAGCGGGTTGCGTCGACGTGGCGCTATCGAGCGCAACTGCGACCGGATAGGCACTCTTTACACACGGCGACTGTCTCAGTCATCTTGTGGCCGGCCGTTCGACGAAGCGCCGGTATTCCTTGGGTGGCGAAGTGCTTGAGGAAGGTATCAGGGGGTTAGCGGCCAGAGCGGTCAGGCCGTGTCGACCGCCCTCGCCGAGGATCCAAACCGAGCAGGGCCGCTGCTTCCAGCACAGCCCGACTGGGTCGGCTGCTGCTTCCACGCCGAACGGGATCTAGAGCGTGTCTAATAATGATCTTGTTCGGGTCGAAGTGGCAGCGGGGCACGTCGACACAGCCCAACACGCCCTGCGCGACGTCGACGGCGTACTCGACGTCGGCCAGGTCCGCATGCGCTGGATCGGCCACACCCTCCGCGCGGAAGCCGACATCGTCGTCGCCCCCGACAACACCGTCATCCAGGCCCACGCCCTGGCCGTCACCGCCGAACACGCCCTCATCCACGCCGTCCCACGCCTCACCGCCACGACCGTCCACACCGCGCACGGCACCGACCCCAACATCTCTCGCCCACCACAAAGACGCTTCCAGCAGCTCCGATTGAGCCTCACGTCTCCTCAGCATTTCCGAGACCGTTGATCACCCACCGCCTTGCTGAACCGTCGACAATCGCTGTCCTGGACGTCGACTCTACGGTCGGCTCGAGTGGTGCAGGATGGCAGCCCTGGCCGCCCATGCCAAGACGCTCTGACTCCGCATGGACAGCCCGAGCCGGTTCCAGTGGAAGATCACGTGGTAGCTCAGGACACGCCGCAGCCCGCGGTCGAGTGTTCCTTCGTGTACGGCGTGCCTGAGCGCTTGGCCCGTGATGCGGAAGGCTGTCGCCCACTCGGCGACCGGCTCCAACGGGCCGCCGGGGCGCAGCAGGGCGCCGTCGTCTGCCAGCAGCAGGGGGTGTATCTCACTGGCGCGGGCGTTGAGGTGACCCCTCGGTACGTCGTCGATGGCCGAACGGTGCTCGCCCGTGATGACGCGATGCCAGACGTCTCCCTGCTCGTACCACTCCAGTTCGGCGGCGCGCATCGTGATCGTGCAGAGGAGCACGGACAACTCGCGCGGCCTGATCAGCAGATCGGTTCGGTCTCGTAGGCGCTGTGCCTGCCGGCTGTCGGTGACGAACAGGGCGTGTGCGGCCGTCATGCTGGCCTCGCCTCCGAACGCTGCCGTCTCCGGCTCGTAGATGCCGGGCCACCACCGGTGCAAGTGCCCGATGGCGACGAGGCGGTCGAAGCCGTCGCCGAGGGAGAGCTCCGCTCCTGTCCCGGATTGCACATGGACCCGCAGGCGCCAGCAGGGGTACTTCCTCGTGTACCACCAGCCGTCAATCGTGTGCGCTGTCTCCGCTTCGCGCAGTACCGGCAGGACGTGGGCGAGGAAGACGGCGTCGGCGTTCGACCAGTCGGTGAAATGCAAGTAGACCTGCCGCCAGTCGGTCGCGGCGGCATTGCGGGACAGCGCCTCTCGGCCCGCCTGGTTGTAGACCGCGACGGCGTCGGACAGGACTGCCGGGTCCATCCGGTGCTGCTGCGCTGTGTCGGGGAGGGGAAGGCCGGCCATCACGGCGAGGACCGCGCGCTGGACTGGACCGGGGTCGGGTTGGGTCAGTTGATCAAGAGACATGCGTCCCATCCGGTGGTCGGCGCCTGCTGCGAGGCGTAGGTGGCGAGGGCGAGTGCGGTTCCGGCTTCGCCGTTGATCAGCCCACTCGGGGCGGGGCCACCGGGCCGAGCGTGTCCGGCGAGCGTCTTGCCGAGGCGATTCGGCAGTGCATGAAGTCGGGGGTCGCGAGCGTCGGCTGCGGCACGGTAAGCGGTCTGGTAGATGCCCGCCCAGCCGTGGCACAGCCCGGCGTCCGTCACGTGCGCGAGCTGTGCGGGGTCGGTCAGGGCCCGGTACAGGGCGTCCTCGTAGAACGCCTGGAGGTCGGGAGCGCGTAGGGCAATTCCTGCGAGTTGACCGGCTCGCGCGATACCCGTCGTGCCGTAGCACCAGCTCGGGCGGGCGGGGGCGTCGTGGTGGGGGCGTCCGCCTTCGAGGTCTCGGCGCGAGATGTGCTCGGGCCACCACGGGCCGGAGGGCGCGTACTGACACCAGGCGTCGAGGTGTTCGCAGACGGCCAGCACGGCTTCCCGATGGCCTTCGACGGTGATGCCACGGCGCAGCGCTTGGGCCAGGAGGAGCAGCGGGCCCGTGATGCCGTGCGCCGCCCCGAAGTTGGCGTGTCCACCGGGGAACAGGGGCGATTCTCCGCGAGCCGGGTCATGGCGAACCCACCAGCCCGGGAGGCTGTGCCCTCCGGGAGCGAGCAGGCGGGTCAGGTCGACGAGATACCCGAGGACGCATTCCAGCGCGGCACCCCCAGGATCAGCGCGCAGGAGGTAGGCCCCGATGCCGGTGAGGCCGTAGAAGAGGTCGTACTCCGCGAACGTGGGCAGGCCGCGGTTGCTGATCCGAGTGCGCGCCGCCTCCACGCGGCGGTGGGCGAGTGCGGTGATGTGCTGGTGGAGAGTTCTGTGTGCCGGGGCGTACAGGTGCTGATAGGCGGGTGGAACCGTGGCGAGGACGAAGCCGATGGCCGGAGCGCCGAGGAAGAGGCCGGCGGTGTCGGCTGCACTGACAGAGCCGGCGGCAGCGGCGGTGATCCACCGGTGGGCGGGGTGCCAAGGGCGACCGTACCGGGCGGCCATCTCAATGTGCAGGAGGCTGATCCCGGCGGCGCCTTCGGCGAGAGACTGCACTGCCCACGGTTCGTCCGGTGGCGGGGCAGGTGGGTCCGCCAGCCGGTCGGTGTACTGCTCCAGCAGCGACGCGGCCGTGGTCGGCGCGTTCATCCGCTTGTCCTCCGGTGCTGGAGGGCCGCGTTGCGCACGAGGCGCAGTGTCGTCGCCTCGGCGCTCGGACTGACACCGAGAGCCCGGACGTGATGGTGGTGCACCAGGGATCGGGCGACGGTGAGCGGATCGCGCTCGCGGCCCAGGATGATCCGGTAGACGTTCAACGCGCTGGCGCGGGCCTGCCATGCTTCGGCAACCTGGGTGCCGCCGGGAAGTTCTACGAGAGCGGAACTCCCGTCAGCCGCGGCGAGTTCGAGCACCTGGTTGTGCAGGGCTCGGTCGAGCTTTCCGCTGCCCTGCGGAAGGTTGCGCACCAGCCACTCCTCGGCTTCGGCGGCGTCCGACGCGAGCTGTGTGACCAGGTCCAGTGCACTCGCCGCGGCGATGGCCTGTGGAGAGAAGGCGTCGGCTCGCTCGGCGAGCCGGATCTGCGCGAGGGCGGCGGCGGAGTCCGCCGCGAATACCTGGTGTGCGGCGTCCATGGCGGCTCCGTGGCCGTAGCGTCCTGTCTGCGGGTGGTAGGCGGCCAGGACGAGCCCCGATGTCAGGCCGACGGTGTGAAGCGTCTCCGCCCATTTTCGCGCATGGGCGGCCGCGATGCCGTACGCGCCCGGCGGTAGATGCAGTGTGAGGCCGAGGTGCTGATCGGCGTCGGGGCGCGCCATTTCCCGATAGCGGGTAAACCACCAGGTTGGCGGGGTGTCGCCGAATACGGCGAGAAGGCGAGGCAGGTGCCGGCTCAGGATCTCGTCGTAGCGTCCCGGATGGGCATGGAGCTGGGCGTGGAGGAAGTCCCCGACCTCGGGGGCACCCGGCTCCGTTGCTTCCGGAGTGTGGTGCTGCTGGGGCACCTTGGCGTTCTCGGGTTCGGGAGCGCCGGCGTGCTCCGGCTGGGCGAGGCCGAGGGAGAGCCATACCTCGTGCGCTCGTCCGATCCAGCCATGGGCGTCGCTGCTGGGGACTTCGCGCAGCTCCAGGCGGCGAAGGTTGTCCAGGGCGGAGCGCAGCAGGCGGCGGTGGACGGGGTGGGTCGTGTCCAGTGGAAGGCGCTGGTCGTACTCCATCATGGCGACGTGTTCCGGTACGCGGAGGCGGTCTCGCCAGGCATCGAAGGCGTGGCCCCACTGTGCCGCTGAGGCCGTCCGGCCGGGTAGGTCTTCGGCGGTCAGCAGCCAGCGGGCCTGGGCGAGGGCGGTGCGGCGGTAGCGCACACGGGGCAGGAAGGGCAGCCGGGCGGCGGCGCCGAAGTCGAAGGGCTTGTAGGCGGCGTACCGCGCGGTGGCGACCTCGGCGAGGAAGCGCGCGAGTGGCGGGGTCTGGGTGCCGGCTTCGAGTGCGTGCAGGACTCGTACGTCGATGGGGTCGCCGGTGGAGTGCCGTACGAGGTGGATGGTGCGCGCGTCGGCGGTGACGGCGATGTCCGCGAGGGGGATCGTCGTCTCGTCGGTGGTGTGGTGGCCGGACAGCTCGATGACGTGAGGCAGCAGGCGTGAGGTGCGGGTGACGTTCTCGTTGCGGCGCCGGCGCGGAGGGAAGACGAGCTGAGTGCAGAGCGTGCCTGGCGCTCCGTGGTACGTGGCGGTCAGTGCGTCTTGCTGTGCCGGAGGCAGGATGTGGGCGAATCGGCCGGCCATGCTGCTGCCGGGGCGGGGGACCGAGGTCAGCAGTACGTCGAAGTCACCGTCGGCGAGCGTCGTGGAGCTGGGTGAGTGGACTTCGAAGGCGACTTCCACCCGCGGCACGAACAGTCGTTCGTCACTACCGGCAGCCTTTTCCAGTGCGTCGACCATCGCTTCGGTGAGCCGGAGTTCCTCCCGGCCGTCCATGAGGACCTGCTGCACCATGGCGAGGAGCACTTCGTCCCGGTCGGTGAGCGGCTTCGGCGCGGGGCCGCGTTCGGAGCCGATGTACCCGGCGGGCAGTCCGAGGCCGCTGTCGGCCACCAGGTCCATCACGGGGACTACGGCGCCAGCTCCGTACCTGGCCCGGAAACGGCGGTGGTAGTCGCGCCAGTGCTGGTAGCCGTAGGGCTGCGGCGTGGTCCGGTAGAGGCGCGATACAGCAGCTTGCACTTCCGAGACCACGGCCTGCGGAAGCTGCACCTCGGCGTCGAGGGCGGTATCGACGAGCAGAGGTGTCGAGGTGACGGGGGAGAGATCGAGCATTCTCGCCGAGACAGCTCTCAGGTCGGCGCCGCAGAGCTCAGGCTGCCACGCGGAGATGTCCTCCCGCACCGCGTTCAGCGCGTGAACCAGGTCACGGACTTCCGGCACGGTGTCTGCCTGGTGCTTGTCCAGCTCACGACATAGGTGCTGGAAGGCGTCCACGGCGGTCATCGGGGCCCAGAGGCTGGTGAGGAGGAATTGCTGTTCGATCAGGCTGCTGAGGAGGGCATCGATCTTCTCGTCGGTGGCCTGCGGGAAACCGGCGCGCAGACGGGCATGGAGGTCGCAGTAGGTGATGGGGCTGCGGGCGGCCTGCATGGCGGTCTCCACCGGGCGGGCGAGACGGACGGATACCTCGGCGGGGGCGAGCAGCTTGGCGTACCCGTCGGCGGGCGGGCCCGGCGCCACCAGTCGATCACCACGCGTGCGGGCGGCATTGTTGGCGACCAGCGGTAACCGCCTCAGCAACTGGGGGCTGCGCTGGAGGCGCAGGATGATGTCGGTGATCCATTCCGCGTCGGGCCGGATCGCCACACGGTGTTTGTTTCGCCATCCCACCTCGGGACGGGAGCCGACCGTCAGGGGAGCGGTGCCGGCGAACAGGCCGAGCGGCGTGGGACGGTGCTGCCACCGTAGGAGGTACGAGGCGGTGGACAACGCGGTACGGCGGACGTGCCGGGGGTCGCTCCGCCTGCCCTCGCCCAGGGCCTCGATGGCGGCGGACAAGACCGGGGTGGCAAGTTCCAGCGCGCTGCGAACCTCTGCACGCTGCCAGACGTCGCTCAGCCACCTGCGGGTGACGGTCGCATCGTCCAGGTCGAGGGTGCGGGGTACGTCCACCGGCCCAAGAGCGGTGGTCGCGCGCAGCATCGCGAAGCCCTGCCACCGGTAGTTGGCGACTGCTCGGGGAGCCATGTGTCCTTCCTTCATGCAACGCGCGGGAGGAGGGGAGGGGGCCGGTGGGCCGGGCGCGGCGCCACGCCCGGCCCACCGGCAACGGAGTGGCCTGGCTCAGGCCGGGTCCTCCACGAAGGAGTTGCAGGCGGAGGAGCCCGTCGCGCACGTGGAGCCGCAGCCGTCGCCGGTGCTGCACATGAGCTTCCCGTACGCGTGCTCGGCGATGACGATCTTCACGTCCAGGGGTGCGAAGTCGTCGTCGAGGTCCGCCAGCGGGGCGGGCGGGGCCAGCGTGGTGCTCGTCATGGTGGTGCCCTTCCTTCTGTTTCGGTGATGTGGAACCGCCTGGCTCCCGGCGTTACGCCGAGGGCCAGGAGAGCGAGATCCGGCTGTGCACCTTGTCGATGACCCGTTGAGTCGAGATCTGGTCGTCGGAGGTGCCGGCCGGATATACCCGGATGACTGGGCCGGGCCCGCCGCGCCTGTTGGCTTCCCAGTCGCGCAGCACGTCCGCGACCTTGTCGGCGAAGGGCTGCGCATGCGGTCCGAGGGCATGGACGCCGTATTCGACGTGCTTGTTGTCCTCGGTGCGTCGGGTGACGAGGTAGGCGAAGGTGTCGTCCTCGACGGCGGCGAGGGTGAACCGCTTGTTCGCCGGGGTGACGAGGCCCGTGTCCAGGTCCTCGTCGACGGTCATCGTGCAGAATCCCGGCAGGCTGATCGCCATGGTCATCTGGAGGGTGTCGAGCAGTTCGGAAAGGCCGACGGTGACCCCGGTCCACAGCTCGTGGCGCGGCGTCGTGACGGCGTTGTCCAGCCGGTTCGGGTCCGCGGGCAGGCCGTCGTCGAACCGCAGCCCGATCTCTGGCGTGCCGTTGACCAGCAGGATTTCTTCTCGGTGAACGGTCGAACCCTGCATGGGGACGAAGCCGCAGATACGCGCCGACTCACTCTCCAGGTGCCGGCCGTGCTCCCCCCGTGGCCTGGGTGAAGGCGACCGAGCGGGTCAGGCCCCGCATCCGCAGTGGTACAACGAGCCGGCCGCCCTGCTTGAGGTGCGACGTCCAGGAGGGGGAGATGTCCCAGGCCCCCGCGGTCACCATGACGACATCGACCTCGCCGAGGTCCGGGACGGGCTCGGCCGCGTCGGCGGTGACCACACGGACGTCTTCGTAGCCGTGCTGATCCAGGAGCCGACGAGCGCGTTCGGTGACAGCAGGGTCGATGTCGATGGTCACGACCTCACCGTCCTCGCCGACGAGTTCGGCGAGATAGGCCGCGTTCAGCCCGCCCGAGCCGACCTCCAGCACGCGCATACCGGGACGCATCTGGGCCTGCTCCAGCATCATGGCCTGGACCTGCGGGGCCGAGACGGAACTGAGCTGCACGCCGTGCTCATCCGTCTTGGTGATCACGGCGGCGTACGTGTCGTACGCCTTCTCCAGGGACGTGCCAGGTGCGAACTCGTGGCGAGGCACGTTGCGCATCGCCGCTTCGATCTCGGGAGAAGAGACGGTGCCATCGGCGCACAGCTCGTCCACCACTTGGTTGCGCAGGCGGGTCGCCTCGTCTGGATCGACGATCTTGTTGGTCATTTGATTCCTTCGGTTGGCGGAAGAGGTCACGCGACGCTTCTGACGGTCCGCGTCTCAGCCAGTCGTTCGAGAAGGGCGTTGGTGAGGCCGGCCATACGCCTCAAGTAGCCGAGGGCCCGGCGACTGTCATCGGGCATTACCGCTGCGCGCAATATGAGACCGCGTTGGACGAGGGCCGCCACCTGTGCGTCGCTCTCCTCTACCGCCACCGCGATGTCTACCAGGACGGTCAGGCCCCCGCGGAGACGCTCGGCCAGGTCCCCGAACTCGGCCTCGAGCGGCGCCTGATCGCCGAGAACGTCTCCGACGTCGTCGAGGATCGTCTCCAGAGACCGTGTGCTGCGCAGTCGTCTGGCGACTCGGGCGAGACCATCCGCGTCCAGGGGTGGCGACCACGGCGCGATAGGCCGGGGCCGCGAACCACGCTCCGTCAAGGCCAGTGGGTACATCAGCGGCTCCCGGTGGTGAAGAGGCACCAGGTGGTTGCCCCGCCGTCACTGACGCCCCAGCGCGTGGCGAGCGCGGCGACCAGGAAGAGCCCTCGACCCGAGACGTCGTCTTCGGCCGGGCAACGCAGTTCAGCAAGCATCGCCGGATTGCCGTCCGCGACCTCGACGATCAACTCGTCGGTGGTGCACCACACCTTCAGGCTCACCTGACCGCAGCCGTAGGAGACGGCATTGGTGACGAGTTCCGAGACGGCGAGCACGATGTCCTCGGCCAACTGGTCGGATACGTGCCACTGCCGCAGGTGAGCGCCGGTGAGGCGTCTCGCCCGGCTGACGTGGGCTTCCTCCGCCGCGAACGCCGCATCGAAGCCACGGACGTGCGTGGGCCGGGAGACGAAGTCCGATGCGGTGCCTGTTTCAGCCGCCGGCACCTCCGGCCCGCACCTCCGATCCCGCGACTGTCTGCTGGGCGTGCGGACGAAGGCGGAGACGTGATCTGCCACGGTTCCCACACTCCCCATTCCGGTCGGCGAACGTCAGGGCAGGCGGCCCGCCTACGGGCTGCGCTGCGGTAGTGAGATGAGTCTGGGGCCGTCGCCGACGGGTGGGCATCGCCGCCGCGATATCGCCGCAGAGATATCGATCTCCGCATAGCCTGTGACTCAGTGAAGTCATGAACTCACCGAGTACGGCGGGTGCTGCCATGAAGATGCCCAACCGCGCTTGCACCAAGTGCGGGAGCGCGCTGAGCCAGTACAACCCTGGCTCCCTGTGCGCGTCGTGCTCGCGCTCTGACGCGGCACCGAACGTGCCAGACAGGGCGTGGCGGGATCCTCTGGTCCAACGTGCCTTGGCCGAGTGGGACTTCGGGACGCTTCTTCGGCTGTTGCGTCGTCGATCGGGCTTGTCTCAGATGCAGATGCGCGCCCTGACAGGCTTCACCCAATCGCACATTTCCGGCCTGGAGAACGGGCGGAAGCAGTTGGGTGGCCGAGACGCCATCATCGATCTGCTCACCGGTCTGGGTGTTCCGGCAGATCTCCGGCCGCTCCTCCTGACACCGCTCGCCGGCCGCCCGCAGACGGTGGTCACAGAGGCTCTGGACCCGGCGATGCCGTGGACGGCGGATCGTATGGTGACCTCACTTGAAGTTGCTGTCGGAGGTCCCGTGAAGCGTCGCAGCGTGCTGGCCGCCCTGAGCGGTTCCGTGCTCACCCAATACATACTGCAGTCGGCCGTCGCGCCCACGGAGGCGTTGGCCGCCGAGACACGCGACGGAACACGAGTGACCGTCCCACTTCTCGAATCCCTGCAGAGCACCACCAACGCGCTGAGAGAGATGGACGCCGCGAGCGGCAGCGGCTCCCTGGCCGGTACCGCCAAGCAGCAGCTACGCGTCCTGCTCGGGCTGATGAAGACAGGCACGTACAACGATCGCACCGGTCGCCGTCTCGCCGCGGTTACCGCCGATACCGCCATGCAGGCCGGTTGGTACGCGCTCGACGGCGGCAACCACGATGCCGCGCAGCGGCTGCTCCTGGGCGCGCTTCGCGCCGCACACGCGTCGGGGGACTCGCGGCTCCGCGCCGGTGCACTGTCGTTCCTGGCCATTCACGGCTACTCCGTCGGTGACCCCCGCGACGCGGTGACCGCGGCGAGAACCGCACGGCAGGCGATCTCCGACAAGGACGCGCCGGCCCTGCACGCCATGCTTCTGACACGGCAAGCGCGCGGCCACGCCCGATTGCGAGAAGAGCGGCACGCGCTCGCGGCCCTCCAGGAAGCCGAGGCGCTGTGTGCCCGTGGCGCAGGCGAAGACGATCCGCACTGGCTGTACTGGATCAACCCGGGCGAGATCCTCGGCCAACGTGGCAGCGCCTACCTGGAGATGGGGAAGCTGGCCGAGGCCGCCTCCACCTTCGCCCAGGCCCGAGGCGTGCTGAGCCAGGACGAAGTCCGCACCAGAGCACAGTTCCTCTCGCGCGCCGCCACAGCCCAGATGCGTGCCGGGGACGCCGACGCCGGCTGTGCGATCGGGGAAGAGGTCCTGACGATGGTGAACGGAGTCCACTCCGCCCGGCTGAACGAGCACCTTCACTCCATGCTCCACGAGGCCCGCCAGTTCGGCGACACGGTCGCCACGCGGTCCTTCATCGAACACGGCGAAGGTCTTCTGCGAGAGCGGGCGGTGGCATGATCCTCGTCCTGTGGGACATCGACCGGACCCTGCTCTACGTCGGTGAGACCGATCGCCTGGTCTACCGCGAGGTCTTCCGCGCCCTGGTCGGCCGCTCCGCGACCGCCCTCCCCGCCAGGGGGACCGGCGTCACCATGCCCCTCGCCGTGCGAGAACTTCTCTCGGCCAACGACGTGCCGGCATCGTCGATCGACCACCTAGCGGGACAGATGGTTGACCGCCTCCCAGGTGAACTGCGTCGCCATCAGGAGGCGCTGCTCCGCGACGGGAGCCTGATGCCCGGGGCTGTCGAAGCGCTCAAGGCTGTGCACGCGGACCCGCAGCTCGTTCCGACGATCGTGACCGGGAACCTGAAAGAGAGCGCCGAGATCAAGCTGTCTGCCTTCGGTCTCGCCGGGTTCGTCGACATGGCTGTCGGAGGTTACGCCTCGGACGACTCGCACCGTCCGGCCCTCGTCCGCATCGCCCAGGACAAGGCGGAAACGACTTACGGGCACCTGTTCACGCGCGAGAACACCGTCATCATTGGTGACTCCCTCCAAGACGTCCGTACTGGACAGGAGGGTGGGGCCCGGGTCATCGCCGTCACCTCCGGCACGACCTCAGCCCAGGCTCTGACCGAGGCGGGAGCTGACCACATCATCGAGGACCTGACGGACCCGGTACAGGTCCTGTCCTTGATCCACGATCGGCCATAGGACTTCCCCGAGACGTTCTGCGGCTTGCGGCCTGGGTCACCTGTGGCGCACGGGATGTTCCGCATGGCTATGCGGTGGGGCAGCCGATGCGGGCGGACGCGGAGATGGCGCGGACGGTATCCGGCGCGTGCTGCGTGCCTGCGCGGCGATGGCTCGCGCACTGGGTGGCGTGTGATGCGCCTGGCGGCGGACCCGCCAGGTGAGGGTCTGGGCCGGAGATCGGGCGTCGTCCAGGCTGCGGGCGGAAACGGCCCGCTTCAGGAGAACCAAGGGCTGGTGTCCTGCGGCCTCCGCCTGCGCGAGGGATGCGGCCAGAGCAGGCCAGGCGGGATCGTCGAGGATTCGTTCTGCCAGCTCGGGCACCGCCGCGCGGAGGTGCTGGGCGTGGCGTTTGACGGCGGGCATGGGCGGCCTCTGCCGGCTCAGAGCTGCCAGTGGCGCGGCAGCCGCTTGCTGGGAGGCTGCTTGCAGGTGGACAAGGGCCTGTTGGGCGGCGGCGACCTGCTGGTCGTGCTGGTGGAGTCGGTGCCAGCGCGCGGTGGCGATGGCGACGAGGACGGTGACGTCGAGGAACATCGCCAGCCCGTCGCCGGAGGCGGGGCTGGTGCGCAGGGCGCGGATCGCTCCACGCAGCGCGCGAGCCTGGTCGTGTTCTGCGCGGATGCGGGAACGGGTGGCCCGTTCGAACGTGGCAGCGGCCTGCTGGAGTGCCGGTCGGAACTCGACGGATACGAGGAGGGGAAGGGCGTCGAGTGCCTCGCCGAGGGCCGCGATGTGCGCTTGGGCGATGGCGCCGTCGCCTCGTTCCAGGTGATGGGGGATGCGCTCGGCCGCGGCGGTGGCCTGGTGCCAGGGGTCGGCCCTGCGGTGGGCGCGGGGTTCGGCGCTGGGCTGCGCCTCGACGGTGGAGAGGCGTTCGCGGATCTCGGGGAAAGACAGGTCGGGGGCGAGTGTGGAGCCGGAGAACCAGACGGGTTCGCCCGAGGCGTTGGTGTCACCTTCGACGGCTACCTTGTAGCCGCGTACGTCGCCGGAGGGGAAACGCTGGATGTCGACCACCACGCCCTCGACATTGTCGAGGAGACGGAGGAATTCCTCCGGACTCGCGGAGACGGACACCACGGTGCGGATCGTGGCACGCAGCCGTGCGCGGGGAGTGCCGGTGCGGCCGGTGCGTTGGGCCTTCTCTTGCTCCGCGCGTGTGGGGCGCCGGGCCGCGGTGCGATCGCCGCGCCTTACCTCCTGGAGGCCGTACTCCTTCTCCACCGCTGCGAGCTCCTTGTCGGCGGTGAGGTAGTCGTTCCAGTGGCGGGCCGGCCGAAGGTCTCCTCGGACCTTGGTGGCAGCGATGTGGATGTGGTCGTCGGCGTGCCGGACGGCGATCCAGCGGCAGCCGTCCGGGTCGTCCGCCGGCGCGATCCCGGTGGCCGCGACCACACGGCGGGCGATGGCCGCCCAGTCGTCATCGGTGAGTACACGGTCTCCGGGTGCGCCGCGGAGCGAGCAGTGCCACACGTGCTGCTTCGGTGCACGGCCGAGGCGCTGGGCTTGCTTGACGCGCAGGTCGAGGTCGGCCACGAGGAGCGTCCTGCTGGCTGCGGTGTCGTCGGTGCGGCCGGGGTCGGGTGCGAATCCGTCCCAGGAGGCGACGAGGTGTGGGTCGGTGTGCTCGTTGGCGCGGCCGGGGCCGAAGAGGTAGCGGACGAGGCCGGCGGTGCTCTTGCCGCTGCTGATCTTGGCGATCACTGCGGGCCCTTTGTGGCGGCGGCCTGGTTTGTGGCCACCGCGATGTGGCGGACGGTGCTACCGACCGCGCCGAGGGAGCGCTCGGCCTGGGCGAGGAGCGCGGTGTCCCCAGGGTGTGGATAGTCGCCGGAGTTGAGTTTCTTGGCCATCTGGTTGATGTTGTGGCCGATCTTGGCGACCTCGCTGCGCAGGGCTGTGAGTTCGTCGATGTAGTCGTCGAGCTGGGTGCGCTGGCCGCGCAGGGCGAGGCCGCCGTGCAGGTGGGTCATGACGACGGCGCCGACGTAGTGGGCGGCGGCGATGTTGAGCGAGCGGGCCATGGCGAGGATGACGGCTTTCTCGTCACTGCTGTAGCGGACGTCGACGCGCTCTTTGCGCTGGGTCTCTTTGCGCCGGCGGCGTCGGGCGACGCGGTGCAGCGCGGCGGCTTCGGCGGCACGCGGCGGCAGAACGCTGGCGGCGTCGGCGGGCTGGTCCTGCTCGGGCGCCCCCCGGTGCCCGACGTCCTCCGCCACCCCCGGGGCGGAGGGCATCGCGTTGGACCGGCCCTTGGACGGTCCAACGCCATACCTTGCTCCGCCTGGTTCCGGGGTGCAGGTGATCTGCTTCTGTGCGGCTTGGGGTTCGTGTTCGACGTGGTGCAACTGGGCTCCTGGACGCGGTGGGTGCTGGTGCTGGATGGGGGCCGTTCGGGGTCAGCCGGTGCTTGCGCTGTTCTCGTCGAGTTCGGCCTGCAGCACGTCCTTGACCTTGTCCAGGCGGCTTCGGGAGATGGCGAATCCCTTGTCGCGGATGGCCTTCTCGATGTTGCGGCGCGAGACGCGGTCGCCTCGCCCGAGGGGAGCCGTGCGGGCGATGTCGATGGCCTGCTCCATGGGCAGGCTCGGTTGGGCGCTTCCCGTCCGTGGCGCAGGCACTGCCGCCTGGTCTGTGGTCGGCCGCGGCTCGTCCTCCGCGCCGGTGGCGAGAGGCGTGGCCGTCTCACCGTCGTTCTCGCCCGGGTCGGGTTTGTGGCCCTCGTTCTTGTGGCGGTCGGCGTTGACGTGGTGGCGGGCGATGAGGAGGTAGAGGTGGACGGCTCCGGCCAGGGCGAGTGGGGCGATGGCGGAGATGACGCCGACGGTGATGTTGTCGAGGGCCAGGCCGTTGTGGCGGGCTTGCTGGTTGAGGCGTATGGCGTGCAGGACGTTGGCCCAGATGCTTGTGGCGGTGGCGACGCCTACCAGCGCCCAGACGTAGAGGCGGGCGGGCAGGGGCGCGGTACGTAGGACGAGCAGGGCGCCGATCCCGATGGCGATGAAGCCGTCGATGACGAGCGGGAAGGCATAGGTGAGCACCGGGTGGATCTGGCTGGCGGCGGCCATCTGGCGCAGGGCGTCGTAGGAGAGCGCGAAGGCCGAGAGGGCCAGTAGTGCGACACCCGCCCTGATCGCTGTGGTCAGGGCCATCGATGCGGTGGATGAGGGTGCGGGCAGCGGAGAAGGCAAGGGGAAGGCGCTCCAGGGGTACGGAGGTGGGAGGGCGTGGCCTGGGGATGGGGGGAGACCCGTCGCGACTCGTCGCATGCCTGGTCAGGACAGGTACGGGTGGGACGGTGGCATCGGGTCGACTCGTCACCGCCCCCCGACCCGTCACTGCGCTGACCTGCGCGGAGACGAGTCGTGACGGGTCGTGTCGGGTCAGGCGCCGGTAGGGACTTCCGGGACGGGCTCGGGGCAGTAGCGGGCCCAGGAGTCGGCGAAATCCAGACGGGCATAGCCACGGGCCTGGACGTTGCCGTGGAAGCGGCGGACCGCGGACCTTATGCCGTACTCGTTGAGCAGGATCTGCAGCCCTCGGGGCGTCAGGCCCTTGCTGGTGTACTCCGGCCATGGCGTCTCGGCGTCCTGGTTGAGGACATCGAGGAGACGGCTGGTGCGAAGCGCCGGCGGGTTGCCCTCGGTGGTGAACGCGCGCCGGATGTCCGCCAGGAGGCGGATGCTCAGGCTGCCACTGTCCTGCTCCTGGGCGGCCTCGCGCTCGGTCATGAGCCGGCAGGCGGTCCGCGCCGAGTCGGGCCAGGATCCGCCCGCGAGGTCGGCGACCGACACCAGCGGCTGCCAGGTGTCAGCCGCGCGGTCCTGGACCGGCATGACCGGGGTCAGTTCCATCGCCTCGGTGTGGAGCGGAGTCAGCCAGGCGACGAGCCGATCGCGCAGGGAGTGCAGGGGCGGGGTGTCGCGGAAGGTGCGGAATTCCGCCACCTTCTCGCCCGGCCTGCGACGGCGCATCCGGATGACGACTGACCGGTCCATGATCGTGTCGGGCAGGTCGCCGATGCCCGCGAGAGCCGCCATGGCGAAGGTCGGGAACTTCGCCACCTCGTGATTTGGCCCGCAGACCCGCAGGGTGGGCCTGTTGCGCTGATGCCCCGCATTGAGCAGACCGCGCATCTCCTCGTTCTTCTCCGCGACCTTCGCGGAACCGAAGAGAGTGTCGGCCTCGTCGACCAGCAGGGTGGGCGGGGTGCTGGTGATCGACCGGAACACCGCGGCGGCAGAGGCGTTGACCGTGATCAGCGGATCGTGCACGCTCTCGGTGATCACATCCAGCAACCGCGACTTCCCGCACCGTTTCGCCGGGCCCACCACGGCCAACCGCGGTGCGTGCTGCCACGCCGTCTGCAAGTGGGTCGCGGCGACCCACAGCGTCACGGCCGTGAACGCTTCTTCGCTCGGCAGCACGACGTACCGGCGGATCTGCTCACGCAACTCCACCAGTACGCGCTCCCCGTCGGATGCCGAGGCGGAGGTGTTGGCTACCTCGGGTGCTACTTCATCGGCGGGCCGGCCTGGTACCGCCGCAGGTGGCCCAGCGCAGGCGTTGACCTGAGGGGATGGCGCGGTCGGGGTGGCATCGTCCATACTGGACATGAAGCTCCTCTGCTTGCGGGCCAATGGGACGGCAATCCCGGCCTCGCAGGTCGGTCGTTCAGGGATGGGCGGCTTGAGGTTTGCGTTGTGAGCCCCTCGGTGTTGCATCACCGGGGGGCTTTCTGCGTGTCGGGGAGGGGCTGAGGGCGCGCCTCAGCGGACCCCTGCGGTCTCGTGGGGAGATCAACAGTACCACGAGCTGTGCGGATCGCATAGGGCTATGCGATCCGCAGAAGTGATGTTACTGTTGTGGCATGCCGCAAAACCGGCGGTGAGCGCGGAATTCGAGAGGGCAAGACATGCCGGATGACGACGGAACCTCGCAGGGGGTGCTCCTCAGCGGCGAGGAGAACGCCGCTGTGCGGGTCAAGCTGGAGCGTGAGAAGCGCGGTTGGAGTACCACGGTGGTGTCCGACCGCCTGAACGATGCCGGCTTCGACATGAACCCGTCCGCCGTCTGGCGCATCGAAAACCGCAAGCGGCGCATCAACCTCGACGAGGCCATCGGCTTCGCCGAGATCTTCGGCGTGGCGCTCAGCAACTTCGTCGGGCCACCCGGCCTGGCGACCATGGGCCGCGCCATGGAGCTGATCGACAACGTCGTTGCCACATACAGAGCCTCTCACCGCGCCAACCACGAGGCCCGGAGAGCACGCGACCAACTCGATGCCTACCTCGCCGAACACCCGGACATCCGCGAAGAGGCGGACGTGATGGTGTCCAACGCCATTGCCGGCGAGGTCATGAAGATCAACGACGAGTACGGTCCCGGCTCCGACGCCGACGCATAGCCGTCCGCGGCACCTGCCGCAGCGAGATCGCAGACCCTCGCTGCGGCCGTACCACCCGTCCCATCCCTGAACGCCACGAGGCCGAAGCAGAGTTGCCGCTCTGCCCGCCGGCCAGAACCCGGAGCACGCTCTTGCGCCACTCGGCGATACCGCACGTCCCCACTCAGCGCTCCCAGCCGCAGGGGGAGGTGACCACAACCGACACCCTCCTCACCGTGGAGCAAGCCGCCGAACGCCTCGGTACCGGCGTCCGCTTCATCCGCCGACTCATCCAGGAACGCCGAATCCGCTACGTCAAGCTCGGCAAGCCCGTACGGATACCCGAGAGCGCCCTCGCCGAGTACGTCGCAGAACGCACCGTTCCGACGCTCCGCGAAGCGCGTTCGAGCTTCCGGAAGGTCGCCTGATGGCGGGCCGCAGGCCGCAGAGGCGGCGGGAATTCGGCACCGTCCGACAGCTCCCCTCAGGACGGTGGCAGGCACGCTACTGGGCACCGGACGGCAACCGCCGCAAAGCACCGGAGACCTTCCCGACGCGCACCGACGCCCAGACCTGGCTCACGCTCACCCAGGCCGACATCGAGCGCAATCACTGGGTGGACCCCGACGCGGGCAAGGTGAACTTCGCCGCGTACGCGGTCCGGTGGATCGAGGAGCGCGGGCTCTCGGCCACCACGGAGGAGCTGTACCGCAGGCTCCTGCGGTTGCACCTGCTGCCCACGTTCGCCTCGGTGAACCTGGACGACATCACCCCGCCTGTCGTGCGCACCTGGCGGGCCGAGCGGCTGGAGGCAACCGGCGCGACGACCGTCGCCAAGGCGTACCGCCTCCTCAAGGCCATCATGGAGACGGCCGCCGACGACGAGCTGATCCGCCGCAACCCGTGCCGGATCAGGGGCGCCGGCAGCGAAAAGGCAGGGGAACGCCCGACGGCCACCGTGGAACAGGTCGACGCGCTCGCGGAAGCCATGGGACCGAGGTGGCGGTTGATGGTGTACTTCGGCGCCTACGGGCCGATGCGCCCGGAGGAGCAGGCGGCTCTGCGCCGTCCTGATGTCACGCTCGACCCCCTCGCGGTCAAGATCCGCGAGGCCGCTCCCGAGCTGGCCACCGGACGCAGGGTCGAAGGCGACACAAAGTCGATGGCGGGCAGGCGCACTGTCTTCCTCCCGGCCTTCCTGCATGTAGAGGTCGAGCGGCACCTGAAATGGTTCGCCGAGAAGGAGCCCGACGGGCTCATCTTCGTCGGCGAGAAGGGCGCGCCGTTCCGACGGTCCACGTTCGGCCGCAAGTGGCGCAGGGCACGGGCGAAGGCCGGCCTGCCGGAGGGCTTCCGCTTCTACGACCTCCGCCACACCGGCCACACCCTGTCCACCCAGTCGGGCGCCACGCTCAAGGACACGATGGTGCGCGCCGGTCAGTCCTCGGAGAAGGCGGCGCTGATCTACCAGCACTCCGACGGGGAGCGGCAGCGTGAGGTAGCCGGAGGGATTGATTCCCGCGTCCGGGCCGTCCGCCAGAGGGCGCTCGACCAGTCGACGACGCGCGAAATCTGAGCTGACCGTTGGGGCGTGCTGGACGGCGTGGGGGAGCCGGACTCGTCGACGGGTATCTCAATGGCTGAGTACCCCGACCGGGCTGATCGCTCTCGATTGTGCTGCGGCACGTTTGTTTGATGAGCCGGGCGACCGGCGAATTCAACCGCCGTCGCCGTCGCCGTCGCCGTCGCCGTGGCCGTGTAAGAGGTAGTGGGAATCGCCCGGGTGGCCATTTACACGGGACTGCCGCCAGGCGGCGTCGAACGACATCTGTCTTGCAGGCGAGGCACATGTTCTGGCCCGGCGCATCAGCCGAAGGGCATGCCAGCTGGTACGTGGGGACAGCAGAAGGCGCCACAACGTTGTGTGTGTGGCGCTCACGACGCGTCCTCGGCGAGCGGGGTCCCCTCGGTTGCTGGTGCTGGTGCTGGTGCTGGTGCTGGTTGCGCCAGGGCGTCGACCCGGTCGGCGTGACCGGGTTTACGGGCGGCACGCATGCCGTTGGCGAGCAGCATCATTAGCAGGCGCTTCTGTTCCTCCTTGGGGAATTCGGCGAGGAAATCCCGCAGGATGTTCAGGAGTTGCAGCTCTACGGGTTCATGGCGGTCCTTCGGGTAGCTGCGAAACCGTCGTGCGAGTGCCTCCAACTGCGCTTCGCCGGGTGGCTGGGTGATCTGCGCATCGGCCTGTTGCAGCCATCGGACCAGCAGGGCAGCTGGGTGGGCGAGTTCTTTGGCGAGCGCCTCCGTGCCCTGTCTGCTAAGGGTTTCCGTGGTCCCTTGGGCACGTATGGCGATGAGCAGTTCCTTCACTGCGGCACGGTCCTCGTCCGCGAGTTCGAGGTGGACGGAGGCGGTGACCGTGGCACGGCCCGGAAGACCGAGACTCTGAGGTGTGCGCAGCTGCTGTGCGCAGGCGTCCTGCGCGGCGGGGAGGTCGATCGGGTCTTGGTCGCGTACTGCAGCCGCCGCTGTGATGCGCAGGGCGGCACGGACGCGGTCGGCGATCTCGTCCGGGTCGTAGGGGCCTGATGGGTCCGGGGTCAGGGTTGCGCGGATGGTGGCTGTGTAGAGGATGCCCGGTCGGCTACTGCGCAGTACCGCGGAGAAAGCACCGATTCTTCGGCGGAGTTGCTTGCGGCGGGCTCGTTTGGAGATGCGTCTCATGCCTCGTCCCCCGTCTCAGTGCGGAGGGCGGGAACGACCTCGAGGGGTGCCGCGGGTTGCGTCATCAAGGGTTGGTTGCTGTGCATCTCCGAGCGTGTCTCTCGTGGGTCGTTCCAGCGCAGAATGAGGCGCTCGCGCAGGTTGACGACCGACTGTGAGGTGTATCCCGTACCGGCCCGACCGGCGATGAAAGTGGACAGCGGGCCTGACATCCAGTGTTCGCGGATGACGCGGTTGAGCACCTCCACCACTGCGTCAGCGTCGAGCGAGCCGTCAGCCACGGCTTCGGCCCAAGCGCTCAGGACTTCCTCGCAACGTGGTTCCAGAGTCGGCACGGATAGAGCTGCGGACCAGCCCTGTACGAGTTCATCGGCTGTGTCCGTGTACTCCAGGGCATTGGCCAGCAGCAGGGTCGCCACGGGATAGTCGGCCGAGGGACGGAGTAGGGCCAGGACGGCCCGGCATGCGGCAAGATGGTTCCGGTCGTCCGGTTGCTGGTAGTCAGTAAGCCATCTGTTGGCCGTGGCCCATACGCGTGGCAGCAGCTGGACATCTGAGCCCATGGCGCGCAGGACTTCCTCGGCGACGGATACTGCGCTGTCGTGTTCGGGACGGCCCAGTACCCAGCGCAGGCAGGTGAGTGCCTGGCGGGGATATTCCTTCGAGAAGGGTCCCTGGCACACCACTGCGGCTACGGTGGCGTTGGCCCGGGATTCCTGGCCGGCCCAGGACCGCAGTCTCGTACGGGCTTCCTGGCCGAGGGCGGGGTCCCTGGCGACGCGTGCGAGCAGACGGGATGCGCCGTCTTGGCCGGCGTCGCCAGTCGCGGCCCATGATTGGGCGACGTCCAGTGGGCGCAGGTCACGTTCGTCCACGGCGAGTTGGGCGAGCAGATCCGCGATCTGCAGGATCCGCGCGGCGCCGGGCTTCTTGGGTGCCGTGAGCTGCTTGATCCACTGGATCAGGCCGGGCTGGATATCACTGAGCTGGCGCCAGAAATGCCCCAGCACTGCGACCGGGTACCCGGGCAGATGGCGGAAGGAGACTCGCTGCCCGTCGATCTTCGCCTGGATTGCCTCAAGTCGCGTAACGAGGTCGCGGCCGGTGAGAATGTCCCGGATGCCGCGCTTCCTCTGGTCATCGAGCAGCAGACGTGCCCCATCCAGGACCTCGGCGGGACTGAGTCCTTCCAGCATCACGGCTGCCAGCAGCAACGCTCTGTCGTCCGCGCTGTCCTGTGTTTCGCGGAAGACGGTACTGACCCGTTCACGCCAGCGCAGTACGAGGTCGCGGGCGTCCTTGACGGTGCCGCCCGAGTCGCTGATGCGGCTGAGTTCAAGAGCAAGTGCCGCGGCGTCGCCCGGCTGCATGTCGGCGCGCAGGAGGCCGGTAAGGGGTGCCCAACGGTCCACACCATCAGGCCCGTCACCTCCCCTGCTGGCTTCCCGGACGCTTTCCTGCATCCATCCGCGGCGTGCGGCCCCCGGATAAAGCCGTTCGATATGGCGACGCGCGATCCGGTTGCCCGGGGGCGCGCTGACGGCCCGGACGACGTTGCGCCCCAAGACCGGGTCGTTCTCGGGCCAGCCGTGCTCGCCGACGACCACAACAAGATAGGAACCCCTCTTCCGCAGGGTCTCAGCATGAGCGAGGAACTTCCTGGCCGTGACGTCCGGTCTCTCCCAGCGCGCGCTCTCGCCCGAGACATCAAGCAGGTATCCCCGGCCGGGCTCAGCGGGGAGCAGGAATTTGTCCTTCTCGACCGACTCCCAGTCCGGCAGCACGTGCTCAAGACGCAGCCGTAGCCTCGACCCGCCGATTCCGGGCAGTATGGGGCGCAACTCCGATAGGGCGCGCAGTCCCGCGCCGGTCTTGCCCGTCCCGGGTGGACCGGCGATCACGACCACCCGCTCGTCGCAGCCGAGCATCGTCAGCACTCCAGGAGCGGTCGCGATCTCCTTGCCCTCGCCGTCTTCGGCGACCCAAGCGCGGCGGATCGCATCGATTTCCGCCGAGGGCACGGGCTCCGTAGGCAGGGGATCTTGCTGGTGCAGGTTGATGTCTCGCCCGGCCTGCAGCAGAGTCGAGTAGGTGTTGTTGGCGGCGTGGATCCCGCCGCCGGACGCATGGTTGCCGGACGGCACAGTAAACGAGGGCACTGCTGGCTCACACGCTTGGATTGCGAGGCGGAACCCCATAGTTGATGCCCCCACTGCCAGCGTCCAGGTTGCCGGACGCCTGCAGGATCTGGCTGTTGCTGTTGTTCTGAGCGGTCAATGCCGGGGCGCCCGCCGGTAGCGGGCCGTCCGGGGCCGGCAGAAGTGCCCCCAACTCCTCGCTCATGTCGGGGTAGCGGTCCAGATAGGCGGCGAGTTGCAGGACGAGTCGTTGCTTCAGCTGGTTGCGCAGATCGTCGCGGTGTTCCTCCGCCGCCTCGCTCAAGGTCTGCTCCGCGGTGTCGAGCAGCTCCAGCTGCCGATCCACGGTCGGCTTCCCATCGCGCCTGAAGAAGCGGGCTAGCGCTCCGCGCAACGTTACCCAGCCGCCCCGGGCCATCTCCGCCGCCACGGCAGTCGCCACTGGCACAGCCACTGCCATCGCGTCCAGTTCCGCTGTCAACGTTCCCCCTCGTTCCCGTTCGAAAGTCGTCGCTTCACGGCCGGAGAACAGTCTGCGATCAGCCATGCACACAGGGCAGCAATATGGGGAAGTGTGACGGAAACGGATCTGGTTGGCCGCCGCGATCACACGGCGCATGCGCTGCCCGAAATAAGCCACTCCATGAAGAACCAATTCACCTGCCGCCCTTGTGGAGGGGACTGGCGATCGGGTGTTCGGAGCAAATCGAGCCATGGTGGTGTGAGACACGTGAAGCCGGAATTAGAGCGCGGCAATTGTCAAGATGGCTGAATTCGAGCCCCCGCCACGCTGTGGCAGCCGCTGGGTAAACCGTGTCCACCCAGCGGAGCAGGCGGCCGATCAACAGCCGACCGACCCCGCCCCGTCCACGCCACGCCGGAGTGATCCGCACGCGGTCGATGATGACGACCTGGTCAGCGCTCACCAGGCACTCCTCCAGATCGGAGTGCAAGCCGAGATCTCCCGACTTGTCGAAGAGCGGTGAGAAGTGCTCGTAGTCGGCGTCGCGCGAGTCCAGCGACTCGTAGGCGTTCCCGATGCGACACAGGTCCAGCGTGAGGCCGACATTGCGAGGATCGTCAACTCCTGGCGCTCACCCCGGGACGTCTGGGCCAGCGATATGCCAGGTGCAAGGAGGCGTGCGTTGTCGGCCGCGGTCTCTTCGCCATCCGGCAGGACGGCGCGGCAACCACATTCCAGCGCCGCCGAGTCGTCGTGGGCATCCGACGCGACCAGAGTGGCGGCGCAGTCGAAACGTAACTCTAGCCGGCTGAGACACGACAGGAGTTCCACCCCGGCGGGCGTCCGTCTTGGGGCCACACGCTAGCCACGAGCGCTGTCGCACGGGAGGTGGTTCCTGGGATGGGTGGAAAACCTCTCGGCAGGGCACGGCGCAAGTGGTGCAAGGTGGTGCGCCGCGCGCCCCCGATCAGGGCATTCGTGCGAGATGGGGCACGCGGAGGGCACGGCAGGCTCCGAGAGGTCTAGACAACAAACAGCCCCGGGCCGTTGGCCTGGGGCTTTTCCTTGGAGCGGGTGACGAGAATCGAACTCGCGCTCTGAGCTTGGGAATCGCGGGCTGAAGCGCCGCTATTGATGCCCTGACCTGCACAGATGCCTGCGCGGTCGCCTCGCGCGAGCGGGGCAAATGCCCTGCTCGTGTCCGTGGCTCACCGTACGTTCTGGTGCGCGTCTGGTGCGGCGGGTACGGTCGATTGCATGACCTCGGAGGCGGCCGGCGGGCCGGTTGGACGACAGGAGTTCACGGCGGGGACGGCTGGCGCGTCGTTGCGTGAGGCGTGCGCGGCCGCCGGCGTCGACGCCTCTGGCGCAGAGCTGCTGCGGCTGGGGTCGAACGCCGTGTACCGGCTCCCGTCCGCTCCGGTTATCGTCCGCATCGCCCGTGACGTGGACGCGGCCGAGGACATGCAACGGGCGGTCGCGGTGGCGCGCTGGTTGGCGTCGCAGGACTTCCCGGCGACTCGGATACTGCCTCGCATCGAGCAGCCGCTGACTGCGGCTGGCCGGGTGGTGACGTTCTGGGAGAGCGCGCAGGAGCGCGAGGAATACGCGACGGTCGCGGAGCTGGCCGACCTGCTCAAGCGCCTGCACTGGCTGGACGAGCCGGAGACGCTGCACCTGTCGTACTTCGATCCCGTCGGCAAGCTGTGGTCATCGCTGCGCGCCATGCGCGGGGTGGCGCCCGAAGACGCGGCGTTCCTGGAGCAGCGGGTCGTACGCCTGGCCAAGGAGTACGAGCGGCTGGACTTCGTGCTCCCGTTCGGGATGATCCACGGTGACGCCAACGTGGGCAACGTGCTGCGCCACCGCGACGGGCAAGCCATCCTCATCGACCTCGACGGCTTCACTCTCGCGCCGCGGGAGTGGGACCTGATCCTGACCGCGATCTACTACGACCGCTTCGGCTGGCACACGCGCACGGAGTATGAGGGATTCGTCCACCACTACGGCTTCGACGTTATGAACTGGCCCGGGTACTCGGTCCTGGCTGACGTCCGTGAGTTGATGATGGTTCTCTGGATGGGCCAGCAGGTTGCCGACAGCGCCAAGTCAGCGGCGGAGTTCGGGCGACGGGTGGAGACGTTGCGCACGGATGGAAGCCGCAAGGAGTGGAGTCCCTTCTGAGGGCGTTGCCTCAGGCCCCCACCGCAGAGGCCAGCCACAGCCGGTTGTCGGCTGCCTGTTCCATGATGTCGCGCTGTGCCGCTGAGGGACCGAGGGCGTCGAGGTGCTGGCGGAACTCCGTGAGGTAGGCGACGCAGCGGGCCGACTTGAGCTGTTCGCCGAGGTCGAGCGCATCGAGCGCCACCCGGCACGCTTCCTCGGTGTCGCCCGCGTGCAGGTGGGCGTCCGCGAGAACCATGGTCGCGAAGAAGTCGCTCCGCACGTGGCTGCCGCTCATGGCGTTCTCGGCGTGCTCGACCGCTTGCCGGGCCCGCCGTACGTCGCGGAAGCAGTGGGCCGTCTCAGCGGCCAGCTCTGCGGCGTCGAAGTACGTGATCCACTCGGGTTCGTCGCTCGCGTTCGAGGCGTCCAGGGCCTTGGCGGCCTCGCTGAGCGCCGTCTCGGTTGCGCGGCGGTCTCCGGTGCGGGCGAGCGCGCGGGCCTCCATGGCGTGGAACTGCGCTCGTAGCGTCGGCGTGGCAACACCCGAGATGCCCATCAGGGCAGCACGGGCGAGCGTCGCGGCGTGGGTGTACTGCCCGAGGAACGTGGCCTGGTGACTCATCGCGGACAGGATGCTCCCTGCGAGCCGCCGATCGGTGCCGTCCTGGGCGAGCCGTAGCGCCTGGAGGAAGTAGCGCTGCGCGAGGCCGTGGTGTCCTGCGTCGTACGACATCCAACCGGCCAACAGCGTGGCCTCCGCGACCGTCGAGAACAGAGCTCGACCGACTGTGTCCGTGTACCGCCCCTTGAGCAGCGGGGCCACGTCTCGGCTGAGGTACTGGATGACGGACTGCCGCGCGTGGTCTCCGCCGAACTGGTCATCCAAGCCGGCGAACATGTCACTGGTCGTCTTGATCACGGACACGTCGGCCAGCCCGACCTTCGGGGCACGTTCGTTGCTGTGCGCGGTGAAGGAGGCCTCTGGCGCGACGAGCCAACGAAGTGATGCTTCGTTCCATGCCGGTTCGGACGGTTCCGCCTGGAGCAGCGGCTCGTAGCCGTTCAGATCGGCACGCCACAGGCGGTCGACCGTAGCGATAGCCACATCGGGGCTCGTGGGGTAAGCCGCGTCCAGCAGGTGCGCGTCGGTGCTGCTCAGGTGGTTGAGCCCAAGCTCGGCGGCCGACAGATCGAGCGCGGTACAGAGCAGGGGGCCGTAGAACTCATCGGGCGTGCTGTGGCCGTTCTCCCAACTGGCGATGCGCCGCTTGACGCTGGCGTCGGTGGGTAGCGCCTGGCCGTGTTGGGCGGACGCTCGCCGTAGCTCGTTGACCAGGCGGAGCTGGCTCCAACCGCGCCGAGTCCGAGCATCCCGTAACCGGCTTCCGACGGACGGCGGTGTGGCCATGCGTCTGTACCTCCCCGAGGGTCCGCATACGAGGCCCGTTTCTGCGCTGCTCACCAACTCTACGTAACCGGACGGACACTTGAACACCCTGTTTGGCGCTCACAAGCGGGCCAGGGCCGATGACGGGTGCTGACGCGCGCCTCGCCACCTCGTCATCCCTCGTCACCTCTCGTCATCTCCCCAGCTCAGGGCCGAGACAGGAGTCTGTTCGTACGGCGGCCGAACCGGGCCGATAGAGAAGCGTCCGACCGAGGTGGATGACGTGCAGAGGATGACCAAGCGGGGCATGCAGTGGCTGTCCGCTGTCGCCGAGGACCCCGAACTGTGCCGTAAGTACTGGGCGGACGACCTTCGGCGTCCGTACGCCCTGCCCGTCGGTGTGGCCTTCGAGATGGTGGTGACAGACCAGCGTCTCGGCGTCGAGGTCTTCGACCAACTGGAGCGCAGGAACATGCCGGTCGGGCCGGTGATGGCCGACCGAGGGAGTAGGCAGGTGGGATTCTTCCTGCCGCTCAAAGCCCGGGACCGCTTCGCCCGGCTCGTCGGCCGGGAGACGGACACGCCCCCGGCGTACCGTTACCTGGACCGCGGCTCGCACGTCGTCGTCCCGGGCCCGATCCCCATGGCGGACGACCGCTACCAGTGGCTGCGCGCGCCCAACCGTCGGCCCGAAAGCAGCCCGCTGCGCACCGCTTCCCTGGCCGTGATGCTGGTCGCCTCCGCTGTCCTGCTGGAGCGAGCCGACCACTACGGCGAGCACTGCGCCGATGTCCAGGCCGTGAACGGCGGGCCGGCCGAAGTGGGAGAGCAGGTGGTCGGCCGTGCCGAATGACGACGAACGTTCGGATGCGGCGCACTGGTCGCCGCTGGACACGGAGGAGTGGTACGCGGCGCGGGCGGCCGCCTCCTCGCTGAGGGACATCCTGACGGCGGCGGGCATGGCAAGGGACTTCCCTTACCTGCGTGCCGACCTCAACGCCTTCGGGCACGGCCTCATCGACCTGGGGCGCATTTCTCCGGCTACCGCCGAACGCCTGGCCGAACTCGTACGTCGGGCTTTGCGCTGCGAATGCGACACGGGCGAGACCCGCCGCACCTCGAACTGATCGACAGGGAGAACCAAGATGGCAGACCTCATGGACCCGCGCCGCGTCGTCGCTCGACGTGCAGAGAACCTGTCCGAAGCGCGGCCGTACGTGCGAGGTTGGGGGCAGGCCAAGCGAGCAGCGGAAGCGCTGGCGCAGCAGCTCCGAGCTGCGGGCCTGGAGACGGACTTCCCCGGCCTCAAGGCTGACGTGTCGGTCTTCGGGGACGGCCTGGTCTGCCTGGGCACCCTCGGCCCGGACGCGGCCGAACTGCTGGCGCGCCTGGTCGCCGTTGGCCTCTCCGCGGAGATGGCCGAACGGGCGGCCGGGTGATCGAACCGCCCAGACGCCCCGGCGTCATAGACACCGACTGACGAGAGCCTCACTCCGCCGAAACTGGCGCAGCGGGGCTTTCGCGTGTCTGGACTCGTGTGGCGCAGCCGCGCCCGGCGGCCGGCCGGGACCGGCGCCCCAGCGCCGCAGCCCGGACGAGTCGCTGGGCCAATAGAGCCGGACCTCATCTTCCCGAAGCAGTGCGGGCAGGGAGCGATCTGCGGTTCAAGGGAAGCCAAGCCTTGTGCGGGGCTGTCGACTGGCTACCCACTCCTGACACGGCCCCTTCGTCCCGAGCTTGGGCAGCACAGTCCGCCGTCGAGGGCCGTTGTCAAGCGGCTGCGGTAGTGATGGTTTTCAACTTCAGACAGTGGCAATTAAGCTACATTGAAGGTCTTCCAAAGACCTGGATGTAGCTGCATTCCGTCGTCGTAGACCAAGGCGGCTTGAGGATTACGGAATTTGAACCTAAAGTATTGCTCATACCCTCCAGCGGGCCCGCCCGAAACGTTGCCCAAAAATCCGCTATCGAACATGGCGGAAAGCACCTTCTCAGGGTCAATTCTTCCCTTGAAGCGATGGTCTCGCTGCACCACGTCGACAAGTTCTTGATGTGTGAACTGTCGCTTTCGTAGCGTTCCGAGCAGCTCTTCGATGCGTCGAATATCTTCCTGCTGGAAATAAGTCGAGAGCGCGTCTCGCATCTCTCCGATGAAGTAGCTGCTGGAGTACTCGGCGACACCTGCTAGGATGCTAGCGTTCGGAATTTTTCCAGCCTGCTCCACGTGGCTCTGGATAACTTTCAGAAGCTGCAGGAGATCCCTGGGCGTGTGGCGCGTCTGGAGCAACAGAAATTCAATTGCGTCTCTGTTGGAAATTCGTTCGGGGAAAAATTCATCGAAGACATTGGAACAGTTAGGGTCGACTAGTCTTGCCCGCAGGTTCGCCAGCCGGACAAGGTGCGTCGCTCGAAAATCTCGCGTGTTCTGATACCAATTCAACTCTAGTCCATCATCGCGCCGAATTTTTCCCGCTCGTGGAAGGGATAGGCGCGCGTACAAATCTGTCCTGCAGCAGACGATAATCTTGACGGGACTCTCGCTTGAAACGAATAGATCGTTTAGGTCGGCTGCTGCCTGAATTAGGCCTCCAAGCAAGGCCGCCCTGCCTTCTTGAACAATGGAGGCGTCGTCCAGTCCATCAATAAAAATGTAGTGCTGTCGCGAACTGTTGAAGCATGATACTTCATGCTTTAGATACAAGATCCAGTCTTCGAGTCTGCTCGCATCGGTGCTGCGGATGCTACCGGTAGACGGCAATGAAGTACCAAGCGGGTCAACATTACTCGTGCGCAGTCGTTTCATGGCTGCGGGACTTTGAGGTGTGACTCCCGCTCTTTGGAGCTGCTCATGGGCGGCGTTGACACTTTCTCTGTGCGCCTTATCTGCCTGGGCATCCTGCGCCAATTGAGAGACGATATGGATCAGTAGGTGGAGTTCCCAGACCCATTGGTGGCGAATGTGGGGATCAATGGCCTCTGGAACGACTCTTCTGAATTCCTTCAAAGAAAGTCGGTCTACGTGAATTGGGGCTGGAGCGGAATAACGCCCTGGGGAATCCTGTGCGATCAACTGCAACCGTCCACCAATGGCAGATTTTCCTGATCCTTTATAGCCAAGGATGAGAAACTCGTGCGAATTGAGTACGCTCTCCTCGATCCTTCCAAGGTCGTAAAATCCTTCTCGCAGTAGCCGTGGAGATCGAGTGTACTCGCGACCTGAATCAGAGTATCCGAAGTCGAACTTGCGAAAATCGCCGGTTGCCATGGCGAGAATCTCCTTGTGGGTCATTTGGCGTTTGTTTTTCGATCCACTTTGTGGCTTACGGATTTGTCGAGCTCTGTTGGCGATTAAGGCGCTGCTGACGGGCACGTTCCACCCGGGCAGGCGATTGATAGACTTCAAGAAGTACCTCGTCCATCAACGTTAGAATCTCCGCCGTTTCCTCGTAAGAGAATGGGCCGCTCAGGATGTCGCCATGCGCTACGTCATTTCCACCCAACCGAACCTCGTGTGCGGCCTCTTTGATGTGCTCTCGAATAAGCCCGGAAGTGTGCATCTGGTCGATTTTTGAATAGAGATTTCCGCTCCCAATTCCCTTGTCCTTGGCTGTGGCCTCAATTACCGCTCGGGCAAGAACAACTGCACCTCTGCCGGCATTTACAGACAGGCTGTCGTGTGCCTCTATGGCGAGCGATGCAATCTCGACAGGTACGTCGGGGAATTCCTTCTGAGTGCCTGCTCTGGGCAGCCACTTTTCAGGCCCCTCCCCGTCTATGCTTCCGTAGCGGATAAGAAGATTTCTACAGTGATCGCATTGGTGCGCTTGAGAGTACGTTTCTCGCTCGAAGTCTGCTCCGCCTTGGTAGGCAGTGCCGCCCCATAGACTCATGTTGGCCACTCGGCCGCACCATCCACACGTCGTGCTCGTCATGTAGTGAGGCTATCGACCTGCGCCGGGTAGTACCTGTCATATGTCGGAAGTTGACCGCAGACCGTCGCAGCCGCGACGTAGTCCTTTCCGGACGACAGGCGACCGACTGCCGTGAGCGCGGTACGGACTCCAGCTGGGCTGGAGCGGGGCGGAGACAGGAGCGCAGGTCCGGCCGGGAGTCGGGTCACGCGCGGGGAGCGGAGCGAGCCGCCTTGAAGACGTAGAGAAAGTTTGAGCCACGCAACCCGACGTCAGAGGTTGTAGCTGAGCTCCAAGTCGTCTCCGGGCAGTTGGAACTCCTCCAGGGCCAGCGGCTTGCCCTCTCCGTTCAGCGTGACCCGGAGGATGTGCAGCAGCGGGACTCCGTCGGAGAGGCGCAAGGCTTCGGCCTCGTCGGGGAGCGGCATGCGGGTGCGCAGGTACTCCGTGAACCGGAGGTCGTGACCGAGGTCCCTGAGTGCGCCGTAGAGCTGGGGGACTGGCGGGGGTGCCTCCTCCTCGTACTTCGTGTCGAGGAGGACCGAGAACGGCACGTGTGTGCGGTGGAGTTGGCGAAGGCGGCCCCGGTCGGCGGTCTGCAACGCGTCGTACGTGTACATGGGCTCGCCCGGCGGGATGTTCAGCAGGTCCGCGAGCGCTAGCGGGGCGTCGGTGCGGGTGACTGCGGGTTCCTCGGCGTCCGTCCAGCGCAGTCCGTCGGCCTCGACGTAGCGGCCGTTGGCGTCGCTGCGGACGCCCCGGGGGCGCGTGTAGCTCGGGCGTGAGTGGGGCGAGCGGACGAACATGCCGCGGCCCATCATGACCTCGACCAGTCCGGCGGCCCGCAGCTCAGCGATGCCCTGGCGCACGGTCGGCCTGGTCACCCCGAACTGCTTGGCCAGCACCTCTTCCGACGGCAGCGGTTGGCCGGCCGGGTAGGTGCCTTCCAGGATGCCCGCGCGCAGGTGCTCTGCGATCTGCCGGTACTTGGCGGGCGTTCGCTCGGGTGGCATCGCGTCTCCGTTGATCCTCTGGCCTGTCGCGGCTGGTTCTCGTGCTGCCCACGGTCGGGGACAGCATCTCTCACGCCATCACGCTTGACAACCCGTAGTACGGGTTGCACTCTTGTCATCGCTACCCGTACTACGGGTGGATGCCTTCCCGTAGTGAAGCTCTACGGGCCGATGGATCAAAGGAGTTGTAAGCAGTGGCAAGCCTTCCGATCGATACGAGCAAGTTCACGGGGATCTTCTGTGCGGTGCCTCCGGCCCCGCGCGTCGCCAACCGGGAGACGGGGCAGGTGCGCGTCGACCGCGTGACCGGGCAGACCGTGTATCAGGTCGGCCTGTGCCTGATGTCCGGTGCGACCGCCGAGGTGGTCAACGTCAGCGTGGCCGGTGAGCCGCACGGCGTGCAGCTCGGCATGCCGGTACAGGTCCGCGATCTGGTGGCCACCCCGTGGGAGAACGACGGCCGACACGGCGTCGCCTTCCGGGCGGCCGAGATCAAGGCACTTTCCGCCTCGCCGTCGTCCGGTGGCGCGGCGGGCAAGGGCGGTGCGCAGTGATCGGTCTTGCCGTGCAGTCCTCGGCGCAGGGGCCCGGCATAGCGCTGGTGGTGCTGGCGGCTCTGGCGCTGGGGCTCTTGGTGGGCGCTCCGGTGCTTCGTCGCCATTGTCCGGTCGCCTGGTGGTACTTCGTCGGTTTCCCGTGTGCCTGGGTGCGGCTGGCGCGGACATGGCGTCCGCTGATGGCCGGGTGCGGGCTGGCCGTGAGCCGAAAGGCGGCCCTCGTCGTGGTTTCCGGGCTCGTTGGCAAGGGAGCGCCGCCTCCTCAGCCGAGGGTTCCCGCCCGTGGTGTGCTGCATCCGACGGCCGGTGGCTTCTGGTTCCTGGTGCGGCTGTTGCCGGGACAGGTGCCCGACTCATTCGCCAAGGCGGCTCCCGCCATGGCGGAGGGCTGGCAGGTGCACGCAGTACGCGTCACTGCCCACCGGCCCGGTGTCGTGCGTGTTGTGGCCTCAGCCACCGATCCACTCCGCGAGCCGCGCATACCTCGGCATCAGGAATCTGGTCGTCTCCTGCGGGTAGCGGTGGGGGCTCTGGAGACTGGCGCGCAGTGGGTGATCGACCTTCGGGAAGTGCCGCACTGGTTGGTCGTGGGTGCCACTCGATCCGGCAAGTCGACGCTCATCAACGCTCTGGTGGCCGGCCTGGCGCCGCAGCCGGTCGCGCTGGTCGGTGTCGACTGCAAGGGCGGCATGGAACTGTCCCTCTACGGCCCTCGGTTGTCGGCTCTTGCGACCGATCGGCGGCAGGCGGTCAAGCTGTTGTCGGCGCTCGTAGACCTGACGCTCGACCGGATGGCGGTCTGCCGGACGGCACACGTCCGGAACATCTGGGGACTGCCCGAAGAGGACCGGCCGACACCCGTAGTGGTGATCGTTGACGAGATCGCAGAGCTCTTTCTCCTCGCCAACCGCAGCGAGAAGGACGAAGCGCAGGCGGCCGGTACGGCGCTGATTCGGCTGGCTCAACTGGGCGCAGCGCTCGGGGTGTTCCTCGTTGTGGCCGGGCAGCGCGTCGGTTCCGACCTCGGCCCGGGAGTCACCGCGCTGCGCGCACAGCTCGGCGGCCGTGTCTGCCATCGGGTGGCCGATCCGGGTACGGCGGAAATGGCGCTCGGGGACCTCAACCCCGATGCCATCAAGGCGGCCCAAGCCATCCGGCCCGATCAGGCCGGTACGGCCGTCCTGGCGTCCGGCGACGGCTGGGAGCGGGCCCGGTCGCATCTCGTCTCGGAGACGCAGGCTGAGGCGACCGCGGCCGAGTACGCGCACCTGACCCCTTACCTCCCCGAACTGGCCGACTTCTTCGGCTCTCCCTCCGCCGGGCCTGCTGTGCACCTGGAACGGCTCGACGGCGACAACCCCGACAGCAAGAACCCCCGCGACCACACATGAGAGGTGTACGCCGTGCTCGTCACCATGTCGGCCGCGCTGCTGCTCGGCCTCCTGATCTGGTTCCTGCTGCGCATCCGCTACCTGCGGTGGGTGGAGTTCCTGCTCTGCTCGGTCTTCGGCTTCCTCGTCGCTACGACCGCAGCAGCACCGGTCATCCGCACCGCACTGGAGGGGGTGAGCGGCTTCCTCGGCCATCTCCACTTCTGACCGGCTACGAAACGAGGCAGGTTCACATGCCCGTATTCCTCGTCTCCAACGGCCTCCGACGGGGCGCGAAGTCGCCAAACCCGACCCCGCCGGAAGCCCACTCCAACCGCCACATGAGCAGCAAAAGGAGCACTCACACTTTGACCAACCCCAACCACTCGCGCAAATCTCCGCCCCTTCGTTGTGCACTGCGGGAATGGGAGCACCCCACCTGCGTCGGTCGACCGGAAGTCGTTCTGGTCAGCCGGGATGCCACCGAGCAGCGGCTCTGCCCGGCGCACGCCGCCGCCCTCTGGCTGACCGACCCGACGCTCAGGTTCAGCGCCAAGACCCGTCCGGAAGCCATCGCCACCGTGATGGCCCACGCCTTCGGAGGTGGCCGATGAACGCCACACCGAACGCCGTGACCGCGCTCGTCGAGCGAGCGTCGGCAGGTGACTTCACCTCCTGGTACGGCGGCATCGTCCGCCTGGACGGTTGCACCAACCCCGTCCACCTGGTCGGAAGTGCCACCCTCTTCGATGCCACGACCGGGGAGGCCCTGTACTCCTTCTCGTCCGAGGAGCGCGGCGGGCGGTTGCTCACAGCCTGTGGAAACCGGCGGGCGAGCGTCTGCCCGACCTGTGCCGCGCTCTACCGTGCGGACACGTACCAGCTCATCCGCGCCGGCCTGGTCGGCGGCAAAGGGACTGCGGCGACGGTCGGCGGACACCCGCGCGTCTTCGCGACCCTCACCGCGCCCGGCTTCGGTGCGGTCCACACCCGCCGGGAACACGACGGCCGCGTGCGGCCCTGTCGGCCTCGGCGCACGTCGGGACGGTGCCAGCATGGCGCGCTCGTCGGGTGCAACGTGCGCCATGGCGGGGACGACGCCCGACTCGGGGAACCGCTGTGCCCGCGCTGCTACGACTACGCGGGGGCAGTGCTCTGGCAGGCGCACGCGGGTCAGCTCTGGCACCGCTTCGCGTTGGAGCTGCGCCGTGAGATCGCCCGACGGGTCGGACTCAGCCGGACCGACCTCGGCCGTCGGCTCCGCCTCTCTTACGCGAAGGTGGCCGAGTACCAGCGGCGTGGCCTGATCCACTTCCACGCCGTCATCCGACTCGACGGCCCGGACGGACCCGACTCGGCACCACCGACCTGGGCGACTACCCGACTGCTGACCGACGCTGTTCGGGAGGCGGCCGGTCGGGTCCGTCTCATCGCGCCGGGCAGTGCGGTGATCGGGCCGCGTGTGCTGCGGTTCGGGCAGCAGATCGACGTACGACCCATCGCTGAGTTCGGCGCGGGCGAACGTCTGACGTCGGCGGCTGTGGCCGCGTACATCGCCAAGTACGCGACGAAGGGTGCGGAAGCGGCCGGCGCGGTCGACACCCGGATTCGGCATGCGGCCGATTTCGCAGTGCTGCCCGTGCGGGCACACACGCTCCGCATGATCAGTACCTGTTGGTGGCTGGGCGCGCTGCCCGACTTCGAGCCTCTGGGGCTACGGCGCTGGGCCCACATGCTCGGCTACGGCGGCCACTTCTCCACCAAGTCACGGCGCTACTCGACCACGTTGACGGCACTCCGTGCGGCTCGCGCTGAGCACCGCGCCGAACAGCAGCGTGCCGCGCTCGGTCTGGCTGATCGGCCCACCGTCACCGTGGGGCACTGGGCCTTCGCCGGACGTGGCTACGCCCTGGACGAAGCGCTCATCGCGGCGGGCATCAGGGCGGCGAAGCGGGAGGCGCGGGCATGAGCGAACGCCTCCTCTCCGTACCCGAAGTCGCCGAGCGTCTGGGCACCACCCAGCGCTTTCCGCGACGGCTGATCGCCGAGCGACGCATCGTCTTCGTGCGCGTGGGCCGTCACGTTCGCATCCCTGAAAAAGCAGTCAGCGACTTCATCAACCGCAACACCATTCCGGCCGCAGGTCGCCGAGGTCGTCGGCGCGGGAGGGCTGCCTGATGGCGAACAAGAAAGGCCGGCGGCGCCGGTTCGGCTCCGTGCGGCAGTACCGCTCCGGTCGCTGGACCGCCGCCTACCTCGACCCGCAGGGTCAGGAGCGCAGGGCACCCGAGACCTTCGCGACCAAGGGCGACGCCGAGGTGTGGCTCTCTCAGGTGGAGGCCGACCTTACCCGCGGAGACTGGGAGGACCCTGACGCCGGAGCGGTCAACTTCGCCGAGTACGCGGGGCGGTGGGTGAACGAGCGTGGACTCGCCCCCACCACGGATGAGCTGTACCGGCGGCTGCTCCGGCTCCACGTCCTGCCCACCTTCGGCACGGTCGACCTGGACGAGATCACGGCGCCCCGCGTCCGAGCGTGGCGCGCTGAGCGGTTGGAGGCCACGCAGGCACCTACGACGGTTGCCAAGGCGTACCGGCTGCTGAAGGCGGTCCTGGAAACGGCCGTGGACGACGAGCTGATCCGGCGCAACCCGTGCCGGATCAAGGGTGCGGGCAAGGAGTCCGCAGCCGAGCGGCGTATCGCGACCGTCCCCCAGGTCGACGCCCTTGCCTCGGCCCTCGGGCCCCGGTGGCGGCTGATGGTCTACCTCGGCGCGTACGGTCCGCTGAGGCCCGAGGAACAGGCGGGGCTCCGCCGGCGTGACGTCGACCTCGACGCCATGACTGTGCGAGTCCGGCTCGCTGCGCCGGAACTGACCACGGGGCGCCGGGCGGAAGGGCCCACCAAGTCCGAGGCCGGTACCCGTCTCGTCGTGCTGCCGCGGTTCCTGCGCATCGAGGTGCGGCGGCATCTGGACTGGTACGCCCAGGAGGGGCCGGACGGGTTGCTGTTCGTGGGGGAGAAGGGCAAGCCGTTCCGGCGCTCGACGTTCGGGCGGAAGTGGCGCAAGGCGCGGACGGTGGTCGGGCTGCCGGAGACATTCCGCTTCTACGACCTTCGGCACACCGGGCACACGCTCGCGACCCGGTCCGGTGCCACGCTCAAGGACACGATGGTGCGCGCCGGGCAGTCCTCCGAGCGGGCCGCGCTCATGTATCAGCACTCGGACGACGAGCGACAGCAGGAAGTTGCAGCCGGGCTGGACGAGCTGGTGCGCGTCGAGCGTAAGAAGCTGCGGAAGGATCCGCCCGGCCCTTCTGGTGCGGATCTGGTGCAAGACGCTTAGAGAGGTCTAGACAACACGAAAGCCCCGGGCCGTTGGCCTGGGGCTTTTCTTTGGAGCGGGTGACGAGAATCGAACTCGCGCTCTGAGCTTGGGAAGCTCATGTTCTACCATTAAACTACACCCGCACATCGACGCCGCGTCCGAAGATCGCCTCGTCGTATCTGCTCGTACTCTACCTCATCCTCCCGCCCCCGGTGCAGCGCGCCGGGGCTTGTCGTGTTGCCTGGGTTGCGGGGGTTTCTGGGGGACTCGCGGGGTTCTTCGGCGTGCGTACGTGCGCGTGGGTGGCGGGAGTTGGGGCGTAGCGTGTGTGTCGGAGTGCCGGGGGGCTCGGCGTCCTGGTCATCCCCTAATGTGGCGTTCGTCCGCGTTTTTGGGGAAGGGACCTGATGGACTTGATGGAGCGCACCGTCGTCCGCTGTGCCGATGGTCATGTGTTCAGCACCACGTCGTTCCCGCTGCAGCATCTCGACGCCGGGAGGATCGGGCCCGGGCGGCTCATCCGGTGTCCTCGGTGTGCGCGGCTGCGCCATGCCGTGCCTGTGCCCGGGGCGCGGCGCGAGCAGGGTTAGCGGCCGGCGGCGCACGTGGGGAACGGGTGCGCGGGGCGGCCGGTCACGGGCGGCCCGCGCACCCCCCGTATCCTCGGGGCGTGCTCCTCTCCGACAAGGACATCCGCGCCGAGCTCGACTCAGGCAACGTCCGCCTCGAACCGTACGACCCCTCGATGGTCCAGCCATCCAGCATCGACGTCCGGCTCGACCGGTACTTCCGGGTCTTCGAGAACCATCTGTACCCCCACATCGACCCCGCCGTGGAGCAGTCCGGCCTCACCCGCCTCGTCGAGCCCGAGGGCGATGACGCGTTCATCCTGCACCCGGGGGAGTTCGTGCTCGCCTCGACGTACGAGGTGATCTCGCTGCCCGACGGCATCGCCTCGCGGCTAGAGGGGAAGTCGAGCCTGGGGCGGCTCGGGCTCGTGACGCATTCGACGGCCGGGTTCATCGACCCCGGGTTCTCCGGGCACGTCACGCTCGAGCTGTCGAACATGGCCACCCTGCCCATCAAGCTGTGGCCTGGCATGAAGATCGGGCAGCTCTGCCTCTTCCGGCTCAGCTCACCCGCCGAGTTCCCGTACGGGTCGAAGCGTGCCGGGTCGCGTTACCAGGGGCAGCGCGGGCCGACGGCCTCGCGCTCCTATCTCAATTTCCACCGGACCCAAGTCTGAGGTTGGGAGTCGCAGGCGTGAGCCAGTCCAGGGAGGACCTCTCCTACGAGCGGTTCGGCGTCGCCGTGCGCGAGCTCGCGCAGGCCGTCGCAGACGACGGGTACGAGCCGGACATAATCCTCTCCATCGCCCGCGGCGGCGTCTTCGTCGCCGGCGGCCTCGCGTACGCGCTGGACTGCAAGAACATCCACCTCGTCAACGTGGAGTTCTACACCGGCGTGGGGACGACGCTCGCCATGCCGGTCATGCTGGCGCCCGTGCCGAACGTCGTCGACTTCAGCGACAAGCGCGTCCTGATCACGGATGACGTCGCCGACAGCGGCAAGACGCTCAAGCTCGTGCACGACTTCTGCCGGGAGCACGTCGCCGAGGTGCGCAGCGCCGTCATCTACGAGAAGTCCGCGTCGCAGGTGAAGTGCGAGTACGTGTGGAAGCGCACGGACCAGTGGATCAACTTCCCGTGGAGCGTTCAGCCGCCTGTCGTGCGGCGGTCCGGGCAGGTTTTGGACGCCTGAGGCCGGAGGGGCCCGGGAGGCCACGCGCAGGCCCGGGGGCGTCCGTGCGTCAGAACGTGCCCAGCTTCAGCAGTGACAGCAGCGCAAGCAGCTCGATCGCCGACGCGCCCAGCGCCTTGGGCCACGGCAGGTCGTGCGACTTGCGGACCATCGACGTCATCAGCGCGCCCGCGAGCAGCCAGGTCAGCCAGCCGAGGATCTGCACGAAGCCGTTGTCGCCGCCGAGGAACGCGGCGAAGACCAGCCTCGGCACGTCCGTCACGGACATGATCAGCATCGAGAGGCCGACCGTCGGCTGCCACGATCCGTCGCCGCCCAGCTGCCGTGCCACCGTGTGGGTGACGGCGCCGAGGATGAGGCTGCCGATGACGAACGCGACGCCTGTGAACAGGACGTACGGGAGGGCCATCGAGAACGCGGACGAGATGACGTCGTGCCGCGCGTCATCGAACCCGAACAGCGCCAGCATGCCGTAGATCAGGGTGACGATGATCGCGGGGCCCCAGACGGGGTAGTCCCGCATCTGGAGGAACGTCTGGCTCGGGCGCATCACGATGCCGGTCAGCAGGTCGCGCCAGGCGAGCCGGGGGCCGCTGGGGACGGGCGCCGCGCCGGCGCGGTACGTGGCGCCGTCGCCGTACGGGTCGTCGCTGACGCGGAAGACCTGGGTGTGGCCCGGGTTGTTCGCGTGCGGGTTGGGGTCAGCGGAGGGTATGCCGCCCTGCATCGGGCCGCCGCCCCCCTGCATCGGGCCGCCCTGCATCGGGCCGCCGTTCTGCGGCTGGGAGTGCGGGGCGTAGGGGTCCCCGGGTCCGTACGGGTCCTGCGGCGCGTAGGGGGCCTGCTGGTACGGGCCCTGCTGCCGGTACGGGTCGTCCTGGTACGGCTGTGGCCTCGGCTCGCCGAAGTACTCGGGTTCGCCGCTGTACTGTCCGCCGCCCGCTCCCGCCGGGGGCCACTGCGCCGCCTGCGGGCCGGCGTAGGGACGCGGCGGCTGCTGCCGTCGCGCTCGCGGTTGCTGTCGCGGGTCGCGGTTGTCCCGGCCGCGTCCGTTCCTGAATCCAGCCACGCTCTCGAAAGTACCCGGTCGCGCCGGCGCGGGCGGCCGGGGGAGGCGAACGTGCATGCCATTGGGGCTGTCCTGTGACATCCGTTGCTGAGACCGTGGTCAGGTGTCAGCATTCCGGGCATTTCTGCTCGGAAGGTCCGTCTCTTTACCAGAGCGTGAGTGCTTCGGTGTGAGGACGGTCTCTCGTTTCTGTCTGCCGTTGGTGCGGCAGGGTTGCGCCACCTGCCCGCCCCGCGCTCGCCGTGCGGGTGGTGCGGGTCTTGCGGTCGGCTCCACGAGGTTTCAACGCCGCCGGGGCGGTGTCCTGGTCTCCGGCCACTCCGGTACCAGTTACTGCGTTCGCCGCGAGGGCGGCGAGGTTGAGTGCGGCATTGTCGTCCCGGTCGATGACCAGGCCGCAGGCGTCGCAGGTGTAGGTCCGCATGTGCAGCGGCAGCTTGGCTTTCACCGCGCCGCACCCGGAACAGGTCTTGGAAGAGGGATACCAGCGGTCCGCCACGATCACGCGGGTGGCATGGCGTCGGCGGGTTTTGTAGTCGAGCTGGCGGCTGATTTCACCGAAGCCGGCGTCGGCGATGCGGCGGGCCAGGCGCCGGTTTCTGAGCATGCCGGCGACATGCAGGTCTTCGACCACGATGGTGCCGTACTCGGCCGCCACCGAGGTGGTGAGTTTGTGCAGGGCATCGGTGCGCAGGTTCGCGACCCGGTGGTGGATCTTGTTGCGGGTGGCGTTGGCCTTCTCCCAGCGTCGGGACGGTTTGCCTCCGGTGCGCCGGTCGGGGCCCTGGCGGCGGGAGACGGTGCGGGAGGCGCGGCGCAGCAGCTTCAGCGCGGCCTCGTAGTGGCGGGGGTTGGGCACGGTGCGGATCTCGCCGGTCGAGTCGGCCAGCACCGCGAGGGTCTTCACCCCGAGGTCGATACCGACCGCCACGTCCGGCCGGGCGACCCGTTCGAGGTCGCGCTTGACTTCAACCTGGAATGAGGCGAACCAGCGTCCACGTTCGTGACGGACGGTCGCCGACAGGATCCGGGCCGTCCCCGCCTGAACGTGGGTGAGGAGGTCGCAGGTGGGCTCGTGGGTGCGGATCCTTCCCAGCCTCGGCAGGGTGATGTGACGGCCATCCACGTCCACCCGGATCGTGCCGGTGGTGAACCGGCACGCAAGACGTGCCTTCCGCTTCGACTTGAACCGCGGCGGGCCTACCCGCTTGCCGCGCCGCTTGCCGTTCTTCGACTTGGCGTAGTTGTCGAACGCCGCCGACGCGTTCGCGAGGCCGGTGTTGTATGCCTCCTTCGAGTTCTCCTCCCACCAGGCAGCGAACCTCGGATCAGTGTGCTTGGCTTCGTTGAACCTCTTCCGCAGTGTGGGCAGCGACCATGGCCGCCATGCGGTCAACTCCTTCTCGGGGGTGCCGTAGGTCTCCTCCGCGCGGCGCTGCCACCACGACGCCTCGACCCAGCCGACAGCCCAGTTGTACGCGGCACGTGCCGCACCGCAGTGTGAACCCAGTGCGGCCTCCTGCCGGGCGTTCGGGTCCAACGCGTATCGGTAGGCCTGCACCACAAAACCGGGCTGCGGCTTGAATTTCCTCACGAGGTGGCCTTGCCGGTCGCCACGGCCACCGCGCGGGCGGCCTTGTTCTTCGCCGCGCCTGGCCCGCACAGGCGGGCGCACATCGAGGTGAGCGCCTCGGTGATGTCCCGCACCAGGTCGTCGGTCGTCTCGGTGGGGTCGAGGACGACCAGGCGCCTGCCGGATGCGGACAGGACGGCTTCGAGATGCTCGACGCCGAAGGAGGCCAGCCGGTCACGGTGCTCGACCACGATCACCGACGTCAGCGGATCGGACAGCAGGCGGTGCAGCTTGCGCCGCCGCCCGTTCAGCCCCGAACCGACCTCCGTGACGACCTGCGCAACTGGCAGGCCGAGCCCGTTCGCACCGGCCACGACCCGGGCCCCCTGCCGCTCAAGATCCTCTTTCTGGTCACCGGACGACACGCGGCAGTACGCCACCACCCGCCCCAAGGCCGCAGAGACAGCCGGAGCAGGCTCGGTTACCAGCCAGGTTCCCGACGGCGCCTGGCGGACCGGAACGGGCATCTTCCCGTCCCTCACCCAACGCCACGCAGTCTGGTAACTCACGCCCTGCTGCCGCGCCCACTCCGAAAGCTTCACCAAAACAAGGTATTCGATGTATACGGCTAGGAATGCTCATAAATGACTAGAAAATCTGTAGCAGCATTCGCCCCTAGGGGGCATCAGTGGGGCTGCTCGGCGCCGTCCTTCGGCGCTTGCGGTGACGGTGAGATTACGTTGGGTGCCCGTCACCGTTCTCTGGAGGTCCCATGCCATCCGTACGGTCCGCCGTCGCCTCCGCGCTGGCCGCGCCCGCCCTTCTGCTGTGCCTCACGACGCCCGCGGCCGCCGCGCAGGCGGGCACGGTGCAGGACGGCACCTACTACGTCAAGGACGTGGCGTCCGGCCGGTGCCTTGCCGGGACGCGGCTGGAGACCTGCGGCGTCGACGGCACCGAGTGGGTCCTGCGCAACCACGCGGACGGCACCGTCCAGTTCGTCCGGCCGGGGCCGGACAGCCGCTGCCTGTCGATGCCGCGGACGCTGGGCTACCCGGCGCCCGTGCGGGTGGACGCCTGCGGGTCGGCGCCCAGTCAATCCGCGAGCGGTGAGGCCGGTACGGACGCCGCCGGCGACGACGCCGCCGACGACGCCGCCGTGGACGACAACGCCGCCGACGCCTCCGGCGCCGTGCCCACGGGGCGCGCCGAGCGCGCCGACCGGTGGCGCATCGAGGGGTGGCCCGACGGGCCCGTCACCATCGCGCACGCCTACCCGCCCGCCGGGCGCCTCGTCGTTCAGGGTTCCTCCGTACGGGTCAGCAACAACAGTTCGGCCATGTGGGTGTTCCTGCCCGTCGATGCGTGATCCCCGGAAGAGCGTCATCCACGGGAATCACGCACGAGGGGCCCGAGGCGCCGGTGAGCGTCTCGGGCCCCTTCACGTCGGGCGCGTCGGGCGCGTCGCGCCTCGGCCCGTCCCGCCGGCTGCTACTTCGCCGGCTCCGGCTCCGGCTTGTTCGCGGCCTCCGGCGCGCCGTCCGGGTCCGCGGGTGTGCGGACGGAGTCGAGCAGCAGCTGCGCGACGTCGACGACCTGGAGTGTCTCCTTCGCCTGGCCCTCGCTCTTCTTGCCGTTGACGGAGTCGGTGAGCATGACGAGGCAGAACGGGCACGCCGTGGAGACGATGTCCGGGTTCAGGGACAGCGCCTCGTCCACGCGCTCGTTGTTGATGCGCTTGCCGATGCGCTCTTCCATCCACATGCGCGCGCCGCCCGCGCCGCAGCAGAAACCGCGCTCCTTGTGGCGGTGCATCTCCTCGTTCCTGATGCCCGGGACGGCGGCGATGATCTCGCGCGGCGGCGTGTAGACCTTGTTGTGGCGGCCCAGGTAGCAGGGGTCGTGGTACGTGATGAGGCCCTCGACGGGCGTGACCGGCACCAGCTTGCCCTCGTCGACGAGGTGCTGGAGCAGCTGCGTGTGGTGGATGACCTCGAACTCGCCGCCGAGCTGCGGGTACTCGTTGGCGATGGTGTTGAAGCAGTGCGGGCACGTCGCGACGATCTTCTTGGCCGACTTCGGCTTGCGCGAGGCCTCGGTGGCCTTGCCGTCGTCGTCGAGCTCCTCGCCGAACGCCATGTTCAGCGTCATGACGTTCTCCTGGCCGAGCTGCTGGAACAGCGGCTCGTTGCCGAGGCGGCGCGCGGAGTCGCCGGTGCACTTCTCGTCGCCGCCCATGATCGCGAAGTTGACGCCCGCGATGTGCAGCAGCTCGGCGAAGGCCTTGGTGGTCTTCTTGGCGCGGTCCTCCAGGGCGCCGGCGCAGCCGACCCAGTACAGGTAGTCGACCTCGGTGAGGTCCTCGACGTCCTTGCCGACGACGGGAACCTTGAAGCCGATCTCCCGCTCCAGCTCCTTCGTCCACTCCAGGCGCTGCTTCTTCGCCAGGCCCCACGGGTTGCCGCGCTTCTCCAGGTTCTTGAGCATCGTCCCGGCCTCGGACGGGAACGCGGACTCGATCATCACCTGGTAGCGGCGCATGTCGACGATGTGGTCGACGTGCTCGATGTCGACGGGGCACTGCTCCACGCACGCGCCGCAGGTCGTGCACGACCACAGCACGTCGGGGTCGATGACGCCGCCCTCTTCGAGCGTCCCGATCAAGGGGCGCTCCGCCTCCGCGAGGGCCGAGGCCGGCACGTCGGCCAGCTGCTGCTGCGTCGCCTTCTCCGAGCCCTCGGCGTCCTTGCCGCCGCCCGCGAGGAGGTAGGGCGCCTTCGCGTGCGCGTGGTCGCGCAGCGACATGATCAGCAGCTTGGGGGAGAGCGGCTTGCCGGTGTTCCAGGCCGGGCACTGCGACTGGCAGCGGCCGCACTCGGTGCAGGTGGAGAAGTCGAGGATGCCCTTCCACGAGAAGTGCTCGACCTGCGAGACGCCGAAGACGGTCTCCTCGGCGCTCTCCTCGTCGTCGAAGACCGTCTCGAAGTCGATGACCTTGCCGCCCGACGCCATCGGCTGGAGGGGGCCGAGCGCGGTGGTGCCGTCCGCGTTGCGCTTGAACCAGATGTTCGGGAACGCGAGGAAGCGGTGCCAGGCCACGCCCATGTCGGTCCGAAGCGCGACGGTGATCATCCAGACGAACGACGTCCCGATCTTGATCATCGCGAACAGGTAGACGAGGTTTTGCAGGGTGGGGAGCGACAGCCCGCGGAACGCGACGACCAGCGGGTACGTCAGGAAGTACGAGGCGCTGTAGGAGGTCTCGTGGTAGAGCGCGCCCTCCAGGCCGCGCAGCGCGAGGATGCACAGGCCGATGATCAGGATGACGGCCTCGACGAAGTACGCGTCACCGAAGTTCGAGCCCGCGAACCGCGACTTGCGCTCGGCGCGCCCGGGCCGGGAGAGCTGGCGGATGACGATCAGGGTCAGGATGCCGAACGTGGTCAGCACGCCGATCAGGTCGACGGCGACCCCGTAGGGCGGCCAGTCGCCGATGATCGGGAGCAGCCAGTCCGCCTGGAAGATCTGCCCGAACGCGTTGATGAGGGTGACGATCAGCGCGAAGAAGCCGACCGCGACACACCAGTGCGCGACGCCGATGACGCCCCAGCGGTTCATGCGCGTGTGGCCGAGGAACTCCCTGACCACCGTCAGGGTCCGGCTGCCGGGGTCGTCCGTCCGTGCGCCCGCCGGGACGGACTGGCCCATCCGCAGGAAGGCGACGATCTGCCCGATGGCGCGGACGAACAGCGCCGCACCGACGACGGCGAGTACCAGCGACACGATGATCGCGGCGAGTTGCATGGAGGGCTCCTCGGGCATGCGAGCTGGGGAGGTCCGCACGCTGCGGCCGCTCAGAGGTTTACTAAGCGGTAACTTAATTGTTCCGCACTGAGCGTACCCACTTATCCGGCCGCAATGTAGCGCCCTGAGCGGTGATCTGTGTCGCTCACCGTGACCCGCCCGTGCGCGCTCCGCGATCCCTGGCCCGCGTGGGTCTGGCCCGTGTGGGTCTGGCCTGTGAGCGTCTGGCTCGCGTGCGTCGCGGACGCGGCCTCGCGCGCGCGTGCGCTGCGGGCGCGTGCGGCGCGGGTACGAGCGGTACGGGCGAGGGCCGCACGCCCGAGAGCCCCGCGGATGCCGGTCGTACGGGCCGCGGCGGGACGGGCTGCGGTGGGGCGGGCTGTGATCGTACGGGCCGCGGCGGGACTGGCCGCGGTGGGACGGCCGCCACGCGCGCGTGCGCCGCGTTCGCGCAGGGTGCGGGACGTACGGGGCACCCGGGACGTACGGGACGCGCGCGAGGCCCCCGGCCTCGCCGCGGGCGCGGCCGACGGCAGGGCGGGCAGGGTGAGGGCCAGGATCGACAGGTCCGTGCCGAGCCAGTGGTGCTCCACGTAGTGCTGGTCGAGCAGCGGCGCCTCGTACCAGGGCAGCCGCGACCCGCGCCGCACCTGCGCCAGGCCGGTGAGGCCCGGCCGCACGGACTGCCGCCAGGTGGCACGCGCGCGCGGGTGGCCCACGGGCAGCGCCGCGGGGCCGACGAGCGACATCCGGCCGCGCACGACCTGGGGCAGCCGGGACAGCAGGTCGAGGCGGAAGCGGCGTGTGCGCAGCGACCGCAGGGTGAAGGGCGCGCCGTGCAGGCCCACCACCTCCTGGCGGAGGAAAACGCCGCCGTTACGGCCGCCTCCCGCCGCGTCGCCGTGCACGGCGAGGACGGCGGCCGCCACCAGCAGGGCCGGCGCGGCGAGCACCAGCAGCAGCGAACCGAGGACGAGATCCAGGGCACGTTTCGCGCCGGGGAGGCGTTCCTCTTCGAGAGGTGGGCACACGACGGGCGGCCCGGCGGGCATCCGCACGAGAGGCGCGTCGGGCGTGTGCGTCGCGTCCCGCCGCGTACCGAAGTGCCGACCGGCCGGCAGGCCGAGTCGCGAAACGAGCCGCAGAGCGAGCCTCATGGGCAGCCATCCGTTCCGTCGGGGATATTCGGTAGGTTCGGGTTGGTTCCGGTTCGCACCGGTTTTTCGACACCATCGCACGGCCCGCCCGCCGCGCCGCTGCACCGCCGCGGCCGTGTCGGGCCGACGCGCCCGACCTGCGGCGTCACCTTCGGGCCGCAGGGCGCCCGCACAATAGTTGAGCCTGTCCGACTCAGGTCCTTTGACTCAACGCGATTCGTGTTGCATCCTTGAGCCTGTTCCACTCAAGTCCTCTGGAGGAATCGAAATGGCACGTGCGGTCGGCATCGACCTGGGCACGACTAACTCCGTCGTCAGCGTTCTCGAAGGCGGCGAGCCCACCGTCATCACCAACGCCGAGGGCGCCAGGACCACGCCGTCCGTCGTCGCCTTCGCCAAGAACGGCGAGGTGCTCGTCGGCGAGGTCGCGAAGCGTCAGGCGGTAACCAACGTCGACAGGACCATCCGGTCGGTCAAGCGCCACATGGGCACCGACTGGAAGATCAACCTCGACAACAAGGACTTCAACCCGCAGCAGATCTCGGCCTTCGTGCTGCAGAAGCTGAAGCGGGACGCCGAGGCGTACCTGGGCGAGAAGGTCACCGACGCGGTGATCACCGTCCCGGCGTACTTCAACGACTCCGAGCGCCAGGCGACGAAGGAGGCCGGCGAGATCGCGGGCCTGAACGTCCTGCGCATCGTCAACGAGCCGACCGCGGCGGCCCTCGCGTACGGCCTCGACAAGGACGACCAGACGATCCTCGTCTTCGACCTCGGTGGCGGCACGTTCGACGTCTCGCTGCTGGAGATCGGCGACGGTGTCGTCGAGGTGAAGGCCACCAACGGCGACAACCACCTCGGCGGCGACGACTGGGACCAGCGCGTCGTCGACTACCTGGTCAAGCAGTTCTCCAATGCCCACGGCGTGGACCTGGCGAAGGACAAGATGGCCCTCCAGCGCCTCCGCGAGGCCGCTGAGAAGGCGAAGATCGAGCTCTCGTCCTCGACGGAGACCACGATCAACCTGCCCTACATCACGGCGTCCGCCGAGGGCCCGCTGCACCTGGACGAGAAGCTCACGCGCGCCCAGTTCCAGCAGCTGACCTCCGACCTGCTGGAGCGCTGCAAGACCCCGTTCCACAACGTGATCAAGGACGCCGGCATCCAGCTGAGCGAGATCGACCACGTCGTGCTCGTCGGTGGTTCGACCCGCATGCCCGCCGTCGCGGAGCTCGTCAAGGAGCTGACCGGCGGCAAGGACGCCAACAAGGGCGTCAACCCGGACGAGGTCGTCGCCATCGGCGCCGCCCTGCAGGCCGGTGTCCTCAAGGGCGAGGTCAAGGACGTACTGCTCCTCGACGTCACCCCGCTGTCCCTCGGCATCGAGACCAAGGGCGGCATCATGACCAAGCTCATCGAGCGCAACACCACGATCCCGACGAAGCGCTCCGAGATCTTCACGACGGCCGAGGACAACCAGCCGTCCGTGCAGATCCAGGTCTACCAGGGCGAGCGCGAGATCGCGGCGTACAACAAGAAGCTCGGGATGTTCGAGCTGACCGGCCTGCCGCCGGCCCCCCGCGGGGTCCCGCAGATCGAGGTCTCCTTCGACATCGACGCCAACGGCATCATGCACGTGACCGCGAAGGACCTGGGCACGGGCAAGGAGCAGAAGATGACCGTCACCGGCGGCTCCTCGCTGCCGAAGGACGAGGTCGACCGGATGCGCCAGGAGGCCGAGCAGTACGCGGACGAGGACCACAAGCGCCGCGAGGCCGCCGAGTCCCGCAACCAGGGCGAGCAGCTCGTCTACCAGACCGAGAAGTTCCTCAAGGACAACGAGGACAAGGTCCCCGGTGACGTCAAGACCGAGGTCGAGACCGCCGTCGGCGAGCTGAAGGAGAAGCTCAAGGGCGAGGACACGGCCGAGATCCGCACGGCCACCGAGAAGGTTGCCGCCGTCTCCCAGAAGCTGGGCCAGGCCATGTACGCCAACGCGCAGGCCGACGGTGCCGGCGAGGCCGGGGCCGCGGGCGCGGCCGGCGGCGCCGGTACGGAGCAGGCGCAGGACGGCCAGGACGACGTCGTGGACGCCGAGATCGTCGACGACGAGCGTGACAGCAAGGGCGGTGCCGCGTGACGGAGGAGACCCCGGGCTTCGAGGAGGAGCCCGACGTCCCCTCCGGCGCAGGCCCCGACGACGCGCCGAAGGGCGCCGGACCGGGCTCCGCGGAGCCCGGCCGGGCCGCCCCGGCCGGGGACGTACAGGAAAAGGCCGCTCTGACGGCGCAGCTCGACCAGGTGCGCACCGCTCTCGGTGAGCGCACGGCCGACCTGCAGCGCCTCCAGGCGGAGTACCAGAACTACCGCAGGCGGGTGGAGCGCGACCGGGTGACCGTGCGCGAGATCGCCGTCGCGAACCTCCTGACCGAGCTGCTGCCCGTGCTCGACGACATCGGTCGCGCGCGGGAGCACGAGGAGCTGGTCGGCGGGTTCAAGTCGGTGGCCGAGTCGCTCGAGTCGGTCGCGGCGAAGCTGGGCCTCCAGCAGTTCGGCGAGGAGGGCGAGCCCTTCGACCCGACGGTCCACGAGGCCCTGATGCACTCGTACGCGCCGGATGTCACCGAGACGACGTGCGTCGCGATCCTCCAGCCCGGGTATCGGTTCGGCGAACGGACGATCAGGCCCGCCAGGGTCGCCGTGGCGGAGCCCCAGCCGGGGGCCCAGCCGAAGGCGGCCGACGAGCAGGACGAGGCGGGCGGATCCAAGAGCGGTGCCAAGGAGGCCTCCCCGGAGGCCGAGAAGGAGAGCGGTGGCCCGGACGAGGGCTGACGCGGCTGGCATTGGACGGAAGGAGGGACGTCGGGAATGAGTACCAAGGACTTCGTCGAGAAGGACTACTACAAGGTTCTCGGCGTCCCCAAGGACGCCACAGAGGCCGAGATCAAGAAGGCGTACCGGAAGCTCGCCCGCGAGTTCCACCCGGACGCCAACAAGGGTGACGCCAAGGCCGAGGAGCGCTTCAAGGAGATCTCCGAGGCGAACGACATCCTGGGCGACGCGAAGCGGCGCAAGGAGTACGACGAGGCGCGCACGCTCTTCGGGAACGGCGGCTTCCGCCCCGGTCCCGGGGGCGGCGGCCCCGGCGGCGGCACGTTCAACTTCGACCTGGGCGACCTCTTCGGAGGCGCGGGCCAGGGCGGCGGCACCGGGACGCAGGGCGGCTTCGGCGGCGGTCTCGGGGACGTGTTCGGCGGGCTGTTCAACCGGGGCGGCACGAGCACGCGCACGCAGCCGCGCCGCGGCCAGGACATCGAGTCCGAGGTGACGCTCAGCTTCACCGAGGCGGTCGACGGGGCCACGGTCCCGCTGCGGATGTCCAGCCAGGCGCCCTGCAAGGCGTGTTCCGGCACCGGCGACAAGAACGGCACGCCCCGTGTGTGCCCGACGTGCGTCGGCACGGGACAGGTCTCGCGCGGCACCGGCGGCGGGTTCTCGCTCACCGACCCCTGCGTCGAGTGCAAGGGCCGCGGGCTCATCGCCCAGGACCCCTGCGACGTCTGCAAGGGCAGCGGGCGCGCCAAGTCGTCGCGTTCCATCCAGGTCCGCATTCCGGCCGGCGTGTCCGACGGGCAGCGGATCAGGTTGCGCGGCAAGGGCACGCCCGGCGAGCGCGGCGGCCCCGCCGGTGACCTCTACGTCGTCGTGCACGTGGGCTCGCACCCCGTGTTCGGCCGCAGGGGCGACAACCTCACGATCACCGTGCCCGTCACCTTCACGGAGGCGGCGCTGGGCGGCGAGGTGAGGGTGCCGACGCTCGGCGGGCCCCCGGTGAAGCTGAAGCTGCCGGCGGGCACGCCCAACGGGCGCACGATGCGCGCCCGCGGCAAGGGCGCCGTACGCAAGGACGGCACGCGCGGGGACCTGCTGGTGACGGTCGAGGTGGCCGTTCCGAAGGACCTGGGCACCCCCGCACGCGACGCGCTGGAGGCGTACCGGAAGGCGACCGCGGACGAGGACCCGCGGGCGGAGTTGTTCAAGGCCGCGAAGGGAGCGTGACGTCATGGACAGGGACGGCGGCGGCGCCCGGCGCCGTGCGTCTGCCGCGTTCGGCAGGGCGTACGAGCTGACGGAGGAGACCCCGGTCTACGTCATCTCGGTGGCGGCCCAGCTGTCCGGGCTGCACCCCCAGACGCTCCGGCAGTACGACCGACTCGGCCTGGTCTCCCCTGACCGCACGGCCGGGCGCGGCAGACGCTACTCGGCGCGGGACATCCAGCTGCTGAGGCAGGTGCAGCAGCTGTCCCAGGACGAGGGCATCAACCTCGCCGGCATCAAGCGGATCATCGAGCTGGAGAACCAGGTCGCCGCGTTGCAGTCGAGGGTCGCGGAGCTGTCGGCCGCGGTCGAGGGCGCGGCGGCGGCCATGCGCCAGCGCGAGGCCCAGGTGCACGCGTCGTACCGGCGCGACCTGGTGCCGTACGAGGACGTGCGGCAGGCGAGCGCGCTGGTGGTCTGGAGACCGGCGCGCCCGGAGTGAGCGAAGCGAGCGATGGCCGAGGGGCCGGTACGCCTGTGGGCGCACCGGCCCCTCACTCGTGTCCGGGGGCCGCGGCGGGCTCCGCTAGCCGAGCTCGCGCTCCGGGCTGGTCGCCCACCAGTGGGCGAGCTGGTAGACGGTGCGGAACCCGAGGCGGGTGCGCAGGTCGGTGAGGTGCGCGTTGATGGTGCGCGCGCTGTAGCCGAGTGCCTTGGCGATCTGCTGCTGGTCGTGCCCCACGCACAGCTCGCGCAGGATGGCGCGCTGCAGCGGCGTGGTGACGACGTCCTCGTCGGCGGGCGCGGGGTTGAACCAGTCGTCGGCGCGGTTCCACTGCTGCTCGAACACGTCGGCGAGGAAGGCGCACACGGCGGGGTCCCGCACCTGCCAGGCGCCCTCCTTGGCGGCGCGTCCGTTGAGCCTGTCGACGAGGAACGCGGACTTCCGGTCGATGATGACCATGAGGAGGAACGGGCCGGCGAGCGTGCGGAAGCGGCCGCCCTTGGGCGCGATGACACGCACACGGTCGTGCACGGCCTGATTCGCCTTGCTGCTCACGTGGTAGAGCGTGTGCAGCGCTATGCCGCGGGCAAGCAGGAGCGCGTCCCTGTCCTCGGCGACGGAGAGCGTGCGAGGCGCGCGGTACCCGGGCTGCGCGCACAGCACCTCGCTCTCGGCCGTGTCGCACGCGGTGCTGATCGCGCGGTTCACGGCGTCCTGCCCGGAGATGAAGGCCACGACCGAGGCCCGGCCCCGATCGGGTGCCGGCTGCCGTCCACGCAGGTCGTCCAGGACGGCGGGAAGTTCGGAGTAGAGCCGCACGGAGCGGTCCAGCGCCTTCTTCACGGAGGCGTGCAGTCGCTGTTCGACGTGCTCCATGCCCACCACGGACACCAGGCCGCTGATGGGGTCGCGCAGCGCCAGGCCGCGGGCCTCAAGGTCCGCCAGCCCGGGAGTGCCGGGGTCGGCGCTCTGCCCGGCCGCAAGCCGGGCATAGAGTTCGCGGGCCTCCGCCGGGAGCAGCGAGTCGTCGTCGTGCCGAACCTCTTCCGTCATTCCCATCCTCAAGAACCGGAACTTCCGACGTACGTAGCGCGCGGCACATTGTCGGCCGGCCGACGATCCGCGAGGGTATCCCTTCGTGGATACGGCCGGGCCGCGCCCCCTCACATCAGCGGCGCCATCCTCAGTCCCTCTCCCCCAGAATTCCGGACTGCGCTATGAGAAAACCGAGTTGAGCGCGGCTGCCGCTGCCTAGTGCGGCGGCGAGCTTGGCGATGTGCGCGCGGCAGGTACGGACGTTCATGCCAAGGCGGCGCGCTATGGCCTCGTCGACGAGTCCCTCGACGAGCAGTTTGGCGATGGAGCGCTGCACTTCGGTGATGCCCTCGGCGTCCGGGGCCGCGGAGAGCGGCTGGACCAGGGGAGTCGCACGCTGCCACAGATGGTCGAAGATCTTGGTGAGGTAGGACACGAGACCGGGGTGGCGCAGTTCGAGCGCGGCACCGTCGTCGTCGCGTGCCGGGATGAAGGCCACCACGTCGTCGCAGATGATCAGCCGCTCTATGAGCTGCTCCATCGTCCGTATCTCCATCTTGGCGCCGGCCAGATGGTCGATGTAGGCGAAGGTGTTCTGGCTGTAGCGGACGGTGTGCTGGTAGAGCGTGCGCATGCTTATCCCGCGGTCTATCAGGGGTTTGCTGCGCGTGATGGCCTGACTCAGCAGGTGTTCAGGACGGCCGCCCCCCGGCTGGACCGTCAGAACCTCCTTCTTGAGCTCCGTGGTGGCGACGTCGAGAGCCGCGTTGATGCGGTGGGACCCCTCCAGCACGGTGATGGCGTGGATACTGGGCGGCGCCTGCGCGCTGATCGCCATGAACTCGTCGAAAGACGTGGTGAGGTCGACGGACTGGCGGCGCTGCTCCTGGATCTCCCGCTCGATCGGGTGCAGCCGCTGCGCCAGGGCGATGGACGGTGCGACGGGGCGCAGCCAGTCCGGATCGTCCGGATCAGGGTGCAGTAGGGCGAAATCCACCAGGCACGGGGCTGTCTCGATTTCGCGTTTCGCTATGCGGCCGGCACGGAGCGCGGCCGCGTACAACTGCTTACCTTCAGCGCACAGATCTGTCAGAGAGTGATGATGTGTCTGTTCTGTGCCACTCATCCCCATTTATCCACCCCTCAGGTTGCTGAACCTGCAGGAACATGATGCCTCGCCGGTGTGGCGCTGAGGTCCTGGCGTGGGTCATTGTCGTTGTCAACGGGGAAGAGATTCCATCAAGTGAGGACGAAGCCGACGATGAAGAAGAGATTGCTTCGCTCGATGCTTGCGGCGGCGTTCGCGATCCCGTTGGCGTTCGGAACCGTCGCCGCCTCGGGCTTCGGGTCGGGGGATGCGCCGGCTGCCGCGAACGCGACGTCCGGGTACGCCGGAACGAATGCGCACCAGGCGGTCCCCGCTGACATCAGCTGGCCCGCGGCCGGCGCGCACGGTCCGGCGATCGTGCCCGCTGACATCAGCTGGCCCGCGGTCGGCGCGCATGGCCCTGCGGTCACGCCCGCCGACATCAGCTGGCCCGCGGCCGGCGCGCACGGTCCGGCGATCGTGCCCGCTGACCTCAGCTGGCCCGCGGCTGCTTCGCGCGGTCCGGCGGTCACCCCCGCCGACATCAGCTGGCCGGTCGCCCCGGTGAACGGGCCGACACCGGCCACGCCCGCGGACATCAGCTGGCCCGCCGCCTCCAACGGCGCCCCCACGAGCACCACGTCGGTCTTCGAGGCATGACAACGCCGGCGGACGACGCGAGTCTCCGGCGTGAGATGGCCGCGGCCTACCGTTCCGGGTGGCACTTCGTCGATCTCGTGTCCGCGATTCCGCGGCGCGGGGACTCGGTGAGGGTCACGTTGTTCGGTGAGCCCGTGCTCGTCGTGCGCGAGGAGGACGACGACGTCCGTGCGTACCGCTGCCTGCGCCGCCCCCACGGCGCGCCGCAGCTGGTCCGATGCTGCATCAGGTATGACATGATTTTTGTTAATCTGGAGCGGCGGGACCATGAGCTGGTAGCTCCACAACCCCATACAGCCACCCCCCGCAGTGCCTGAGCGATTCCCCCGTCGTAACAAGTCGCTCAGGCGCTTCCCCCACACAACGGCGCCATCGTGGACCTGAAACGCGATGGCGCCGTTGTGCTGCCCGCGTGCCGGCGCCGGGCGCACGCGGCGCCGCGCGCGGGCGCGTCAGGCGCGGCGACCGCGTCAGGCGCGGCCCATGGCCCGGTCGACGGCTATCTCGATGACCACGCGCTCCGGGTTCTCCCGCGGCGGGCGCCCGTAGCGCTCCTCGTGCCGGCGCTCCGCGTCGGCGACCACGTCGGGCTCCGTGCGCACGCGCGCCCGGCCCTCCAGCGTCGCCCAGCGCCCCCTCGACACCTGGCAGACCGCGACACGCGCGCCGCCGGGCTCCTCCGCCGCCAGGACGTTCGCGGCCTTCCTGCTGTGCTTCGACGTGATCACGCGCGCGACGCCCGCCTCCGGGTCGTACGTGACGCACACGGGCACCACGTGCGGCGAGCCGTCCGGGCGGTGCGTGGTGAGCGTGCAGATGTGGTGTTCGCGCCAGAACGCGAGGTACTCGGGGTGCGGCGCGCGCACGTCGATCGTCATGCGTCAGAGCTTAGAAGCCGGTCCCGGGTCGTGGTCCCGTTTTCGAGTTGAGTGGACTAGACTCAACTTTACGCACGTTCTCATCGTCAGAGTTTGGGAACAGGAGGAGAGAGCGCACGTGGACGCCGAGCTGACCAACAGGAGCCGGGAAGCGATCAGTGCCGCGAGCAACAGTGCCGTGGCCGCGGGACACCCCGATCTGACCCCCGCGCATCTCCTGCTCGCGCTGCTGGCCGGGCAGGACAACGAGAACGTCACTGACCTGCTGTCCGCCGTGGAGGCCGATCTGGCCGCCGTCAGGTCGGGCGCCGAGCAACTGCTCGCGGGGCTGCCGAGCGTCGCCGGGTCCACCGTGGCGCCGCCGCAGGCCAACCGCGACCTGCTCGCCGTGATCGCCGACGCCACGCAGCGCGCACGCGACCTCGGCGACGAGTACGTGTCGACGGAGCACCTGCTCATCGGCATCGCCGCCAAGGGCGGACAGGCCGGTGAGGTGCTGGCCGGGCAAGGGGCCACGGCCAGGAAGCTTGTCGACGCCTTCGAGAAGGCAAGAGGGGGACGCCGGGTGACGACGCCCGATCCGGAGGGCAACTACAAGGCGCTGGAGAAGTTCGGCACGGACTTCACGGCGGCCGCACGCGAGGGCAGGCTCGACCCGGTCATCGGCCGGGACCACGAGATCCGGCGCGTCGTGCAGGTACTGTCCCGCCGCACGAAGAACAACCCGGTGCTCATCGGCGAGCCCGGCGTCGGCAAGACCGCCGTCGTCGAGGGCCTCGCCCAGCGCATCGACAAGGGCGACGTGCCCGAGTCGCTGAAGAACAAGCGGCTCATCGCGCTCGACCTCGGCGCGATGGTCGCCGGCGCGAAGTACCGCGGCGAGTTCGAGGAGCGCCTGAAGACCGTGCTGTCCGAGATCAAGGACAGCGACGGGCAGATCATCACGTTCATCGACGAGCTGCACACCGTCGTCGGCGCGGGCGCCGGCGGCGACTCCGCCATGGACGCCGGCAACATGCTCAAGCCGATGCTCGCGCGCGGCGAGCTGCGGATGGTCGGCGCGACGACGCTCGACGAGTACCGCGAGCACATCGAGAAGGACGCGGCCCTGGAGCGCCGCTTCCAGCAGGTGCTGGTCGCCGAGCCGTCCGTCGAGGACTCCATCGCGATCCTGCGCGGCCTCAAGGGACGCTACGAGGCGCACCACAAGGTGCAGATCGCGGACGCCGCCCTGGTGGCCGCCGCGACCCTGTCCGACCGCTACATCACGTCGCGCTTCCTGCCCGACAAGGCCATCGACCTCGTCGACGAGGCCGCGTCCCGGCTGCGCATGGAGATCGACTCCTCGCCCGTCGAGATCGACGAGCTGCAGCGCGTCGTCGACCGGCTCTCCATGGAGGAGCTGGCCCTGCGCAACGAGTCGGACCCCGGCTCCGTGCAGCGCCTCGAAAAGCTCCGCCGCGACCTGGAGAACCGCAAGGAGGAGCTGCGCGGTCTGACCGCGCGGTGGGAGAAGGAGAAGAAGGGCCTGAACAGGGTCGGTGAGCTCAAGGAGCGCATCGACGAGCTGCACGGCCAGGCCGAGCGCGCCCAGCGCGACGGCGACTTCGACACCGCCTCCAAGCTCCTCTACGGGGAGATCCCCGCGGTGGAGCAGGAGCTGCGCGAGGCCTCCGCCGAGGAGGAGCAGGAGAGCGACGAGAACAAGAACACCATGGTCAAGGAGGAGGTCGGCCCCGACGACATCGCCGACGTCGTCGCCTCCTGGACGGGCATTCCCGCCGGCCGGCTGCTGGAGGGCGAGACGCAGAAGCTGCTGCGCATGGAGGAGGAGCTCGGCAGGCGGCTGATCGGCCAGTCCGAGGCCGTGCGCGCGGTGTCCGACGCCGTGCGGCGCACGCGCGCGGGCATCTCGGACCCCGACCGTCCGACCGGCTCGTTCCTCTTCCTCGGCCCCACCGGCGTCGGCAAGACCGAGCTGGCGCGCGCGCTCGCCGACTTCCTCTTCGACGATGAGCGGGCCATGATCCGCGTCGACATGAGCGAGTACGGCGAGAAGCACTCGGTGGCGCGGCTCGTCGGGGCGCCCCCCGGCTACGTCGGCTACGAGGAGGGCGGCCAGCTCACCGAGGCGGTGCGCAGGCGCCCGTACTCGGTGGTGCTGCTCGACGAGGTCGAGAAGGCCCACCCCGAGGTCTTCGACGTGCTGCTCCAGGTGCTCGACGACGGGCGGCTGACCGACGGTCAGGGCCGTACGGTCGACTTCCGCAACACCATCCTGGTGCTGACGTCGAACCTCGGCAGCCAGTACCTGGTGGAGACGGGCACCTCGCAGGAGCAGAAGCGTGAGCAGGTCCTCGGGGTCGTGCGGTCCTCCTTCAAGCCGGAGTTCCTCAACCGCCTCGACGACATGGTGGTCTTCTCCGCCCTGTCGCGCGACGAGCTGGCGCGCATCGCCGGGCTCCAGGTCGGGCGCCTCGCGAAGCGGCTCGCCGAGCGCAGGCTGACGCTCGACGTCACGCCCGCGGCGCTCGACTGGCTGGCGGACGAGGGCAACGACCCGGCGTACGGGGCGCGGCCGCTGCGGCGGCTGGTGCAGACGGCGATCGGCGACCGGCTCGCGAAGGAGATCCTCGCGGGCGAGGTCAAGGACGGCGACACGGTACGCGTCGACCGCTTCGGCGACGGCCTGATCGTGGGCCGGACGGACGGCTCGGACAGCTCGGACGGTTCCGACGGCTCGGACGGCTCGGACGGTTCCGACGGCTCGGACGCGGTGGACGCGGTGGAGGACGTCCGGTAGGCCGGGGACGACGGGGACGCCGCGCCCGACGGCGGCGCGGAGCGCCCGGCCAAGACGCTGTAGACGCGCGACGCGCGGGGTACCCGCCCCGCGCGTCGCGTAAGGCGGCGCACGCTGGGCAGGCGAAGGGTCCGGCGTCAGTAGTGACGGACGGGAAAACGCCCGGCGCCCCGTCCACCTGGCTTGCCACTTCCCGGGCCTGATGAGGGAGGATGGCGGGATCCGTACGAAGGGAAGAACACGGTGAGCATCGATCCGTCCGCGATTCCGAATTTCGGGGGGCGCCCCGAGCCCGAGGAGGGTCCTGCGGGGCCGGCTCCCGTCGTCGTCCCCGACCAGGACCTGGTCAAGCAGCTCCTCGACCAGATGGAGCTGAAGTACGTCGTCGACGACGAGGGCGACCTCGCGGCGCCGTGGGAGGAATTCCGCACGTACTTCATGTTCCGCGGCGACGAGGAGCAGCAGGTCTTCTCCGTGCGCACGTTCTACGACCGCCCGCACGGGGTCGACGACAAGCTGCGGATCCTCGAGCTGATCGACGACTGGAACAGGCGCACCCTGTGGCCGAAGGTCTACAGCCACGTGCACGAGGAGGAAGAGGGCCCGCCGACCGTCCGCCTGATCGGCGAGGCGCAGATGCTGATCGGCACGGGCGTGGGTCTCGACCACTTCGTGTCGTCGACGGTCAGCTGGGTGCGCGCGTCGATCGAGTTCGACAAGTGGCTCGTCGAGCAGCTGGGTCTCGAACCCGGCGACGAGAAGCCCGAGGACGCGTAGGGCGCGTCCGCTCGCACGTCGGGCCCCTGTCACCCGCGCGGTGACGGGGGCCGCGCCGTGCCCGCCGGCCTTGAGGGCCGCGCCCGCATGCCCGTGCCTATGGGACCTCTCGCCGGCACGGATCGACGTGAGTGGCCACGAGATTCTCGAGAACGTGCGCCTACGGGGACCATCAGCTACGGACGTGGTCGAGCTGTTCCAGCGCTCCCATGCATCGCGCGAAGCCTGCTGCGTCCGGTCAACGGAATACCTTTCAGCAGGCGCGGTCGTCCTACTCGACCGTGCTGGTACCGCGGTCTTCAGATCCTCCCGAAGCCTGATTCCGACGGCGCGTGGTTCCGACCAGTCCAGAACCTCCTTGATCGAGAGGGCGCTGCGCACCGGAGCCGTAGCGCAGCGCGGCAAGGCATACGTCGAGTACCGCTCCGGCAGGGCCGGGCATGACTTATACGGACAGGCCGCATGGTGCGACGAGCAGTACCTGGTCGCGGTCCTCGTCCCGGACTACGCCCCCTGGCTCAGGTAGGCTCGCCACCGCACACCTGAGCCTCACGGCTAGCCGAATCAGGGAGGGCAGCATGACCACGCCGTCGCCAGCCCTTCCCTCACTCAGTGTGATCACGCGACGACACCGACCACCCCGACTCCAGCCTCCACAACCCCGGCCCCCGGGCCCGATGCACTGACATCGGCGCTGGTCTCCGGGGCCGTCCTCGCAGCCGCCATCGCCGCAAGCATCAACCTGTGGCTGGCCCGGAGTATGTCCCGTGAAGGAGAGTGCGGACGCCTCCGCGCGGCCTTCGCGGAAGCTTTCGTCGCCTACGCCACCTACGTGGAGATGCCGTACGCCATGCGTCGTCTCTCGGAGATCCTCCGGGAGACCCAAGCCCGACTCGCTTACCATCTCGCCTGGGCCGTCCTGGAGTCGCCGTCGGCGATGCCTGCAAGAGCCTCTTTCCTCACCTCGCCGGACAGCTGGCACTGCGATGCACGAGGCATGTGAAGCGCCCGCCATCACCAGCGACACTCGGATGAACACCCCGTCGGCCGTCGTCGACCTCAGCGGACTCGTCCCGTAGGTCGTCGTCTCGAATCCCAAATGACGTGCACTGGCTGACGGCGCGTGAACTTCGAGCGCATGCCTAAGAAATCCCAAAAGGCGTGCACTCAGCGGCGGGCGGCCTACGTCTTCTACTGTTCTTCCTGAAGCCAGGGATCACTGGCTCACTCGTCCACTGGGAGATCCCCCGACATCAGGAAGGAACCACGTCGTGCAGCTGAGGCTGATGTACGTGATCATTGCGGTCCTTGTGGCGCTTGTCGCCGCTCTGGCCGGCAGCGTCTTGACCGTCGTCGAGGGAGGGCGCCCCGCGGCGGCCTTCAAGACTGGGGCAGTGACCTTCGCGGGCTCCCTGACGCTCCTCATCGTGGTCATGGGTGCCCTGGGTGTGGTGGGCTCGTGAGCGACATGAGTGCCCTTGGAAGGTACGTACAGGCCGAGGGTTCCTCGCTCGACGAGGTGCTCGCGAAGGTGCACCAGCACCGCGCGCACCTCTCGCGGCTGATGAACGCTCACGATGCGACTCGCCTCATCCTCGGACTGCTCTACCTGAGCCGAAAGGCGCACGCCAATCCCGGCGCCGGCGTGCCGACATGGTCGTGGTTGCTGGGGCAGTCGGCAGAGCGTGGTTCGGGAATCCGCGCTGCCGTGAGCAAGTGTCTGAGCCACTGGCTTCCCGCAGCCGACGAGCAGGACCCAGACATGGGCACGAGGAGCCTGATGCCCGTTCCGCCCTCCGGTTCCGAAGGATCACTGCACACTCTCATCCAAGCCATCGGCTCCACCCAGCTGGTCAGGCCCCTGCTCGACCACTGCCTCCGCGACCTCTCGGCGGACCAGGCCCAGGCTGACGGCAGCCACTACTTCACGCCAGACGACATGGCCCGTCTCATGGTCGGTGCGGCGGTCCCCCGCGACGGGCACAGAGTGCTGGACCCGGCCTGCGGTTCGGGGGGACTGCTTGTCGAGAGTCACCGCTATGTCCGCGAACGCGTCGGGCTGGACCCGACCATGTCCTTGCTGGGAAAGGAGCAGCACGCCCACACCTCACAGGTAGCCCGCATGAACTTCGCGGTGCGGGGGATCACGGCTCACGTTTTCCCGCCCGGAGACAGCCTCGCGGAGCCCGAACCCGAGCCGTGCGACATCGTCCTGGCTAACCTTCCCTTCAACCAGCGTAACTGGGCGTTGGACGGCGAGGCAGAGCAAACTCGCCGGTCGGGCCTCGCAGTCCCTGTCGATCCCCGCTGGCCTGAGGAACCGCCGTCCCGAGGGTCTGCCAACCCCGCGTGGATTCAGCACATCGCGCACGCGCTTGCTCCTTCCGGACGCGCCGTCTTCCTGATGGCCGACCAAATGGCCAACAGCAGACAGCCCGTCACCCGAAGGCTCCGCGAACGGCTCCTGCGTGACGACCTTGTCGAGTGCGTGATCGCTCTGCCGCCTCGCGTTTTTGGTCAGTCCAAAGCCCCTGCCTGTCTGTGGGTGCTCAACAGGGACAAGAGCGCGCGCCCCGGCTGGGGTACCCGGGACCGTCGCCAGCAGGTGCTGTTCGTCAACGCGCGGCGAGCCTTCGAGCAGGTCCCGGATTCGAGAGCGCGAAGGCTGGGCGACAAGAACACGGCACTGATCCTGACCACTCTGGCGGCCTGGCGTGGCCTTTCCGAGAACGGTGCCACGGCCTCGCCGTACAACGACGCAGCCGGCTGGTCCCGAAGCTGCTCCACGAAGGAAATCGCCGACCACGAGTGCAGCCTGATGCCGGCCTCGTACGCAGTGGAGGCCGCCGACCCCGAACGGGACACGCGAAGCCGGGTCGAGCAACTAAAGCTCGAACTGGCCGCTCAGCTCGGCCAGATGCGCGTCCTGGAACTCCGTCTGCTGGACGTCTTGGAGGAGATCTGATGGGAGACAATGTGGACCAGGTCGCCTCGGATGGGGCGGCCTGGAAGACGACCTCCATCAAGATCGGGCGGCCCCGCATCTACACCACCTCCGGTTTCCTCGACGACGCGACTGCCGAGCAGATTGCAGGAGTCGTCAGTTCGACGTTCGTCCGGAACGGCAGAATCCTCGCGCCCAGGGTCAAAGAGTGTCGGCCGGGTGATTCCCCGCCCAGCCGGGCAACCCTCAGGGAGGGCGACCTGGCCGTCGTACTCGTCCGACGGGTGGGCGATTCCGCACTGGTCACCGCCGAGCACGCGGGATGTACAGCGACCAGGTCGATCGGCATCATCCGCGCTGAACCGCACATAGTGCGATGGCTGCGTATCTGGCTACAGACACCCACGGCGAAGGCTCGCATCGACGAGGACGTGACGGCACATGTCGAGCCCACCATCAGCCTCGACACCCTCCACCGCATGCCGTTTCCGCTGCCTGCGCCAGATGTAATCAACGCATATCACCAGACATTCGGCCTCATCGAGGAGATGGCCGCCCTCTACCGGCGGACCGCCCGCAAGGCGGTGGAACTGGCCGACGCCCTCCATGACGACTGGGCGGCAACGATTCCGCCCTGGGAGACACGACCGCTTGGGAAGGTCGCCAAACCGAAGACGGGCAAAGGTTCCGAACGCTCGCTTCCCCCGTTGCCCGCAGGACCCCACACCGATGTAACCGATGTAGTGGCCCCTAAAGATCTCTACGACCTCCCCGTGCCCCACGTCCAGAGGTTCCGTCTGAGTGCTCCAGCGAACGGCGGCGAGGCGCATCCGCCCGGCACCTTGATGCTGAGCACCCGTTCCGACGGCGCACACATCGCTGTACCGAGCCGACGAGCAGCACCTCTCAGAGGCGTCGTGGCCGTACGACCCAATGAGGACGAGGACGTTTGGTGGCTGCTCCACGAACTCAGGAGCAGGAGCAGCGACATCGCACGGCTGGCACAGGGCCAGAACAGCCGGGAAATCTCCGCTCGTGCCCTCAAGCGCCTGGAGGTCACCTGGCCCGACCGGCTCACACGCACCGACTTTTATGCGATGACTGAGCCCCTGCACGCCGCGGCACGACACCTGGTCGCCAAGATCGCGACGCTGCACACCCTGCGGGACGCACTCCTGCGCGATATCTCAGCGAAGGCCGGTGCCCTCCGGGAACCGACAGCTGAGCCGGAAGAGCGGGGCGCTCCTGCTCCTCGCCCCCCACGGCCCCCTCGCCACGGGAGTATGACCGGCAATGAGTCAGGATGGTCCCCGGAGAACCGATGGGCGCACGAGTGAGGACGGTGGAGACGTGAGCACCAGGCCGCTGCTGAACCGGAGGCTGGAAGGGCATGGCTCGACGATCTTCGCCGAGATGTCCGCGCTGGCCGTCAAGACCGGTGCCATCAACCTGGGCCAGGGGTTTCCGGACACCGACGGTCCTGAGGAGGTGCGCGAGGCAGCGGTGCGGGCGCTGCGCGGCGGCCGCGGCAACCAGTACCCGCCGGGGCCCGGTGTCCCCGAGCTCCGCGCGGCGATCGCCGACCACCAGCGCCGCTTCTACGGACTCGACATCGACGCGGACACCGAGGTGCTGGTCACCGCCGGTGCGACCGAGGCCATCGCCGCATCGATGCTGGCGCTGCTCGAACCGGGCGACGAGGTCATCGCCTTCGAACCCTTCTACGACTCCTACGCCGCCTGCATCGCCATGGCCGGCGCCGCCCGCGTCCCCCTCACCCTCCGGGCCCCCGGTTTCCGCCCCGACCTCGATGCGCTGCGGGACGCGATCACGCCCAGGACCCGCCTGCTGCTGCTGAACTCGCCGCACAACCCGACCGGCATGGTCCTCACGCGGGAAGAGGCGACGGCGATCGCGGCACTCGCCGTCGAGCATGATCTCCTGGTCGTCACGGACGAGGTCTACGAGCACCTGGTCTTCGAGGGCGAACACATCCCGCTGATCTCGCTCCCCGGCATGCGGGACCGAACGGTGTCGATCTCCTCGGCGGGCAAGACCTTCTGCTTCACGGGCTGGAAGGTCGGGTGGGTCACGGGCTGCGCGGCCCTCGTCGCCGCGGTGCGCACGGCCAAGCAGTACCTGACCTTCGTCAGCGCCGGCCCCTTCCAGTACGCCGTCGCGGAGGCCCTGGCGCTGCCCGGCTCGTACTTCACGGGGTTCCGCGACGACCTGCGCGGGAAGCGCGACCTGCTGGCCGAGGGGCTCGGCAGGGCGGGCTTCGAGGTCCACCGCCCCCAGGGCACGTACTTCATCACCACGGACATCACGGCGCTCGGCGAGAGTGACGGCGTGGCCTTCTGCCTCGCCCTCCCCGAGAGGTGCGGTGTGGTCGCCGTACCCAACGCCGTCTTCTACGACGACCCCGACGCCGGCCGCACCCAGGTGCGCTTCGCCTTCTGCAAGAAGCACGACGTCCTCCAGGAGGCCGCGAACCGTCTGCGGGGCCTGACGTCCTGAACCAGGCCGCCAGCAGCCCCGGGCGCGCTGTTCGGCGGAACGCGGTCGTCCGAGTGAACACCTGAACACCGAGGCCCCCGAGGGGATGGAAACCCCGTCAAGTTGGGTAAAAACGCTGTAGGTGGCCGGTACTTCGTGATTCGCTGGTGAAGGTTTCCCACCAGCCCTCCGACCTCTCGGTACTCCCCAGCCTCTGGCCGGGGGGACCCCACCAGCCCTCGGCCGGGGCCCCCACGCGGAGCCGGGCAGGCCGCTTTCCGCACGCCCTGAAGCCCGTTCCTCCTTGCGGGGTGCCCCCGGCCCACCCGTCACGTGTGTCTGCGGAGCCGATCCATGCTCACGACCCTGAACACCTCCTACACCGACACCCGAGCCGCCGATCTCGCCTGGGCGCTGGGGCGCGGGCCACTGCCCGCGCTCGCCACGCACGGCGTCGACCTGTCCGGCGCGCGGCTCGAGTTGCGGCTGCTCGGCGCGTCCCACCAGGTGCTTCTCGAACAGGACGGGGGTGCGTGCTCGGAGACCGTCGCGTGCATCCCCGGCAGCAGCACACCGCTGCCGCTCGGGGTCTCCGAGCGCGTCGGCGAGTGGGAGTACGAATTCGCCGCGCGCGTGGAGGAATTGACAGCTAGACAGTTCGCGGCACGCGCGCAGGAGTTGCTCGCGCTCGTGTCCGACCACCCGAACGGCCTGGCGGGTACGTTCCCCGGCTCGCCGCACGCGTTCACCGCGCTGCTCGCACAGCGCGACGAGGGGTCCGTGCGGTGGCGCACCTGGCACGCGTACCCGCAGGAGGGACAGCTCGTCGTGACGCGTACGCGCGTGGGGGTGCGCACGCCGGCGGTGCTGTGACCCCGCCGTCGTGCCGCGCGCGGCCAGTTGCACCCTTGTGGGTGACCTTGTGCGAGTGTTGTGTGACGTAGCGTTACTGCATGATCGAGCAATGCACCACGGCGCGGCAGGAGCCGTCGCCGGCGGGCAGGCCGCCGCCCCGCCGGGGGCCGCGGCCGCCGGAGCGCGCGGACGCCGTCCGCCTCCTGGTGCTGCTCGTGGTGTTCGTCTGCGCGGCCTGCGGGCTGGTGTACGAGCTCGAACTCGTCGCGCTCGGCTCGTACCTGATGGGCGATTCGGTCACGCAGGCGTCCGTCGTGCTGTCGGTGATGGTGTTCGCCATGGGCATCGGCTCGCTGCTCGCGAAGCGGCTGCGCGCGCGCCCCGCCGTCGGGTTCGGCCTCGTGGAGTCCGCGCTCGCGCTCGTGGGCGGCCTGTCGGCGTTCACGCTGTACGCGAGCTTCGCGTGGTTCGGCGAGTCGCGGGGCCCGATCGTCGCCTTCTCGCTGGCGATCGGCATCCTCACGGGCGCCGAGATCCCGCTGCTGATGACGCTGATACAGCGCGTCTCGCGGCAGGACGTCGGCGGCACGGTCGCCGACCTCTTCGCCGCCGACTACGTGGGCGCGCTGGTCGGCGGGCTCGCCTTCCCGTTCCTGCTGCTGCCGTGGCTCGGGCAGCTGGCGGCCGCGATGGTGACGGGCGGGGTCAACGTGGTCGCCGGTGGCGCCCTCGTGCTGTGGCTGTTCGGCCGCGACCTGACGCGCCGGTCGCGGTGGCTGCTGCTGGCGGCCAACACGGTCGTGCTGTGCGTGCTGGCCACCGCGGCGGCCACCGTGCACGACTTCGAACGGGCGGCCAGGACCGCGGTGTACGGCGCGGGCGTACGCGTCGCCGTGCACTCGGGCGTCCAGGAGATCGTGCTGACGGGCGGCGAGAAGGGCCCGCTCTCCCTGTACCTCGACGGCAGGCTGCGGGTCAGCGCGAGCGACGAGTACCGCTACGACGAGGCGCTCGTGCACCCCGCGATGCGCGGGCCGCACGCGCGCGTGCTGATCCTCGGCGGCGGCGACGGCCTCGCGGCGCGGGAGGCGCTGCGCTACCGGGACGTCAGGTCGGTGACGATCGTGGACATCGACGGCGAGGTGGAGCACCTCGCGCGCACCGACCCCGCGCTGAGCGCGCTCAACGGCCACGCGTACCGGGACCCGAGGCTGCGGGCGGTCCGGGCCGACGCGTTCGACTGGCTGCGCGGCGAGGGCGCGCGGCGCGGGCCGTTCGACGTGATCGTCTGCGACCTGCCCGACCCGGGCATCACGTCGAGCACGAAGCTGTACTCGCAGGAGTTCTACGGCCTGGCGGCGCGCGCGCTCGCGCCCGGCGGGCGTCTCGTGGTGCACGCGGGGCCGCTGGCGCGCCGCTCGCGCGCCTTCTGGACGGTCGACGCGACGCTGCGCGCCGCCGGGTTCCGCGCGAGCGCGTACCGGGCCACGGGCCCGGCCGACGGGTTCGCGGGCGGCCCCGACAGGACGAAGCGCGCGGGCCGCGACGCGGCGCCGAAGGACTGGGGCTTCCTGCTGGCGGGCCGCGGCCCTGGGCCACCGGCGCCGCGGCTCGCGGCGGACGCGCCGAAGCTGCGTTCCCTGGACGCCGCACGGCTGCGCGCCGACACCCGAGCGGCATCCCACGCCCGCCCGCAGGGCGCCGGCGAGCTGCCGCCGTCGACGCTGGTTCACCCGAGATACGACGACTGAGCGCCGAGCGGGGCGGGCTCAGAAGCCGCCGCCCTACTCGGTGTGCGATCAGATCGCGGGGGCTGGTGCTGGGGGCACCTTCCGGCCGGAGGCCGGGGGAGCCTGGGGGTACCCCCGGCCGGAGGCCGGGGGGAGGCTGTGCCAGGCGTCTTGAGCCGCGCACAGGGTGGGACGGCGGCTTCTTAAGTAGGCTCGTGCCATGGACCATGAGGTGTTCGTTCCGATGACGGCGGAGGCACTGCGGCGCACGCTGCGGGACCCGGCGCGGGTCGCCCACTGCGTCCCCGCCTTCCAGCAGGACGACGAGGGCGAGCCCGGGGAGATCACCGGCCGCCTCAAGGTCCGTGCGGGCGGCCACACGATCACGTACCGCGGCGTGCTGAGCGTCACGGAGGAGGACGACGGCGTCTTCACGGTCCGCGCCGAGGGCGAGGAGGTCCGCGGCACGGGCTCGGTGTCCGTGACGCTGGACGTGCGCCTGGTCCCCGCGGTCTCCGTCTCCGGCACCGTGCCGGGCCCGGACGACGGGGACGGGCCGGCCACGTCGCCCGCACGCACGGACGGCACGGACATCGGCTTCACCGGCGTCTCGCACGCCGAGGGCAGGCTCGCGGAGCTGCCGCCCGAGGCGGCGGCGCAGGCCGCGCGGCGGCTGCTCGACCGGTTCGCCGCCCGCCTCGGCGACGAGAGCGGCCCGCAGAAGGACGTCAGGCCCGGGCCGCCGGACAGCGCCGAGGAGGCGGCCGAGCCGCTGCCCCCGAAGGCGCCGCCCACGCCCGCCGCGGATCCCTCGCCGCTGTCGGGCGAGACGGTGGCGGGCGCCGGCGACTTCTGCGTCCCGGAAGTCCCCGAGGGCCCCGAAGGCCTCGAAGGACCCGCCGACCCGGACGACCCCGGCGAGGACGACGAGCCGCCCGCGGAGGCGGCGCACGCACGCCGGACCATGATCGGCCGCAGCGCCGAGGAGGTCGACCACGCGCCTCCGCGCGGCCGCTACGCCCCCGTCCCCCTGCCCGAGGCCGCCACGGCGGTCGGCTCCCTGCGCTGGGTCGCCCCGGCGGCGGCGTTCGCGCTGGCCTCGGCGGTCGTGGTGACACGCGCCCTGCGCCGCCGCCACTGACGCGCGCGCCCCGCGCGCCTACTCCGCCGCCGCGCGGGCCGCGCTCGCGGTGCGGACCCGTTGGCGGAGGAAGAGGGCCGCGCGGTCGAGCGCCTCGTCCGCCTCGTCCAGGATCCCGGCGAACGACTGGAAGACGTGCGGCACGCGCGCGGTGACGTCCAGGATGACGTCCACCCCGGCCGCCCTCGCGCGGGAGGCGAGCCGCGTGGAGTCGTCCAGCAGGATCTCGTTCGTGCCGACCTGGAGCAGCATCGGCGGGAAGCCGGTCAGGTCGGCGAGTACGGCGGGGCTGAGCAGCGGCTGGTGCGGATCGGCCCCGGCGAGGTACATGGCGCCGGTGTGCTCGACGGCCGCGCGCGTGAAGATCGGGTCGACGCCCTCCTTGGTCTCCATGCTCTCGCCGGTCCTCGTCGCGTCGAGCCCGGGGGAGAACGCCACCAGGCCGGCGGGCAGCGGAAGCCCCGCGTCGCGGGCGGCGAGGCACGTGGTGACGGCGAGGCCGCCGCCCGCCGAGTCGCCGGCGAACACGATCGCCGAAGGGTCGGTGCCGCCGTCGAGCAGGGCGCGGTAGGCGGCCAGCGTGTCCTCGATCGCGGCGGGGAAGGGGTGCTCGGGGGCGAGCCGGTAGTCCACCGAGTACGCCGCCAGGCCGGTCCTGGCCACGAGGTGGCCCGTCAGCGACATGGCCGTCTCGGGGGAGCCGAACACCCAGCCGCCGCCGTGGAAGTAAAGGATCGTGCCGGCCGGTGCCGCGCCGCCAGGACCGGCGGCAGGGCCCGCCGGCTCCCCTGTCTCCGTCGTGTCTCCTGTCTCTCCTGTCTCTCCTGCCTTTCCCGGCTCGACGTGCAGCGCGGGCCGGCCGCCGAGCGCCACCGGCGTGGTGCGGATGCCGCCGGGCACGTTCATCCGCTCCATCAGCGCCATGAATCCGGCGCGCAGCTCCTCGACCGGCCGGGGCCCTGCCGGGTGCGGCTGCCGCATCATCGCGTCGATCCTGGCGCGCTGTTCCTCGCTCATGGGCGGCTCCTGACTCCTGGCAAGTAGCTTCCGCTACACTATATGCCGTGGAATATACATCGCCGCGCGCCGAGGATCTGCCGGGCTTCTTCGCGGACCTGGTCCGCTGCGAGACGCGCCTGTACAACGCCTTGAACGACCGTCTGCGCGAGCGGCACGGGATCGTCACCTCGCAGTACGAGGCCCTGCGCCATCTGCGCGACCACCCCGGCGCCCGGGTGGCGGACCTCGCCGCCGAGTTCGCCATCGGCGTCGGGGCGACGAGCAAGAGCGTCGACCGGCTGGAGCAGCGCGGGCTGGCGGTCCGGCAGCCGAACCCCGCGGACCGCCGGTCCTCGCTGCTGTCCCTGACCGCGGAGGGCGCGAGGCTCGCCGACGCGGCGGAGCGAACCGTCAGGGACGGGCTGGCCGAGCTGACCTCGGGCGCGCTGGACGGCGCGTCGCTGACGGCCGCGGTCGCGGCCGTCGCGGCGCTGCGCGCCACGCTGGAACGCGACGGGGCCGGCACGCCGACGGGCTGACGCGCCGCGCGCCGCCCCGTCAGGGAAGGCGTGTCTGGGCGGGGCCGGTGCCGCACCCGGTGTTCGCCGTGGGAACTACGCTGCTCGCGTGAGCGATCTGAAACTTTCCGCCGGCGACGTCTCCCTGACCGTCGACCCCGGCAACGGCGCCCGTGTCAGCAGTCTCCTCATCGGCGGGACCGAGTTGCTGCGGCAGGGGCCGCGCTACGGGTGCTTCCCGATGGTCCCCTTCTGCGGGCGCATCGCGCTCGGGCGGTTCAGGAACGGGGAGACCCAGCACCAGATGCCGCTGAACTCGCCGCCCCACGCGATCCACGGCACCGGCCGCGACACCGCCTGGCGGGTGCGGCACTCCGACGAGGCGTCCGCGACGCTGACGTACGAGCTGGGCGACCCGTGGCCGTACGCCGGGCTCGTCACCCAGACGTTCCGGCTGACGGCGGACTCCCTGGAGCTCACGCTCGGCGTGGAGACCGCCTCCGACTCGTTCCCCGCGCAGGTCGGCTGGCACCCGTGGTTCCGCAGGAACCTCGGCGGCGAGGACGCGAGCCTCGCGTTCGCGCCCGAGTTCCAGCTGGAGCGCGGCGACGACCACCTGCCGACCGGCCGCCGCATCGACCCGCTCCCCGGCCCGTGGGACGACTGCTTCGGCATGCCCGACGGCGTCGACGCCACCCTGACCTGGCCCGGGCAGCTCGCGCTGACCGTCACCAGCCCCGCCCGCTGGGTCGTCGTCTACGACGAGCAGCCCGAGGCCGTCTGCGTCGAGGCGCAGTCGGGCCCACCCAACGGGCTCAACATCGAGCCCGAGCTCGTGACCAGGATCCAGCCCCTGGAACTCGCCGCGACCTGGTCCTGGCAGCGCCTCTAAGCTCGGGGGCATGACCGCTACGAACGACGCCAAGGGCGAGCTCCTCCAGTCGATCAAGGATCTCGCCGTGGTGCACGGCAGGGTGACGCTCTCCTCCGGCATCGAGGCCGACTGGTACATCGACATGCGCCGCGTCACCCTCGACGGGCACGCCGCCCCCCTCGTCGGCCAGGTGATGCTCGACGCCACCGCGGGCCTCGACTACGACTGCGTCGGCGGCCTCACCCTGGGCGCCGACCCCGTCGCCACGTCGATGCTGCACGCCTCCGCCGCCCGCGGGCGGCGCCTCGACGCCTACGTCGTGCGCAAGGAGCAGAAGCAGCACGGCATGAAGCGGCGGATCGAGGGGACCGACGTGAAGGGGAGGCGCTGCCTCGTCGTGGAGGACACCTCCACCACCGGCGGTTCGCCGCTCACCGCCGTGCAGGCCGTCCGGGAGGCCGGCGGCGAGGTCGTCGGCGTCGCCGTGATCGTCGACCGGGGCGCCGCGTCCGCCGTCGCCGAGGCGGGGCTGCCCTACACGGCCGCGTACACCGCCGCCGAACTCGGTCTCGCGTGAGTCTGTAAAGATACGGGTGACGATGACGTCGCCCCCAGGTCAGGGACAAGCACCTCCACCCAAACATCACATAGGAGCGGCACCATGCCCATCGCAACCCCGGAGATCTACAACGAGATGCTCGACCGGGCGAAGGCAGGCAAGTTCGCCTATCCCGCCATCAATGTGACGTCGTCCCAGACCCTGCACGCCGCCCTCCGTGGTTTCGCGGAGGCGGAGAGCGACGGCATCATCCAGATGTCCACGGGTGGCGCGGAGTTCCTCGGCGGCCAGTACAGCAAGGACATGGTCACGGGCGCCGTCGCCCTCGCCGAGTTCGCCCACGTCGTCGCGGAGAAGTACGGCATCACGGTCGCGCTGCACACCGACCACTGCCCGAAGGGCAAGCTCGACGGCTATGTGCGCCCGCTGCTCGACATCTCCGCCGAGCGCGTCAAGGCGGGCCGCAACCCGCTGTTCCAGTCGCACATGTGGGACGGCTCGGCCGAGACCCTCGCGGACAACCTCTCCATCGGCGAGGAGCTCCTCGCGAAGGCCGCCGCCGCCAAGATCATCCTTGAGGTCGAGATCACCCCGACCGGCGGCGAGGAGGACGGCGTCAGCCACGAGATCAACGACAAGCTGTACACGACGGTCGACGACGCGCTGCGCACCGCCCAGGCGCTCGGCCTCGGCGACAAGGGCCGCTACCTGCTGGCCGCTTCGTTCGGCAACGTCCACGGCGTCTACAAGCCGGGCAACGTGGTGCTCCGCCCCGAGCTGCTCAAGGAGCTGCAGGACGGCGTCGCCGCCGAGCGCGGGCTGGCCGCGGGCAGCAAGCCGTTCGACTTCGTCTTCCACGGCGGCTCCGGCTCGTCCGACGAGGAGATCACCACCGCGCTGGAGAACGGCGTCGTGAAGATGAACCTCGACACGGACACGCAGTACGCGTTCACCCGGCCCGTCGCGGACCACATGCTGAAGAACTACGACGGTGTGCTGAAGGTCGACGGCGAGGTCGGCTCGAAGAGCACCTACGACCCGCGCACGTGGGGCAAGTCCGCCGAGGCGGGCATGGCGGCGCGCGTGACGAAGGCGTGCGAGTCGCTGCGCTCGGCTGGTACGCGCATGAAGTAACGGGCACGCTCGGGCGAGCGCCCGCCGGATCTGCCGGCGCAGCGCCGAGGGCCCGCCCCCGCGTTGGGGGCGGGCCCTCGCCGCGTGCCGCCATGAGCGGCCGAGCGCCGAGGCCCGGCGGGACTGTGCCGCGCGGTTGAAGCCGCCGGCGGCGGGCCCTGCCGCGGCCCGCAGGCGACGGTGCTGCGGCGGTGCCCCGGGCGAGAACCGACGAGCACGGGTCGTCCCCCACGTCCCCCATGTGTGGCCGCCGCGAACGCCCGGCGGCCGGGCGCGGC
>NZ_JAGIQL010000010.1 GCF_017813245.1 Streptomyces montanisoli
CCCCTCCCCCCGCTGCCCCCGCCCTCCCCGTCCGCCCCCACCCGCCCCGCCCCCCTCCCCTGCTATCACAGGCAGAAGAAAGCTCACGAGGTACATCGGAGACAAGAGTACAGACGTGTGCTGTTCGGACGCGGCGGCGTGCGCGGCGAGTGCCGCGCGCCCGATGGCGCGGGCGATCAGCCGCCGGTCGCCCGTGGCCCGCGCCGCGGTCTCGTCGGCGGCGCGCTCGACGGCGAGCGAGATGTCGCCGCGCAGGGGACGCAGCCCGGGGTGGCAGTGCGCGGACAGCTCGGCCGCCGCGAGGAAGAGGTGGTGGCGGCCGGCGAGGTGCGCGCGTTCGTGGGCCACGAGCGCGGCGCGCTCGTCGGCGTCCAGGCACCTGAGCATGCCCTCGGTGACCACGACACGGCCGCGGCCGCCTTGCCCCGGGAGGGCGTACGCGTCGATCCGCTCGTCGGCCACGACGGTCATGCCGTCCGCCGTCCTCGCGCCGTCGGCCTCGGCGTGCGCGGCCCGCACCGAGCGGCCCTGCCGCACGGCCGAGCGCAGGGCCGTGCGGGCACACAGCGCGAGCCCGGCCGCGGCGGCCGCGGCGAGCGGGAGGAGGACCTCGGCCGGTCCTGTGGCCATCGGCCGGATCAGCTCGCCGAGGCGGGCCACGACCGGCAGCCGCAGCGCGCCGGCGATGACGAGCCCGGCGAGCGAGGCGACGGTGCTCGCCGCGAGGCCGACGGTCGCCGCCGTCAGCGCCCACAGTGCCGCGCCCGGCTCGACGCGCGCGGCGAGCCCGCGGGCGAGCGGCGGCGCCGCGAAGGGCAGCAGGAGCGGGACGAGGAGGAGCAGGAGGATCACTCGGGGTCCTTCCCGCCGGGCAGGTCCGACTCGAGCAGTTCCCTCAGCACCTTCTCGTCCTCGGGCTCCAGCTGGGAGACGAACCGGGCGAGGACGGCCTCGCGGTCGGCGTCCTTGTCCAGCTCGCGGTGCATGCGGCGGGCGGCGAGGCCCTGCCGGTCCTGGGCGGCGGAGTAGGCGTACCCGCGGCCGGCGCGCTCCCTGACGACCGCGCCCTTCTCGTGCAGGCGGGCGAGCAGGGTGGCGACCGTGGTCCGCGCGAGCGGCATCGGCAGGCCGGCCTGCACCTGCCGGGCGACGAGCGGCGTGCCCGCGGCCCAGAGCACGGTGAGGACAGCCGTCTCCAGCTCGCCCGTCGGCCGCCGCTCCGCACTCGTTCCTGACAAGGGGTCCCCCTTCGCTCTGCTGTCTACATTGCTGTAGTCGGCAGGTGTGCCGCAACTCCCGGGGACCCCGTGACGCGCCCCCGCCACGGCCATTATTCGCCCGAACGGGCCAAGGGGCGCCGCGGGGCCGGGGACCGCGGCCCGGCGGCCCCGCGGCAGGGGGCGGTGGCCGCCGGCTGGGTCACATCGTCGTGTCCTCGGCCCGGGTGTGCGCCACGAGCGCGTTCGCGTGCCCGTGCCCGAGGCCGTGCTCGGTCTTGAGCCACGCGACGAGCTCCATGTGCCGCGTCAGCGGCGAGGCGCGGATGAGCTCCTTCCACTCGGCCACCGGGCGGCCGTACGCGCGCTCGATGGAGGGGAAGTAGCTCGCGGGTCCCTTGGCGCTCTCAGCCGTGTTCGGCATGTTCGGTGCTCCTGTCCGTCCTGCGGTCATGTCGGGAGAGGAGACCCGCGCCGCGCGGGAAACTAATCGTGGCGTGCGGCGACTATCTGGTCCACGCCCATCCTGTGGTCCTCGAACGCCAGGCCGCTGCCGACGAGGTAGAGCCGCCACACACGCGCCATCTCCTCGCCCACCAGGCCGGCCACCTGGCCCCAGCGCTCCTCCAGCGTCCTGTGCCACGCGGCGATGGTGCGCACGTAGTGCTCGCGGAGCGACTCGACGCCCGTGACCTCGAGCCCCGCGCCCTCCAGCAGCGTCACGGTCTCGCCCAGCGGCCGCATGTGCATGTCGGGGGCGATGAACGACTCGATGAACGCGCCGCCGCCGGGGGCGATGCGGCCGCGCGACATCTGCTGGACCATGACCCGGCCGCCCGGGCGCACCTTCCCGTGCAGGATGCCCGCGAAGGCCGGGTACGCGTCGTCGCCGACATGCTCGCCCATCTCGACGGTGGCGACGGCGTCGTAGTGCCCGTCCGCGATGTCGCGGTAGTCGGACAGCCGCACCTCGACGCGGTCGTCGAGGCCGCGCTCCGCGACGCGCGCGCGTACGAACTCGGCCTGGCGGGCGGCGAGCGTGACGGCGGTCACCCGCGCGCCGTGGTGCTCGGCGGCGTGCAGCGTGAGCGAACCCCAGCCGCAGCCGATGTCGAGCAGCCGGTCGCCGGGGCGCAGGCCCAGTTTGCGGCAGATCAGATCGAGCTTGTCGCGCTGGGCGTCGGCGGCGCCGTAGCCGGGACGGTCGTCGAGCCAGTAGCCGCTCGAGTACGCCATGGTCTCGTCGAGCACCAGCTCGTAGAAGGCGTTGGAGAGGTCGTAGTGGTGGCTGATCGCGGCGCGGTCGCGTGCCTTGCTGTGCAGGGCGCCGCGCAGCACCGCCTGGCTCCTCGGCGCCTTGGGCCGCGGGCCGAGCGCCCCGAGCCCCGCCACCGTCGCCAGGGCGCGCGCGAGGTCGCCGGCGCCCGGGCGTATGCCGCCCGCCCGTGCGGCGTCCCGCCGTACGGCCCGCAGCGCCTCCCCGAGATCGCCCTCCACGTCGAGTTCCCCCGTGACGTAGGCCTGGGCGAGGCCTAGTTCGCCGGGGCTCCACAGCAGCCGCCGCAGCGCGCGGCGCGAACGGAGCACGACCACGGGCGCTCCCGCGGGCCCCGCCGTACTGCCGTCCCAGGCGCGCAGCCGCACCGGCAGCACTCCTCCGCACGCCTGCTCCACCACGGGCAGGAGCCGAGCGGCCGCCCCGGTGGGCCGTGCCGCCCGTGTCACTCGTGTGCGGGGGTTCCCCAGCCGTTCTTCCACCATCGCGGGTCGCTGCCTCCTTCGTCGGTGCCGGCCGTCGTGCGCGCCGGTCTTCCCGTCCTTCGGAGCGGTGACCACCGAGGATTGCCCGGAGAGCGTGCACAGGGCAGGCATCCGAACGGGCGAATCCCAACTCGCCCGCCCCGCAGGGGTGTACGTGTCCCTGCCAACTCTGATAGGAAAGCTTCCTAACAGATGCCCCCACCCCCCACGGAGGCCCCAGTGCACCCCCACAAGAGCACGCTCCGCCTCGTCCCGGCCGCGCTCCTCGGCCTGGCGCTCGCCGCCGTGCCGACGGCCGCGGGCGCGCAGACCGTGCCGCCCGCCGCGCACGCGGCCGGTACGGCCACGAGCGCCAGGCCCGCCGCGGCGACGGGACTCGACGATCCGGCGAAGAAGGAGATCGCGATGGAGCTCGTCTCCAGCGCGGAGAACTCCTCGCTGGACTGGAAGGCCCAGTACAAGTACATCGAGGACATCGGCGACGGCCGCGGCTACACGGCCGGAATCATCGGCTTCTGCTCGGGCACCGGCGACATGCTGCAGGTCGTGCGCCTGTACACCGACCGGGAGCCGGGCAACCCGCTCGCCCGCTTCCTCCCCGCACTGGAGGCCGTCGACGGCACCGACTCGCACGACGGCCTCGGCACGGCGTTCACCTCCGCCTGGCAGCAGGCCGCGTCCGACCCGGTGTTCCGGTCCGCGCAGAACGACGAGCGCGACCGGGTGTACTTCGACCCCGCGGTCGCCCAGGCGAAGCAGGACGGCCTCGGCACGCTCGGCCAGTTCATCTACTACGACGCGATCGTGATGCACGGCCCGGGCGACGACGGCACCAGCTTCGGCGGCATCCGCGCGCGTGCGCTGTCGCACGCCGAGCCGCCGTCCAGGGGCGGCGACGAGACCGCGTACCTGAACGCGTTCCTGGACGCGCGGGTCTGGGCCATGAAGCAGGAGGCGGCCCACGAGGACACCAGCCGGGTGGACACCGAGCAGCGCGTCTTCCTCCAGCAGGGCAACCTCGACCTCGATCCGCCGCTCGACTGGAAGGTCTACGGCGACAGTTACCACATCGGCGGCTGACCGGTGCCCGGGGTGCGGCAGCCACTCGGCGGCCTCACCCCGGGCCCGCGGCCTCACGCCGCGGCCTCACGCCGCGGCGGCGAAGGCTGTGCGCGCGTGCCTGCCGTTGACGAGGAGCACCACCCCGAGCAGCAGCACCCCGCAGACGCCCTGATCGATCTTCATCCACAGCGGGAAGGTCCCCGGAAGGGCGATGATCACGGCGATCGCCACGACCATGACCGCCGAGACGGCCCGCAGCCTGCGGTAGGCGCCGCGGTCGCCGCGCGCCGCACGCACGGCGCACAGCAAGGTCACCACGGCGCTGGCCACCACGACGCAGCCCCTGACCCACACGGCGTCGTTCACCGCGGCGCTGTCGTCGCGCAGCAGCGCGATGGCCGCCAGCGTGGCGACGCTCACCGCGAGGTAGCACCCCGTCAGCAGTTTCGCGCGGCGGAACGCGGCCGCGGCGCGCGACGCGGATACGCCGCCGGCGGTCGTGCGGGTGTCCGGACTCCCGGTGTCCATGACGGTCCTTCCCTCTGGAGACTCGGCTCCGTCCCATCGTCCCGGCGGCGTCGCGCCACAACCTCGGCCCCGTGGACGAGAACGGCCGCTCGCGCCGTGCGGGGCGTCTTGGGGCCTTCCCGTAAGGGCGCACGCGCGCGAACCCTGAGGACAGGGCGGGGGCCCGGGTGTTTGCGTGCGGGAAGGGGCGGTTAGGCGACTTGGTGCAAGGCAGCACATGCACCACTGCCGGGAGGTAGACATGAGCAAGCTGGGTGACATGGCGAACAAGGCCAAGGCGATGGCGAAGGGCCACCCCGACCAGGCCGACAAGGGCGTGGACCGCGCCGAGAAACTCGTCGACGAGCGCACGGACAACCGCTACGACTCCCAGACGGACAAGGCGGCGGAAGCGGTGCGCCGCTCGTACGAGGACGGTCAGCACTGACCCCGTGACCACGCACCCCGCAGGGCAGGGGGCCGGCACCCCGTTCCCGGGTCCGGCCCCCGTGCCGTGCGTCGCGCACGGCGGGGCGCCGCCCGTTCGTACGATCCCGGGTGGGTCCCGCCGCCCCCGTCCCGCTCCCCGGGTACGGGCCACGACGGCGGGGCCGGGAACACGAGACAAGGAGAAGACCGTGTCGAATCCACCGCTTCCCGAGGACGCAGTCGCCATGCTGCGCAAGGCGAACCCGGCCGTCGTCACCACGCTGAGGTCCGACGGCCAGCCCGTGTCGACCGCCACCTGGTACCTGTGGGAGGACGACGGCCGCGTCCTGCTCAACATGGACGAGGGCCGCGTGCGCCTGCGCCACCTGCGCGACGATCCGCGGGTCACCCTCACCGTGCTGGACGAGGGGAACTGGTACACGCACGTCAGCGTCATCGGGCGCGTCGGCGAGATGCGCGACGACGCCGGCCTGACCGACATCGACCGGCTGTCGCGCCACTACGGGGGCAACGACTACCCGAACCGGGAACGCGCCAGGGTCAGCGCCTGGATCGACGTCGAACGCTGGCACGGCTGGGGCGCCCTCAAGGACAGCGGCCAGTCCGGCTGACGCGAGGAAAGACAGCCGGACGGCCGGACGAAGGGCTCCCGCGGGCGCGATGCCCGCGGGAGCCCTTCCCGCGCTCCGGCGCGCGGGTGACCTGGTCAGTGCGGCCCCGAGGTGTCGGCACGCCCACCGCCTCCCGCTGCGGGAGGATCCGGCCATGCCTGCTTCGTCCCGTACCTCCCGTTCCGCCACCCTCACTCTCGCCGTCGCCATCGCGCTCGCCGGCGCCATGTTCGCTCTCTTCACCGCCTTCGGCGGAGGCGACGGCACCACCGACTCGAAACCGCCCCGTCCGCACGTCTCTCCCGCGGCGGTCACCTCTCCTCCCCCCGCTGCCCCCACGCCCACGCCTTCGGCCACGGCCGGCTGCGACATCTTCGACGCCGAATGCCAGGCGGAGGAGCACCCGTCGGCAGGCACGCACGACAGGCGGCTGCCCGACCCGCCGCGCGGAACCGCCGCGACCGGTGGCGGCGGCGTGTTCGACGGGACGGAGTGACCGGCGCCCTCCGCGTAAAATCTCCGGCCGGGCCCGGGCCTCTCGTGAAGCCGGCGGTTATCCACCGTCGACAGCGCGCCGCGTGCTACATCAGGCGCAAGCTCCCATCTCGGGCCGCGTTCTTTCCGGTTGGCGAACGTCAACGCCTCCGAAACACCTCGTGCGGGAATTTGGAAGTGACACGGGCCACTTGACTGCCTTGACGCCCCGTCATTCACTTTTGCGACGGTCGGCGGCCTGGCGCCAGGCCGCCGGCCGGAGCCCAGCACATCCCGTCACTTGGAGGTCGTCATGAAGTTCGTTCGCCTCATGAAGAAGGTCAGGAGCGAGAAGAGCCTCAAGGCCTACGCGTGGTACGGCTGGATCTGATCGGCCCGTTCACGCAGAGGGAGGGTGACGGGGCGCCGGGCGCGTCCCGTCACCCGCCGTTCGCCCCCGGAGGTTGCTCCATGCCCGAACGACCGGCCACCGCACGCGCGGGGCGGCCCGTGCGCTTCGCACCGCGGATCGACGCGCTGCTCGCACGCCACACCGGCGCCGACCTCTTCAGGCTGGAACCCGACACGGTCGGTGTCGCCGGCGCGGACCTGATGGACGCGCTGCTGCGCAGCAGGCCGGCGAACGCCGAGGAGCGGCCGACGTTCAAGCCCGTTCGGTCGAGGTCCGTCAGCCGCACCGACGCCTCCACCTACATGCAGGCCGTGTCCTCGGACGTGCGCAGGGCGCTGCAGCGCCCCCTCGAGGACGCCGTCGACCTGACCGGCCCGTGGCCCCAGGTACCGCACGCCTACCTGCGCGACCTGGTCTTCGGCCGGGAGCGCCTGCGCTTTCGCGTACTGGTCGACCGCAGGCTGGAACTCACCCCGAAGCTCACCTGGTCGGCCGTCACCTCGGGCGCCGCGCTGCTGCGGGCGCCCGGGCGCGAGGCGCCGCTGTCGAAGCTCGCGTCGCTCGTACTCGACTCCGCGACGTACCAGGACCGCCGTTACGCGATGTACCTGTACCGGCGGGTCGCGGCGCCCGTGTGCTTCACGGTCGCGGCCCTCGTCACCAACGCGCTGTGGCTCGGCGCGCCGTTCGGCGACTCCACGCCGAACCGGCACATCGTCCACGAGGCCCTGCGCCTGCTGCCCGTGTCGTGGAACATCCTGCGGATGGCGTCGCCCGGGTTCACCGCGGTGGACCGGCGGATCGGCCCGTGCGACGACGTGCTGCTGCTCCCGTTGCTGAGCCACCGCGACCCGAAGCTGTGGGACGAGCCCGACGCGTTCCTGCCCGAGCGGTGGGACGGGCTCGACCCGGACACCCACCCCGGCTACCTGCCGTTCGGCCACACCAACGAGCGGTGCTGGGGCCGCCACATGGTGATGCCCCTGGCGGAGCGGCTGCTCGACCTGGTGCGGCGCGACGGCCTGACGGTGAGCCAGGGTCAGACGGTGGGCCGGGTCGAGCTCGACGGCCTGATGGAGGTGGCCGAGGTCCGCGTGGTGCGCGGCTGACCCCACAAGGCGCCGGGGACGGTGCAGGATGGCATGCATGAGCGAAACGCGCAGCGTGCCCCTGGCGGACATCCTCGGCGTCACGGCGCCCGGCCGGCTCCCCCGGGGCCGCGAGGGCGGCCGTACCGCTCTGCTCCACTGGATGACCGGCACCCGTCTCGAGCCCTGGCAGCGCCAGCGCGCCGTCGACCAGTGCGCTCCCGAGCTGCTGCGCCAGCACCCGGCCCTGTGCGACCTGGCCCCGCCGCCCGCGGCGAGCGACGCCCGGCTGTCCGCGTGGCTCGGCGCGGCGGAACGGGAGATCGGCTCCACGCTTCCCGTGGCGCCGCTCGCGCACTGGGCGGGCCACGATCCGGCGCTCGCCCACGCCGGGCGCGCGGCCGCCGGCCCCACCGGCTGAGGCCGTGGGCTGCCCCCACACATAGCTGTGGAATATTCAACTACCTGCTCAGGTTGTCACGGCTGTCAGTCAGCAGCCGGCCCGTGAGGAGGGTCCTGTGGGAGAGCACAACGTTTCGGCGTACTACGAGTACGGCACGCCGGCCGAGCGGTGGGACCGCGCGCGGATGTTCTTCGACGCCAAGGAGTACGTGAGCGCCGCGCGGATCCTCGGCGGCCTCGTCGCCGAGGAGCCGGGGCAGGTCGCCCCGCGCCTGCTGCTGGCCCGCGCCTACTACCACTCGGCGCGCCTGCGCAAGGCCGAGGACGAGCTGCGCGCCGTGCTGGAGCTCGACCCCGTCGAGGCCTACGCCCGCCTGATGCTCGGCAGGACGCTCGAGCGCCAGGGCAAGGCCGAGGAGGCGGCCACCCAGCTGCGGATCGCCGCCGCGTTCAGCGGCGAGCCGTACGCGGAGAGCGGCCCTGGCGGCCGTGTGACCGTCTCATCGCAGTGACCTGAGACGGCGCCTCGCGGGGCCGAGCCCCCTGCCCCTGGCCGGCATGTCCGACCAGGGGTCCGTCCTTGCCTGGTCGAGGACCGTGCCGACGCTCCAGCGCCTGGCGTGCAGGCCGGGGTCGTCGAGCTGGTCCCAGCTGATGGGCGTCGCGACGGGTGCGCCGTCCTTGGCGCGCACCGAGTAGGGCGCGACCGACGTCTGGGCGTACGCGTTGCGCTGGATGTCCAGGTAGAGGCGCCCGCCACGCGCCTGCGTGCGCACCTCGGTCGTGAGGTGGCCGGGATCGCGGGCGGCCAGCGCCGCGGCCACCTCGCCCGCGAACTCACGCACCTCGTCGAATCCCGCCCTGCGGTCCAGGGGGACGATCACGTGCAGGCCGCGCGATCCCGTGGTCATCAGCGCGCCGGGCAGTTCGATCTCGCCCAGCAGCTCGCCGAGCAGCCGGGCGGCCGACCGCACCTGCTCGAAGTCGTCGCCCGCCGGGTCGAGGTCGAAGACGAGGCGGTCCGGGTTGTCCGGCCGGTCCGCGCGCGCCTGCCAGCGGTGGAAGGTCAGGCAGGCCTGGTCGGCCAGGTAGAGCAGGGTGGCCGTGTCGTCGCACACGGCATGGATGACCGTGCCGCCCTGCTTCTCCAGCTCGGCTCGGCGGATCCAATCGGGGTACGACTCCGGCGTGTTCTTCTGCATGAAGCGCGGCCCCGCGAGGCCGTCGGGGTGGCGCTCCAGCATGAGCGGCCTGCCCCTCAGCTCGGGCACGATGTACGGGGCCAGGTCGTGGTAGTGCGCGACCAGGCCGGCCTTGGTCAGCTCGCGGTCCGGGAAGAGGACCTTGTCCGGCCGGTGCACCTCGATCGTCCTGCGCCCCGCCCGCACCGTCCGTGTGCCGCCGTTCGCGCTGCCGCTCATCGCCGCGCGCACCTCCCTGCCGATGTCATCGTCCGCGTCCTGTCCTGACCCGTGCCGTCCTGCCGTGCGCCGGCGCCGGCCGTCAGCCCTGCCACGTCCACTCCGCGACCTCGGGCAGGTCCGTGCCGTGCTCGCGGATCCACGCGTGGTGGCGTGCGCGCGCGTCGTCCATGGCCTGACGCACCGCGACCGCACGCACGCCGAGTCCTGGCACCCGGTCGATCACGTCCATGACGAGCCGGTACCTGTCCAGATCGTTCTTGACCACCATGTCGAAGGGCGTGGTGGTGGTGCCCTCCTCCTTGTACCCGCGCACGTGCAGGTTCGTGTGGCCCGCGCGCCGGTACGCGAGCCGGTGGATCAGCCACGGGTAGCCGTGGTAGGCGAAGATCACCGGCTTGTCCCGGGTGAACAGCGCGTCGTACTCGGACTCCCGCATGCCGTGCGGGTGTTCCTCGTGCGGGAGCAGACGTGCCATGTCGACGACGTTGACCACGCGCAGGGCGAGCTCTGGGAGGTGGCGCCGCAGCAGGTCGGCCGCCGCGAGCGTCTCCTGCGTCGGCACGTCGCCGGCGCAGGCGAGTACGACGTCGGGCTCCCGCGTGCCGTCCTCCGTGCCGGCCCAGCCCCACACGCCGAGGCCCCTGGTGCAGTGCGCGATCGCCTCGTCCATCGTGAGCCAGTCGAACGTGGGCTGCTTGCCCGCGACGATCACGTTGACGTAGTCGCGGCTGCGCAGCGCGTGGTCGGCCACCGAGAGCAGCGTGTTGGTGTCGGGCGGCAGGTAGACGCGCACCACCTCGGGGCTCTTGTTGAGCACGTGGTCGACGAAGCCCGGGTCCTGGTGCGAGAAGCCGTTGTGGTCCTGGCGCCACACGTGCGAGGTGAGCAGGTAGTTGAGGGAGGCGATGGGGCGGCGCCATGGCAGCCTGCGCGAGGTGCGCAGCCACTTGATGTGCTGGTTGACCATCGAGTCCACGATGTGCGCGAACGCCTCGTAGCTGGAGAACAGGCCGTGGCGGCCCGTCAGGAGGTAGCCCTCCAGCCAGCCCTGGCAGACGTGCTCGGAGAGGATCTCCATCACGCGGCCGCCGCGTGCCAGGTGCTCGTCGGTGGGGAGCGTGAGCGCGTCCCAGGCCTTGTCCGTGGCCTCGTAGAGCGCGCCGAGGCGGTTGGACGCGGTCTCGTCGGGCCCGACGACGCGGAAGTCGCGGCGCTCGGCGGTCGCCGCCATCACGTCCTCGAGCAGCGCGCCGAGGATCTTGGTGGGCTCGTGCAGCACGGTGCCCGGGCGTTCGACGGGGACGGCGTGTTCCGTCAGCGGCGGAAGCGGCAGTTCGCGCAGCATGAGCCCGCCGTTCGCGTACGGTGTGGCGCCCAGCCTGCGGGTTCCCTCCGGCACGAAGCGCAGCAGTTCGGGCCGCGGTGCGCCGCTCTCGTCGAACAGCTCGTCGGGACGGTACGAGCGGAGCCAGGCCTCCAGCTGGCGCAGGTGTCCTGGGTTGGTGCGCACACCGCTCAGCGGGACCTGGTGGGCGCGCCAGGTCCCCTCGACGGGCTGCCCGTCGACCTCGCGCGGTCCCGTCCAGCCCTTCGGTGTGCGCAGCACGATGACGGGCCACCGCGGGCGCTGGGTGGCGCCGTCCTCGCGGGCGGCGCGCTGGACGGCGCCAATGGTGTCGAGCGCCTCGTCCATCGCCGCCGCCATGGCGCGGTGCACGGCGAGCGGCTCGTCGCCGGTGACGTGGATGGGCTCGTGGCCGTATCCGCGCAGCAGTGCGTCGAGTTCGTCCTCGGGCAGCCGGGCGAGGACCGCGGGGTTGGCGATCTTGTACCCGTTGAGGTGCAGGATCGGCAGGACGGCGCCGTCGTGGGCCGGGTCGAGGAACTTGTTCGCGTGCCAGGAGGCGGCCAGGGGGCCCGTCTCCGCCTCGCCGTCCCCGATCACGCACGCGACCAGGAGTTCCGGGTTGTCGAGCGCCGCGCCGTAGGCGTGGGCGAGCGAGTAGCCGAGCTCGCCGCCCTCGTGGATGGAGCCGGGTGTCTCGGGCGCGACGTGGCTGGGCACCCCGCCGGGGAAGGAGAACTGCTTGAACAGCCGTTCCATGCCGGCGCGGTCGCGGCCGACGTCCGGGTAGGTCTCCCCGTACGTGCCCTCGATCCAGGAGTTGGCGAGGACGGCGGGCCCGCCGTGTCCCGGCCCCCACACGCACAGCGCGTCGAGGTCGCGGTCCTTGATCACCCGGTTCAGGTGGGTGTGGACGAGGTTGAGCCCCGGGGAGGTCCCCCAGTGCCCGAGCAGCCTCGGCTTGATGTGCTCGGCGGCGAGCGGTTCGCGCAGCAGGGGGTTGGCCATCAGGTAGATCTGGCCCACCGCGAGGTAGTTGGCGGCGCGCCAGTGCGCGTCGAGCGCCGCCAGGTCGGCGTCGGTGAGCCGCTCCGCGGGGGTCTTCGCCTGGTGCATGTGGTTCTCCCTGCTCGTTTCCCTGGGCGGTGGCACCCGGTGCCGGGGCGGCGGGCGGCGCGGCGGTCAGTCCTGGGCGCCGTGCCACACGGTGGTGATGTTGCAGAACTCCCTGATGCCGTGACCCGCGAGCTCGCGCCCGTAGCCGGAGCGCTTGACGCCGCCGAACGGGAACGCGGGGTGCGACGCGGTCATGCCGTTGATGTACACGCCGCCCGCCTCCAGGTCGCGGACGAACCGCTCGATGTCGTCCTCGTCGCGCGTCCACACGTTGGAGCTGAGGCCGAACGGTGTGTCGTTGGCGACGGCCACGGCCTCGTCGAGGCTCGCGACCCGGTAGAGCGTGGCGACGGGCCCGAACGTCTCCTCCCGGTGGACGCGCATCTCCGGGGTGATGCCGGCGAGCACCGTCGGCTCGTAGAACCAGCCCGCGCCCGCGCCGTCGGGCCGCCCGCCTCCGCACAGGACCTGCGCGCCGCGGCTGACGGCGTCGTCTACGAGCTCCTCCAGGTCGCTGCGGCCCTGCTCGCTGGAGAGCGGGCCTACGTCGGTGTCCTCGTCCATCGGGTCGCCGACGGTCAACGCGCGCATGGCGGAGGTGAACCGCTCGGTGAAGGCGTCGTACACGTCGGTGTGCACGATGAACCGCTTGGCCGCGATGCACGACTGCCCGGTGTTCTGCACCCGGGCGGTGACGGCGGTCTTCGCGGCGTTCACGATGTCGGCGGAGTCCATCACGACGAACGGGTCGCTGCCGCCGAGTTCCAGCACCGTCTTCTTGACCTCGTCGCCGGCGATCGACGCGACGGAGCGGCCGGCCGGCTCGCTGCCGGTGAGGGTCGCGGCGGCGACGCGCGGGTCGCGCAGGACGGACTCGATGGCGCCGGAACCGATCAGCAGGGTCTGGAAGCAGCCCTCGGGGAAGCCCGCCCTGCGGAAGAGGTCCTCCAGGTAGAGGGCCGTCTGCGGGACGTTGGACGAGTGCTTGAGCAGCCCGACGTTCCCGGCCATCAGGGCCGGGGCGGCGAACCGCACCACCTGCCAGAGGGGGAAGTTCCACGGCATCACGGCGAGCACCACGCCGAGCGGACGGAACACGACGCGCGCGGAGGAGGCGCCGGAGTCCTTCACGTCCGCCTCCGAGGGGTGCTCGTCGGCGAGCAGCTCCCCGGCGTGCTCGGCGTACCAGCGCATCGCCTTGGCGCACTTGGCCGCCTCGGCGCGCGCCTGCGCGACCGGCTTGCCCATCTCGGTGGTGATGGTGCGGCCGATGTCCGGGGCGTCCTGATCGAGGAGGTCGGCGGCGCGGCCGAGGAGGCGGGCGCGCTCCTCGAACGACGTGGTGCGGTAGGCCCTGGACGTGTCGTACGCCGTGGCGAGCCTGCGCTCGATCTCCTCCGGTCCCAGCGGGTCGAACGTCTTGAGCGTCTCCCCCGTGGCGGGGTTCACCGTCGCGATCGGCATGACCGGTTCCTCCTGGAGTGGTTTGGTTACGAGCCTGGTGCGGTGCTTGGGGCGGCGCAACACGGACTCCGCCGCCCACCGGTGGTGCCGGGGGCGGCGGAGCGGGGGCTCACTGCCGAACCCTCCCGGGAGGGGCTCGCCGACGCACCCGCAGGGGACGGGTAACCAATCGGGAGGGTTCATGCACGGTTCCACGGCGCGCGGCGCCGCCGCGGTCAGCGGATGATCTTCTCGGTGAGCAGCCGCACGCCGGCCGCGATCGACTCGGCGTCGATGCCGGCGGCGCGGCGCTGCTCCTCGCCGGTTCCTGAGCCGGGCATGTTGGTGACGGCCAGCCTGACCAGGCGGCGCGGCGCGGGCCTGGCGTCGCCGAACGCCTCGGCCACCGCGTCGCCGAGGCCGCCCTGCGGGTGGTGGTCCTCGACCGTGATCAGGCACTCCGTGTCCTCGGCGGCGGCCATCAGCGCCTGCTCGTCGACGGGCTTGAGGCTGTACATGTCGATGACGCGCACGGGGATGCCGTCCCTCGCCAGGGCGTCGGCCGCGGTCAGGCACTCGTGCACGGTGACGCCGGTGCCGAGCAGGGTGACGTGGTCGGCGTCCGACCGGCGCAGCACCTTGCTGCCCCCTACGGGGAACTCCTCTGCGGGCCCGTAGATCACCGGGGTGCCGCTGCGCATCGTGCGCAGGTAGCGCACGCCCTCCAGTTCGTGCATGGCGGCGACCAGGCGGGCGGCCTGGTTCGCGTCGCACGGCTGGAGCACGGTCGAGCCGTGGATCGCGCGGAACATCGCGATGTCCTCGACGCCCATCTGGGAGGGGCCGTCCTCGCCGATGGACACGCCCGCGTGGGAGCCGACGATGTTCAGCGAGGCGCGGCTGACGGCGGCCATGCGCAGGAAGTCGTGGGCGCGCGTGAGGAACGCCGCGAAGGAGGCCGCGTACGGGACCCGCCCGACGGCCTGCATGCCGACCGCGGCCGCCACCATCTGCTGCTCCGCGATGTAGCACTCGAAGTACCTGTCGGGGTGCTCCTTGGCGAAGTACTCCGCGCGCGTGGAGTCGCCGACCTCGCCGTCGAGCACGACGACGTCCTCGTAGGCGTGGCCGAGCGCGGTCAGCGCCTCGCCGAACGCGTCGCGGGTGGGCACGGTGTCGCCGAGCTCGTACCGCGGCAGCCGCAGCTCGCGTTGGCGGGGCGCGGCCTCCCCCGCCGGCTCGGCGGGCCGCTGCACGTCCACCCGGATCGAGCGCCTGCCGCCGAGTTCCTCCACGGCGGCCTCGGCGTCCTTGACGGGCTTGCCGTGCATGCCCTCGCGGTCCTCGACGGCGCGCACACCGCGGCCCTTGCGGGTGCCGGCGATGATCGCGGTGGGGCGCCCCGCGGTCGACTCGGCCTCGCTCATGGCCCGCTCGACGGCGTCGATGTCGTGGCCGTCGATCTCGATGGTGTGCCAGTCGAAGGCGCGCAGCCGCCTGCCGTAGGCGGCCAGGTCGCGCTGGTGTCGCGTGGGACCGCGCTGCCCGAGCCGGTTGACGTCGATGATCAGGGTGAGCGCGTCGAGGTGCTGGTCGCCGGCGTGCTCGGCGGCCTCCCACACCGATCCCTCGGCCATCTCGCTGTCGCCCGACAGCACCCACACCCGGTGCGGCGTGTGTTCGAGGCGCTGGTTGGCGAGCGCCATGCCGACGCCGACCGGCAGCCCCTGGCCGAGGGAGCCGGTGGCCACGTCCACCCACGGCAGGCGGGGCGTGGGGTGGCCCTCGAGACGGCTGCCGAGGGTGCGGTAGGTGAGGAACTCCTCCTCGTCGACGGCGCCCGCGGCCAGGTACATCGAGTACAGCAGGGGCGACGCGTGCCCCTTGGAGAAGATCAGCCGGTCGTTTCCGGGGTGGCCGGGGTCGCCGAAGTCGTAGCGGAGGTGGCCCGCGAGCAGCACGGCCATCAGGTCGGCCGCCGACATGGAGGATGTCGGGTGGCCGGAGCCCGCGCGGTCGGCCACGCGTACCGAGTCGACCCTCAGCTGCTGTGCGAGTTCTGCCATTTCACGGGTGTCCATGTCACTCCTTCGCTTTCGCTGCGATGGCCCTGCCGATTTCGGGTGCCGCCGACTCGAGCGGCACCGCGCCCGAACGCACCAGGCCGAGCTGCACGGTCTGACGCGGCATCGCGGCGTCGAGGAGCCAGTCCGCGGCCACGCGTACGCGGTTGGCGGGCATCGCGGCCAGGTGGTAGGCGCGGGTGACGGCCCCCGCGAGTGGCCCGGCGAGCGGTACGCCGAACGGGTTGGCGGCGGCCTGGGCGCCGCCGAGGTCCACCACGAACCCGAGGTCGTCGTGGCGGTAGTGCCTGCGCTCCCCGTACCCGAGGGACGCGGCGACATTGCGGGCCGCCGCCTTGCCCTGGCGCGAGGCGTGCTGGGCGGTCATCGGGGTGTACTCGCCCGGCTTCGTCAGGTCGGGCACGGCCGCGGCGTCGCCGCACGCGAACACCTCGGGCCTGCCCGGTACGTTGAGCATCGCGTCGACCACGAGCCTGCCGCGTTCCACGGGCAGGCCGACGGCGGAGACGAGCGGGTCGGGCCGCACGCCCACGCACCACACGAGGGTGTGCGTGTCGACGCGCTCGCCGTTGTCGAGCGTGACGCCGCGCGCCGTCGCCTCGCTGACGGACGTGCCGGGCATGACCTCGACGCCCCGCTGCCTCAGCACCCGGTCGGCGGTGTCCGACAGGCGCCGGTCCAGCTCGGGCAGCACCCGGGGGGCCACGTCGAGCAGCAGCCAGCGCGAGGGCCCGCAGCGCCGCCAGTGGCGCTGCCGGCGCACGATCCCGTCGGCGAACACCTTGCCCTGCGCGGCGACCTCGGTGCCGGTGTACCCGGCGCCGACGACCACGAAGGTGGACCTGGCGGCGCACTCGGCAGGGTCGTCGGCCGCCGCGGCGAGCTCGATCTGCCGGGTCACGTGATCGCGCAGGTAGAGCGCCTCGGGCAGGCCACGGAACCCGTGGGCGTGCTCGGCGACTCCCGGCACGGGCAGCAGCTTGTTGACGCTGCCCACGCTGAGGACGAGCCGGTCGTAGGCGATCCGGCCCCGGTTGCCCTCCGGGTCGGTGTAACCGACCCGTCCGGCGTCCAGGTCGACCTCGTCGGCCTCCCCGAGCACGAGCCGCACGTGCGGCAGGGTGTCCGGCAGGGACACGGCGACCCGTCTGGCCTCCAGGACGCCCACCGCCACCTGCGGCAGCAGGGGCAGGTAGAGGAAGTAGTCGGTCGGGTTCAGCAGGACGATCTCCGCCCGGCCCCGCAAACGCTGGGACAGGGCGCGGGCGGTCTGGTATCCGGCGAATCCCGCTCCGACGATGACGATGCGCTTCTGGCTCACGCTCGACTCCGGTCGATGGCTTCGATGGCTTCTCGCGTCGATGGCTTTTCTCGTCCGCGGACGAGAACACCGCGTGCCCCTGGTGGGCCGTGGCAAACACGCCGCGCCCGCCACCTGGGGTTTGAGCGGCGCGGAGTTTGGTGGCAGCGTTGTATGTGGGCCGTCCGAGGCCGGCGTGGATAGCGCGGGCCGCGCCGGGTAGCCGGGGTCGAACGCAATCGGACTCGACGAGGTGATCCACGTGACCGGAGAGAACACCGATCCCATGGCCGACGACGTCTACCAGCCCGACGCGGACGCCGAGGTGCGGGAGGACGAGGGCATCCTCGACCCGGAGGACAGCCTCAGCGACCGCGCGGCCGACCCGTACGACGAGGGCTGGTCCCCGCCGGAGCGCCCGCTGGGCGTCGAGGGCGAGGGCACCACGGCCGAGGAGCAGAACGAGGGCGAGACCCTGGACGAGCGGCTGGCCGAGGAGATCCCCGACCCGCCCGTCCCGGCGGGCGACGGCATCGGTGACCTGCCGCAGGGCGACGGTGAGGTCCGCGACGACGAGGTCGGGGACATGCGGTCGGGGCGGCTGGTGGCGCCCGACGAGGGCGCGCACGCGGACGCGGAGAAGGACATGGTCGCGGAGGACGTGGGCATCGACGGCGCGGCCGCGTCGGCCGAGGAGGCCGCGGTGCACACCGTCGACGAGGACGAGTACACGCCCTGAGGGGCGCCGATCACGGGCAGCCGACTGCCCCGCGTCCCGTGTGGCGGGTGCGGGGCAGTCGTCGTGCGGTGCGGGCGCCGTGCGGGGCGCCGGCGGCTCAGGCGGGTGCGGGAACCCGCAACCGTGATGCCGCGTCCGCCGTGGCCGTGTCGGCGACGGCCACGGGGACCGGGCCGGCAGGATCCGGGTGGCGCAGCGCGGCGTCGACGAGCGTGAGGGGGACGAACGGCACGCGCGGCACGGACAGCGGGGCCTCGACGCTGCGCGTGAACCAGACGACTTTGCCGCCGGTCGTGGCGCAGGTGCCCCAGCTGTCGCTGAGCGCGGCGATACGGGCGAGTCCACCGCCCGCGATCAGCATGCGCGGCATGCGCGGCCCGTCGTCCTCGACGGAAGCCGTCAGGCGCCGCCCGGACCAGCGGATCTCGAGCAGGCAGCGGCTCTCGTCGCCGACGTGGCGGTGGACGTTGGTCAGCAGTTCGTCGATACCCCTGCAGACGGCCCGCACGTGCAGGTCGAGTTTCCAGTGCCGGAGGTGGGCGCCGACAATGCGCCGGATCTGCGGTACGCGCTCCTCGGAGGCGTGCAATTCCAGCTCGTAGTGACGGTCGAGTGGAACTGTCATGATTCAGGCTCCTCACAGAGAGGCCCACATGCTTCACATCGCGTGAACGACCCCCGAGCACGAAGCGTGAGCAACAGCCACTTCTGGGTCACCCAAAGCCTCACCCGACTGGGCCGAACGCGCAACACGATCATCCGCGCACCGTGCGTGAGCAGGGATCACGTCACCTGCTCGCGAGCCGCAGCTGCACTTCCTGCTCCTGGTCGCCCGACGAGGTGCCCACGACGTTCACCGCGAACGCCGACGACAGCGTCACGCGCAGCCCGTCGACGGCCTGGTAGCCGCCCTGCAGCACCGCCGTGACGGGCGCGCCGAGCGCCACGGGGCCGGGCTGCTCGCGTACGTCGGTGGTGTCGAAGGCCGCCGTCCACACCGTCGTCCCGCCTCCACCGTCCGGTTCCCGCGGCACGTCGTCGGGGGAACGGTCGGACGCGTAGGCGGTGTGCAGGACACCGAAGACGGCGTGGGCGTCCGCCGGCGCGGAGCCGCTCAGCTCCACCACCACCGTCGCCGCCGCGTGCGCGGACTGCTCCGCACTGGTCATGGCTGTCTCCTCATCGTCTGGTGCACGGGGTGCCTCCCCGGCTGCGGGGCGGGTACCCGTGGCCCCCGGCGGCAACCGTGTGCGGGGCGGCCGTGCGGGTACAAGCGCCGCATGACCGTCGTGAAGACCACCGTGCTCGTACTGGACGCCGCGGAGCCCGCGGAACTGGCCGACTTCTACGCCGCTCTCCTCGACGCCGAGACGCGGCAGGGCGACGATCCCGACTTCCTGGAGATCGTCGGTGACGCGGGTGTGCGCCTGGCGATACGCCGGGACCGCGGCTACGCGCCGCCGAGCTGGCCGAGGCCGGAGACCTCGCAACAGGCCCATCTGCGCATCCTGGTGGAGCGCGGCGAGATGGACGCGGCGGAGCGCGAGCTGATCGAGCTGGGCGCGCGGCCTCTGGACACGAAGGACAACGGGGGCCCGCGGGACACCCGTATCTACTCGGACCCCGCGGGCCATTCCTTCACGCTGGCCGTCCGCATGTGATGCGCGGCCCGGCGGCGTGAGGGCCCCTCAGCCGCCGAACTGCGTGATGAAGGCCTCGCAGAACGCCTTGAGGTCGTCCGGTTTGCGGCTCGTGATCAGCGGGCTCGGGGCGCTCGTGCAGACCTTGACCTGCTCGTCCACCCAGGTGCCGCCCGCGTTGCGGATGTCCGTCCGCAGGCTGGGCCAGGAGGTGAGCGTCCTGCCGCGCACCTGGTCGGCCTCGATCAGCGTCCACGGCGCGTGGCAGATCGCCGCGACCGGCTTGCCCGCGTCGAAGAAGGCGCTGACGAACGCGACGGCATCCTTGTCGGTGCGCAGCTGGTCCGGGTTGGCGACGCCGCCGGGCAGTACGAGCCCGTCGTAGTCGCCGACGGACGCCTCGCCGACCGTGCGGTCCACGGGGAAGGTGTCCGCCTTGTCCAGGTGGTCGAACGCCTGGATCCGGCCGGACGCGGTCGAGATCAGGTGGCGCTCACCGCCCGCGTCACCGACGGCCTTCCACGGTTCGGTCAGCTCTACCTGTTCCACGCCTTCGGGAGCCACGAGAAAAGCGACTCGCATGTGATTCACGTCCTTTCCGCTCGCACGGGGTGTGGTCGTGCAGCCCCGACCCTCCCGTGTGCCCAGCGGCGCTCCGCTCACACGGGAGCGGCGGATCGCACGGGAGCGGCGGACCGGCTCACAGCGAGCGGCGGGGCCCGACCAGCTGGATTCTCCCGGCTGCGCGGCACTCGCGCGCGCCGAGCGGCGCGGGCACGGGGACGTCGGCGGGCGCGGGGCCACGAGCTGCGGGTCGACGGTCAGGGTGGTGACGCCCAGCGGCACGGTGAGCGCCCGCAGAGCGGGCTCGGCGAGCCTGAGGTAGGGCTGGCCCGCGCCGAGTGTGGCGGCGAGCAGCCGCACGGAGGTGAACGCGACCGCGGTGCGTGCGCCGAGCGGCGTGCGGAAGAGGCGCACGCGGTGGCCTTCGCCCTCCGGCCTGACCGGGACGAACACGGTCCCGGCCGGGACGCGGGCGCGCGGCCCCGCGTCGCGTGCGCTGGGGAGCTCCGGCATGGTGTCACTCCTGAGGACGGACGGCGGCGGCCCGCGGGCGCGGGCGGAAGGCGCTACGACAACGATAGGCCCCCCGCGCGGCACTCGATGCCACCCCCGCCCGCCGCTCAGGTCCGCCGGGCGCCCGGACGCGTTGCGGAGTCGTGGAGCAGCACGCCCAGTTCGGTGCGGGAGCGCACGCCGGCCTTGCGGTAGACGCGGGTGAGGTGCGCCTCCACGGTCTTGACCGCGAGGAACAGGCTCGTGGCGATCTCCCGGTTGGTCGCACCCGCCGCGGCCATGGTGGCCACCTGGTGCTCCGTGCCGCTGAGCGCGTGCACCAGCGAGCCGTCCGTGCCCGCTCCGTCGTCGCCGGGTTCCAGCCGGGCGAGCTCGGCCGTCGCCTGATCCAGCCAGGTACGCGCCCCGCACTCCCGGAACACCGCGGCGGCTCGCTGCCATGCGGCACCCGCCGCGCCCGGCCGGCGGCGGCGCCACTCGACGCCGCCCAGGGCGAGCAGATCGCGGCCGTGCTCCAGGCGCAGGCCGTGCCCCTGGTGGCAGTCGGCGGCCCGGTGCAGCGCGGCGACCGCCTGACTGATGCCGTCCCTGTCCGTGCAGGCGGCCGCGCGAAGCGCCTGGGCGCGGCGCAGGGAGGCGGCGACCCCGGCGCGGTCGAGGCGTTCTGCCGTGCCGAGCGCGGCGGCCGTGAGGGCCTCGGCCCTGGTGTGCTCGCCGGCGGCGACCAGCGCCTCGGCCAGGTCGACGGCCCACGGGACCGCAAGCGGGTCGACGATGCCGCGCCGTTCGGCGATGCCGCGTGCACGCTCCAGGCTCGCCACGGCGGCCGCCGTGTCCCGCGAGCGGAGCTGGACGTGGCCCAGGGTGCACAGGGCGAGCGGCAGGAAGATCTGGTCGTGCCGCGACAGGGAGGTCTGCACCCCTTCGCGCGCCAGCGCGGCCGCCCGTGCCAGGTCGCCGCCGGCCGCCTCGGCGAGTGCGACGCTGTGCAGCACCGGGCCGTGGCACACGCCGATCTCCCGGCTGAGCCGGGTGACCTCGTCCGCCGATGCCAGGGCCCGCGCTCCGCGTCCTGCCCGCACGTCCACGTCGATCGACGCGCAGAGCAGGAAGATCACGTCCTCCACCGTCCCGCTGTCCCTGGCCCGCCGGAGAAGGGACGCGAGCTCCGCCGCGGCCTCCTCGTGCCGGTCGGCGAACAGGTCGAGCCTGGCCTTGATGGCGCGCGGGCCGTTGTGCCCGCCGGCCGGCCCGCTGTCCTGCGGCCTCGACAGCGCCCGCGCCAGCGGCTGCCCGGCGTCGGCCCGGCCGAGTACGGCCGCGGTGAACGCCTGCAGCGACAGCGCCATCAACTCGGTCGTACGGTCGCGTGCCCGGCCCGCGAGCTCCGCCGCGCGCGCCGCTTCCAGGCGGGCCAGCGCGGTCCTGCCGTCGGTGATGTGGGCGCGCAGCGCGCGTGCGTAGTGGAGTTGCGCGTGCAGCCCCAGGTCGTCGCCGACGCTCACGAGCATCTCGGCGAAGACCTCCGACGTGTCGCCCAGGGCCTGGTTGGAGGCGTGGATCACGAGGACGCACGCCTGGACGCGCTGGGTGGGTGTCGCGCAGCCGGAGATCACACGGTGCGCCAGCTCCCGGGTCAGTTCGTAGTCGGCCGCGTCGTAGGCCAGTTGCGCACCGGTCAGGGCGCGCTCGGCGACCAGTGCCCCACGGTCGGCGGGGGTGCGTTCGAGAGCCAGCCTGCCAAGACGCGCGGCCGTTTCGGTCGCGCCGCGGCGGCGCGCCTGCTCCGCGCCGGCCGCGAGCGCCGCCGCGAGCGGCTCGTGCGGCCCTGTGGCGGCCAGCGCCAGATGGCGGATGCGCTCCACCGGGTCGTTGGCCGCCCGGGCCAGCAGGGTGTGGGCCTCGCGGCGGTCGGCGGCGGGGCAGTCCATGAGGGCGGCCGCGAGCATCGGGTGGGTCAGGCTCAGCGAGTCGCCCGTGACGGAGAGCAGTCCAGCCCGGCAGGCCGAGGCGACGGCGCCGTCGATGTCCGTCTCGTCCAGGCCGCCGTGTCCCCGCCCGTCGGGGCACCCGGCGCCGGCGGCCAGGCGCGGGCGCCGTGGCGTGGGCCGGGAGGCGAGGGCGATCAGCAGCAGCACCCGCCGCACGGCCGGGTCGAGGCCGTCGAGCGGCCCGGCCACGAGGGCGCGCAGCCGTCCGGTAAGCGGCAGCGGTTCGTCCCTGGCCGGGGGCTCGGGAAGCGTCGCCACCGCGCGGGTCAGTTCCAGGGCGAACAGCGGGTTGCCCGCGCTGGTCTCGTACACCTTGCGCAGCAGCCAGTGCGGCAGTTCCGAGTGGCCCGGCAGCGCCGACACCTCGGGGAACGAGAGGGGCGGCAGGACGACTTCGCGTGCGGCCGGCGGGCAGAGGGCGGGGCCGGCGGACGGTGCGGCGCCCGGGGTGGTCGTCTCGGTCACGAGTGTCCGCACGCGCGCCGTGTCGAGTCGCCGGGCGGCGAACGCCAGGAGCTGGGCGCTCGCCGGGTCCACGTGGTGCGCCGCGTCGATGACCAGCAGCACGGGGCGGTCGCGGCCGAGCGCGGCCAGCAGGGACAGCAAGGCGAGGCGGAGGGCCACGGGTTCCGGGCCGCCCGGCGGTGCCGGTTCCCGGCGCAGCGCCTGGCGCAGGGCCGAGCGCTGGGGTCCTGGCAGGGCGTGCAGCCGGTCGTCGGTGACCGTGCGGAAGAGGTCGGCGAGTGCGGAATGCTCCAGCTCCAGCTCGGCTTCCCCGGGTTCGGCGGACAGCACCGTATCGCCGCGGTCGCCGCGCCGGGCGGCCAGCGCGCGGGCGACGAAGGTCTTGCCGATGCCGGCGGGGCCGTGCAGCAGGACGCCGCCGTGTTCCACGAGTGCGGCGTCGAGCCGCTCCAGCGTCTCGCGGCGCTCTCCCCGCACGGCGTTGAGCATGCGCGACCCCCGGCCCCGGCGGGGGCGGTCCCTGCCGGGCGTGGTGCATCGTGGCCCGCTCCTCACCGGCAGTCAAGGGGTGCGGCGCGGCGGGGCGGCCGCCGCGCCCCGGTCAGCGGGTAACCCCTTGTTCTCCGCCGTGAGGGGTCCGGTGCGGGGTGCGGCGCTCCTATGGTCCTGGCGTCTCGCTCACCTCCCACCTCCACCCCCACAAAGGAGTGACGATGGCTCTGCGTAAACGCGGCAACCCGCCCGGCCCGGCCGCCGCGGCCCCGGTCTCCGCGCCGCCGGTCTCCGCGGCCCCCGTCTCCGCCCGCCGCGGCGGGAAGCTGCTGCTCGCGGCCGCCGCGGCCGTCGGGCTGGTCATACCGTGCGCCGCGTCCGCCACGGCGGCCGGGCACGGCTCGTCCTACGCCGCGCCCGCCGGTCAGCTGAACTTCACCGAACAGGTCCAGACGCAGGACGAGTGGTGCTGGGACGCCACGGCCCTGTCCATCGCCCAGTTCCTCGGCTACGGCGGCAACGTCAACCAGAACACGTTCTGCGACTACGCCCGCGGACTGCCGGCCGGCTACCCGTGCCCCGATCGGCCCGGCCAGCTCAGCGACGCCCAGCGGGGCTGGCAGGGCACCGGCATGCGCGATGTCGGGCAGGTCACGGGCCCGGTGTCGTTCAGCACCGTCGCGCGCTCGATCGACGCGGGCTCCCCCGTCGAGGTCGGCATCTACTGGACCTCGGGCGGCGGGCACGCCAACGTGTTGTACGGGTACGACGCGAACAGCCAGACGCTGATGTACGCGGACCCGTGGCCGAGCAACCCGCGCTACGGCGAGATGAACTACAACTCCTATGTCAGTAACTACCAGTTCCGGTGGGGCCAGTCCCTCTACGGGGAGAGCTGAGGCGCGCGATGAACCGCAACGAAACCCGCACCCGCGTGCGCACCCGCTCGCTGCTCGCCGCCTCGTTCACGACGGCGGCCCTGGCCCTGTGCTCGTCCACCGCCTTCGCTGCCGGTCCCGCCGCCGTCCAGGGGCCGTCGAAGGCCGACCTGGCACGTGCCGCGCAGGCAGCCTCCACCGGGCAGTCGGTCAGCGGCCTGTCCGCGTTCTTCTCCCACCTCGACGCGCGTGCCGCCGGGCACACCGGCCTGGTGGCGCACGCGGAGAAGGCACCGGCGGCGGCCGCGGAACACCCCCGTGTCGACGGGTCGGCCCAGGCCGTCTACGTGCTCAACCCGGCCTTCGTGAAGGGGGATTCGGCGTCCGCTCCGGTGGCGCGGTTCGCCTTCGCGGCCGTCGGGGCGACCTCGGCCGAGGGCAGGACCGCGAGCGTCTGGCTGGGCAAGGACCAGCACACCGGGCGCTGGTCGGTGATCAACAGGATCTCCGGCTCCGACGAGGTCTCCTACCCGCGGCAGGGCAGGGGTGACCTGGTGTTCTCCGAACCGCAGACCGACGCGTGGTACCGCGTGCACGGGGGCAGGGTCCTGCCGCTGAACGGCTCGGCACGCCAGGAGGTGGGTGCGCGGGGCGTCTCGCAGGCCGCGTACCAGAAGCTCGTGCACGGCCGCTACGCCGACAAGATGGCGGGCTCCGCCTACCAGAAGGCGGGCGAGCTGGGCGGCTTCCCGACGGGGACGCGGGCCGCCGCCTCCGGTCACCGCACCGCGAGCGGCACGCCGGCCGAACTCGCCGCCGGTGGGGGCCTCGCGGCTGCCCTCGCCTGCGGCGGCGTGTGGCTGCTGCGCCGCAGGCGCGGCGCGGCGGCCTGACACGCGCACGTCCGCCCGGGTTCGGCCGGCGCCCAAGGGCGCCGGCCGAACCCGGGCGGGTTCTTGCCGCCTACTTCACGAACTCGTCGGTGTACGTCTTCTTCAGGTCGACGTCGTAGTTCTGCAGGTTCGGGTCGAAGGTGGACAGGACGCGCTTGACGGTGGCGGGACCGTCGGACGGCATGACGCCGTCCTTGGTGAACATCGGCAGCGTGTTCTTGATGGCCTGCGCGTACAGGGCGGAACCGCCGCCCTGCTGGTAGTCGGAGGGCATCTTCGCGGCGATCTGCTCGGGGGTGTGCGTCGCCATCCAGTGCAGTGTCTTGACGAACGCCTTGGACAGCTTGCGCACGGTGTCCTTGTGCGCGTCGACCCAGGAGGTCTGCATGTAGAGGCTGGAGGACGGGTAGAGGCCGCCGAGCGCGGCACGCGAGCCGTCCGGGGTGCGCATGTCGACGAGGACGGAACCCGCCTTCTTGGCCAGCATGGTGGAGACCGTCGGCTCGGTGGTCATCCCGCCCTGGATGGAGCCCTGCTGGAGGGCGGAGATGAAGGTCTGCCCGGCGCCCACCGCCACGGGGGTGAACTGGCTCGTCTTCACGCCGTTGTGGACCGCGAGGTACTTGGTGAGGAAGTCGGTGGACGACCCGAGGCCCGTCACGCCCAGCTTCTTGCCCTTGAAGTCCTTGGGCCCCTTGAGGGACGCGGTGGCCTTCGTCGAGACGACCTCCACCTCGCCGGGCGCCTGGGCGAACTGGACGACGGACTCGACCTGCTTGCCCTTCGCCTGGAGGTCGAGGGTGTGGTCGTAGAAGCCGACCGTGCCCTGGACGTCGCCGGAGACGAGGGCCGTCTCGGCCTGGACGCCCGCCGACTCCGTCAGCAACTGGACGTTGACACCCTCGTCCTTGAAGTAGCCGAGCTGCTGGGTGAGCATCGCGGGCAGGTAGATGACCTTGTCGAGGCCGCCGACCATGATCTTGACCTTGCCGTCCTTCGAGCCGCCGGCACCGCCCGAGGAGCCGTGCGAGTTGCCGCAGGCGGTGAGGGCGGAGAGGGCGAGCACACCGGTGAGGGCGACGGCGGCCTTCGCCACGCGGTGGGTGGGGCGGAGGGAACTGCGCATGGAAGTCACGTCCTTGTGAAATGGGGCGCGGAAAACGGGGACGGGCAGAGAAGATGCGGCCGGGCGAGGGGTCAACGCCCGTCGCCGGATTCGGTGGGCTTCCACCGGAACAGGCGCCGTTCGAGGAAGGTCAGTACCCCTTCAGCCAGCAGGGCGACGACCGCGAGGATCACCATGGCCGCGTACACGCCGGCGGCGTTGAAACTGCCCTGTGACGCCGAGACCAGCAGGCCGAGGCCCTTGGTGGCGCCGATGTACTCGCCGACGATCGCGCCGATCAGCGCGAAGCCGAAGCTGACGTGCAGGCTGGTGAAGATCCACGACGTCGCGGACGGGATGACGACCTGGTAGGTGATCTGGCGGTTGCTCGCGCCGAGGATCCTCGCCCCGTCGACGAGCCGCCGGTCCACCTCGCGCGCCCCCTGGAACGCGTTGAAGAAGACGGGGAAGAACACCAGGACGACCGCGGAGGCCACCTTGGACGCGGGGCCGAGACCGAACCAGATCAGGAAGATCGGCGCGAGCACGATGCGCGGCAGCGCGTTCAGCACCTTGATGTACGGGCCGAGCACGTCGGCGAGGAAGCGGACCCGGCCGAGCGCGATACCGAGGATCACACCGGCGAACACACCGAGGACCCACCCGAGCAGCGCCTCGTACAGCGTGGCCCATACCTGGACCCACAGGGGCCCCTGGGCGGTACCGTTCGATGCCCAGGTCCAGATCTGGTGCCAGATCCTGGACGGCATGGAGAAGTTGAAGGGATCGATGATCCCGGCGCGTGAGAACCACTCCCACAGGCCGAGCACCCCGACGAGCACCAGCACCCTGGCGCCCTGTACCAGGTAGTTGCGGCGGCGCGCGGCGCGCTGCCTGCTGAGCGTGCGCTCCTGGCCGGCCGCGGCCGGGGCCTTGTCGAGGACGGCTCCCGCCCCCGCCGTGTCAGGCCGCATGTCCCGCTCCCCTCTCCCTCGTGATGCGGACCTCTTCGCCGAGCGACGACCAGATCTCCCGGTAGATGTCGGTGAACTCCGTCTGGAGCCGCACCTGTTCGACCTTGCGGGGCCGCGGCAGGTCGATCTCGAAGACCTCCTTGACGGTGGCGGGCCCCGCCGTCATGACGACGACCTTGTCGGCGAGTGCGATGGACTCCTCCAGGTCGTGGGTGACGAACACGACGGACGCGCCGGTGCCCGACCACAGGTCGAGGAGCTCGTCCGACATCAGCGCCCTGGTCTGCACATCGAGCGCGGAGAACGGCTCGTCCATCAAAAGGATCTTCGGGTCGTTGACGAAGGTCGCGGCGAGCGAGACGCGCTTGCGCTGCCCGCCGGAGAGCTGGTGCGGGTAGCGGTCCTCGAAGGCTTCGAGGCCTACCCTGGTGAGCCACTGCCTGGCGCGCTCCCTCGCCTCCTGCTTGGGGACGCCGCGAAAGCGCGGCCCGGCCATCACGTTCGACAGGACCGTGCGCCACGGGAAGACGGCGTCCTGCTGGAAGACGAACCCGACGTCGTCCGCGATGCCGCTGACCGGCTCCCCGCCCACCAGGACGTCGCCCTCCGTGGGTTCCTCGAGGCCGCTGACGAGGGTCAGCGTGGTCGACTTCCCGCACCCCGTCGGGCCGACGACGGCGACGAACTCGCCTCGTTCGACGGTCAGGTCCAGGTCTCGTACGGCGGTGTGCGGTGCCCCGGAGGGCGTCCTGAACACCTTGCTCGCCCCCCGCAGCTCGATGGCGGGGCTCGTCCGACTGTTCATGACCGGTGAAGCTAGGCGCGCCGGGGGCGGCCCGGGAGTCTTGTTCCCACAACCGGCGTTCTGCGCGCAACGCGGCGTTCTGCTCGTTCTGCTCACCGCCCGCGGGGGAAAAACACCGCCGGGGCTGGGCAGCACGCCCGTCCACGGTCTACGGTGCGGCGACGCGGGTGGCGGGAGGGCCGCCGCGGCGGCGACAGCGCCGATGAGCAGCAAGAACGGAGGGGATCGCATGCGGATCCGCTGGCCCCGCCGTGTCTTCGCGCAGGTGCTCCTCGTGCAGGTGGCCACCACCGCGGGGGTGCTGATGCTGGTGACGGGCCTGTTCATGGCGCCGCTCAGCTCGCAGCTCGACCACGAGTCCATGCGGCAGGCGCTGGCCATCGCGCAGACCACGGCGGAGGAGCCCGGGCTCCCGCGCGAGCTGGCGTCCACGAAGCCGAGCCCGTCCGGGCCCATCCAGGCGGAGGCCGACCGGATCAGGCAGTCCACCGGCGCGCTGTACATCGTCGTGATGAACCGGCGCGGGGTGCGCTGGTCGCACACCGACACCGCGCGCATCGGCGAGCACGTGTCGACGGACCCGAGCCGCGCGCTGTCGGGCAAGGACGTGATGGACATCGATCGCGGCACGCTCGGCCTGTCGGCCCGGGGCAAGGTGCCCGTGCGGGACTCGGCGGGGCACGTCGTCGGCGCGGTGTCCGTCGGCATCGCGTACGACAGCGTGCGGGCGCGGCTGATGTCCACCATGCGCGGCCTGCTGCTGTACGCGGGGGCGGCGCTCGCCGCCGGTTCGCTCGTCGCGTACGGGATGTCCCGCCGACTCCAGCGGCGCACGCACGGTCTGGCGTTCGCGGACATCTCCGCGCTCCTCGACGAGCGCGAGGCCATGCTGCACGGCATACGGGAGGGGGTCGTGGCGCTGGACGGCTGCGGCCGCGTCCGGCTCGTCAACGACGAGGCGCAGCGCCTGCTGGGCCTCGGCCCAGACGCGGCGGGGCAGTCCCTCGACGCGGTGCTGCCACCGGGGCGCACGACGGACGTGCTGACGGGCCGGGTCGCCGGCGCCGACCTGCTGACGGTGAGCGGCGGCCGGGTGCTGGTCGCCAACCGGATGCCGACGGACGACGGCGGCGCGGTGGCGACCCTGCGCGACCGCACCGAGCTCGAGCTGCTGGGACGCGAGCTGGACAGCACGCACGGTCTGCTCGACGCCCTGCGTGCGCAGGACCACGAGCACGCGAACCGGCTGCACACGCTGCTCGGGCTGCTTGAGCTCGGTCTTTACGAGGAGGCGGCGCAGTTCGTCGCCGAGGTGTCGCAGGAGCACCGGGCGTCGGCCGAGCAGGTCGCGGAGCGTGTGCACGATCCGCTGCTCGCGGCGCTCCTGGTCGGCAAGTCGGCGATCGCTGCCGAGCGCGGCGCCGCGCTGCGCATCTCCCCCGCCACACTGCTCCAGGAGCGGGTGGTGGACCCGCGTGACCTGGTGACGGTGCTGGGCAACCTGATCGACAACGCGCTCGACGTGTCGAGGACGGTCGGGGTGGAGCTGCGCGCCGAGGGCAGTACGGCGGTGGTGCGGGTGAGCGACGACGGTCCCGGCGTGCCCCCTGAGCAGCGCGAGCAGATCTTCGCGGAGGGCTGGACCACGAAGCGCTCCCCCGCTCACCGTGGCCGCGGGCTCGGCCTCGCGCTGGTGCGCAGGCTCGCCGAGCGGTACGGCGGCAAGGCCAGGGTGACGGCGCGGGCGGGCGGGGGCGCCGTGTTCACCGTCGTCCTGCCCGAGGCGCTCGCACCGGCGGCGGACAGCGAGCGGCACGAGGCCGGCGGCGGGATACGGCAGGGGGCCGCGCGGTGATCGAGGTACTGGTCGTGGACGACGACTTCAGAGTGGCGGAGATCAACGCCGCCTATGTGGGACGGGTGCCGGGCTTCCGGGTCGCCGCCCGCGCGCACACGGCCGCGCAGGCACTGGCCACCCTGGAGCAGCACCGCATCGACCTTGTCCTGCTCGACCACTACCTGCCCGACGAGCCGGGCCTGGCTCTGATCCGCCGGATGCGCCAGGCGGGCCACCACGCCGACGTGATCATGGTGACGGCGGCGCGCGACGTGGCGACGGTGCGTTCCGCGATGCGGCACGGCGCCCTGCAGTACCTGGTCAAGCCGTTCAGCTTCGCCGGGCTGCGCGCGAAGCTGGAGGGCTATGCGGCGCTGCGCCGTACGGTCAACGCGGTGGGCGGGCGCGGGGAGGCCGGCCAGGAGCAGGTGGACCGCATCTTCGGCGCGCTTCGCCCCGCGGGGGAGCCGGCGCGGACGCTGCCCAAGGGCCACTCCGCGCCCACCGCCGACCTGGTGCGCCGGGTGCTCGGCGAGGCGTCGGCGCCGCTGTCCGCCCACGAGGTCGCGGAGCGTGCGGGTGTCAGCCGCTCGACGGCTCAGCGCTACCTGAAGGTGCTGGAGCGGGCCGGCCGGGTCGCGCTGACCCTCAAGTACGGCGACACGGGGCGCCCCGAGCACCGCTACAGCTGGGCGGCACGCGGCTGAGCGCGCGGGCCCTGGCCGCGCGCCGGGTCCGTCCGTCCCGCCACCCGGACGACGGCCGCCGGCGCCGGCGCCGGCGCCGGCGGCGCATGCTGGTCCTCCGCGCGGCGCGGGTCACGCGCCGCGGGTGACAGGGGAAGGCGGGCAGAGCGCAGATGGCACAGTCGTACGGCTCCTACCAGGAGGAGATCTACCTGCGGGCGCTCGGCGGGGTGCTGCCGGAGTTCCCGATGGAGCACGGAGAGCTTGAGGAGCGGGCGCGCGCGGCGCTGCCCCCGTCCGTGTGGTCGTACGTGGCGGGAGGCGCGGGCGACGAGCAGACGCAGCGCGCCAACGTGGACGCCTTCGGCCGGTGGGGGCTCATGCCCCGCATGTTCGTCGGGGCGAAGGAGCGTGACCTGCCGGTCGAGCTGTTCGGCATGCGGCTGCCCTCGCCGCTGCTCATGGCGCCGATCGGGGTGATCGGCCTCTGCGCGCAGGACGGGCACGGCGATCTGGCGACCGCACGGGCCGCCGCCCGCACCGGCGTGCCGATGATCGCCTCGACGCTGTCCGCCGACCCGATGGAGGACGTGGCGGCCGCCCTCGGGGACACGCCGGGGTTCTTCCAGCTCTACACGCCGACCGACCGGGACCTCGCGGCGCACTTCGTGCAGCGGGCGAAGCGCGCGGGTTTCCGCGGGATCGTCGTCACCCTGGACACCTGGGTGACGGGGTGGCGCCCGCGCGATCTGTCCACCGGGAACTTCCCGCAGCTGCGCGGGCACTGCCTGGCCAACTACTTCGGCGACCCGGTCTTCCGCGCCGGGCTCGAACGGGCGCCCGAGGAGGATCTCGGCGCCGCGGTCCTGCGCTGGACGCAGGTCTTCGGCGCCCCGCTGACCTGGGACGACCTGCCGTGGCTGCGCTCGCTCACGGACCTGCCGCTGATCGTGAAGGGGCTGTGCCACCCGGAGGACGTGCGGCGCGCGCGGGACGGCGGGGTGGACGGCGTGTACTGCTCCAACCACGGCGGCCGGCAGGCGAACGGCGGCCTGCCCGCGCTCGACGTCCTGCCGGGTGTGGTGGAGGCGGCCGGCGGGCTGCCGGTCCTGTTCGACTCCGGGGTGCGCAGTGGGGCCGACGCCGTGAAGGCGCTCGCGCTCGGCGCGAGCGCCGTCGGGATCGGCAGGCCGTACGCGTACGGCCTGGCGCTCGGCGGCACGGACGGCGCGGTGCACGTCCTGCGCACGCTCCTCGCGGAGGCCGACCTGATCATGGCCGTCGACGGCTACCCGACCCTGGCGGACCTGGTCCCCGAGGCCCTGCGCCGAGTGGGCTGAGCCCTGCGGCGGCGCGGCCCGGGCGCGGCGGGCCCCGGTCCACCGCCCCGGCGGCTCTGAGCTGCCGGCGTCACGGCGGCGCCCCGCCGCGGGCAGCGCGCGAAGGCCGCGAACGCCGGTACGGCCGCGCACGACGGCCCGTCGCGGCAACCGGCCTCAAGCGGCCGTCGCACACACCCGGCAACGGTCCGGGGTCAGCCGGCTGAGCCCGGGCCGTTGCCGGGCTGGAAGGGGCCGACGTGCGCCGCTGCGGCGCTGTTCGGCTTCTTGGTGACGGGGCCGCCCTTCCACGCCACCTTCAGGTACGCCTTCTCGTCGGGCGGGGTGATCTCGACGGCCTTCGGGGTGGCCGTCGCGCCGCCCACCATGCCCGGGTTGGGGAAGCTGAGCGCGGCCCAGGCGCTGTGCCCGGGGGCGAGGTGGACGACCGTCTTCGTGCCGCCCCCGCGCTGCGGGTCGGCCGCGACGGAGTTGCCCGATCCGTCGACGAACGCGAACCCCGGGTAGCCGTAGACCGTGCAGGCGCTGCCCGACGTGTTGGTCAGCACCAGCGCGTAGTTCTCCTGGCCCGCGCCCGGGTCGTTCGAACCCACCGACGCCTTGAGCTCCGAGGTGTGGCAGCGGGTGCTGCCCGCGCTGGTGGTGTCACCGCCGCTCGACTTGCCGCCCGACGTCTTCGTCTTCTTCGGCGACGGAGCCTTGGAGGTGTCCTGGCCGCCGGTGGACGCGGAGCCGCTGCCCGGTGTGTCCCGCGGCGACGCGCTCGCGTCGGCGCCGGCGGAGTTCGCCGGGCTCGCGCCGTCCGTCGCCGGGCCCGCCGTGCCGCTGACGTTCTGCGGGGTCGCCGGGGAGCCGCCGCCGCAGCCCGCGAGCGCGATGCCCGAGGCCGCCACCAGCGCCAGCGTGCTCGCCGCGAGGCGGATCCGTGAGGCACGTCCGCCTCGTACCGCCGCCGCGCGCCCGTGGATCCGGTTCTTCGCCATGCCGTGCCACCCCGTCTCATCCGTGTCTCGGTCTGTCCCTGCACCAGGTTCGATGGCGGGTCCGGCGGAAAAGTTCACGGCGATTTCCACGGGCCCGCGGCCGCCCCCTGCCGGCCGCCCCCTGCCGGCCGCTTTCTGCCGGGTGCCCCGGCGGAGGGCTCCGTACCCGTGTCAGGCCGTGACGTGGAGGCTGCGCAGGATGCGGTCAGTCGTGGCGGTGCCGCCGGTGCCGGAACCGTATCGGACCTGCACGTACGCCTCGGGCGCCTGCCCGCCCGCAGGCGCGAGCGCGACCTCGTCCAGCGAGTTGCCTGACGCCCCGCAGGCGCGCCAGGTGCGCACGGTGCCGTGCCAGGAGCCGTCGGAGAACGCGCGGCTGCCCGCGTACGTGCATGTGGCGTGGTGCGCGGCGGCCGCCTTCGCCGCGAGGTCCTTCGCCGCCCCCGCGTAGGCGCCGACGAAGACACCGCTGACGCCGCTGCCCAGGTCGCGCCAGTCGCGCACGTTCCCGGCCACCGTGAGCCCCGGCTCGTGGCCCCCCTTCAGACCGAGGTCGGCGGGCGACCAGCCGGAGTCGACGACCTGGCGCGCCCACGCCCGCGGCACCTCGACGCTGACCTGCCCGGTCCTGTCGGCGACGCGCTCGGTACGCGGTTCGCCGTCCTGACGCAGCAGGGCGGCGGCGGCCGAACCGCCGCCGAGCGCCACGACGAGGGCGGCCACGCTGATCACGACCGTGCGGCGGCGCACCCTGATGGCGGGGCGCCGGCGGACGCGGCCCCCGGCGGCCTGGGTGGCCAGCCGGTCGAGTTCGTCGGCGAAGGCCGCGGCGGTCGGCCAGCGGCGTTCGCGGTCCGGCTCCATGGCGCGCTGAACGGCACGCTGCACCGCCTTCGGCACGCCGGGGCGCACCTTGGCCGGCGGCAGGACCTTGCCGGGCGGGCCCGGTACGACGCCCGTGACCAGGTGGTAGAGCACCGCGCCGAGGCTGTAGACGTCGGCGCGGGCGTCGATGCCGTCGAACGGCTCGGCCTGCTCGGGCGCCATGTACCCGGCGGAGCCCGCCACGACCGTGAGACCGGACGCCTGGGCGAGGTTCTTGGCGAGGCCGAGGTCGGCGAGCAGGACACGCTCCTGTCCCTCGCCTCCCTCGCCGCCGCCCGCGAGCAGCACGTTGGACGGCTTGATGTCGCGGTGCACGATGCCCGCCTCGTGCAGGTCGCCGGCGCCCCGCGCGGCGCCGGCGACGAGGGAGAGCGACTCGGCGAGGCCGGGGACGCCGGCGGTCAGCCGGTCCTCCAGCGTGCCCCGATCCGCGTACTCCATGACGAAATAGGGGCGTTCGTCGGGCAGTTCCCCGACGTCGAACACCTTCACCACCCCGGAGGACATGCCTTTGCGCAGCAGGCGCGCCTCGGCGAGGAAGCGCTCGCGCACGTCCATCCGGTACGCCCAGTTGTCGGCCATCACCTTGACGGCTACGGGGGCGTCGAGGCGGTCGTCGTGGGCCAGCCACACCACACCGAAGGCGCCGGTGCCAAGGCGTCGTTCGATGCGATAACGGCCGATCAGCTCTGGTGGGGACATGTGGTTATCATGCCCGGGTGATGCAGCGACCCGTGCAAGCGCCATGACAGACACCCGTGATACCGAGGCCCTCGCGGCCCGTGCCGCCGCCGGCGACGAGGAGGCACTCGACCGCCTGCTGCGGGAGATCCGCCCCGAGATCGTCAGGCGCTGCGGCCGGTTCCTGCCGTTTCGTGAGGACGCGGAGGAGGCCGCGCAGGACGTGCTGCTCCAGGTGTCGAGGAACATCACGCGCTTCGAGGGCCGCAGCAGGTTCAGCACCTGGCTCTATACGATCGTTACGAACTGCGCGCGGCAGAAGTACCGCGAGCTGAAGCGCCGGGCCGCCGAGCGACCCCTCCTCGACACCGAGGCGGCCGGTCCCGATCCCCGCACGACGAGCGTGATCGCGGGGTCGCGGCTCGACCTGCTTGACGCCCTGGAGAACCTGGAGCGCGACAGCCCGCACCTGGTGGCGCCGCTCGTCTACCGCGACATCTGCGAGATGGAGTACGCGGAGATCGCGGAGCGCACGGGGATACCGGTCGGCACGGTGAAGTCCCGGCTGCACCACGCGCGCAAGCAGATCAGGCCCTGGCTGCTCGGCGAGCGCCGCTAGCGGTCGGCGCAGGCCACGCCGGTCACGCGCCCATAGGTGCGGCCCTATGCCCGCGGGCATATCCAGCCTCCCGGTACGGTTGGCAAGAGGTGCACGGAGAGATCCGGGAACCGACAAGGGAGACGAGCAGAGATGACGCGACCGACCGAGCGCGCAGTCCTCGCGGGAGGCTGCTTCTGGGGCATGCAGGACCTGATCCGGCGCCTGCCCGGGGTGGTCTCGACCCGCGTCGGCTATTCGGGCGGCGACACCCCGAACGCGACGTACCGCAACCACGGCACCCACGCCGAGGCCATCGAGATCACCTTCGATCCGGAGGGGACCTCCTACCGCGACCTGCTGGAGTTCTTCTTCCAGATCCACGATCCGAGCACCCGCGACCGCCAGGGCAACGACATCGGCAAGAGCTACCGCTCGGCGATCTTCTACGCGGGTGAGGAGCAGCGGCGCATCGCCGAGGACACCATCGCGGACGTCGACGCGTCCGGCCTGTGGCCGGGCAGGGTCGTCACCGAGGTGGAGCCCGTCGGCGACTTCTGGGAGGCGGAGCCCGAGCACCAGGACTACCTGGAGCGCTACCCCGACGGGTACACGTGCCACTTCCCCCGCCCGAACTGGAAGCTCCCGCGCCGCCAGACCGCGGCCTGACGCCCGCGGGCCCGCGGGCGGCGTCCGCCCGCGGGCACGACGTCACACGGCGAGGACGGCCAGCAGGTCGCGTACCGTCGCGGACACCGCCTCGCGCGCAGGCGCGAGGTACTTGCGCGGGTCGGTCAGCGTCGCGTCACCGTCCAGCACGCGCCGGGCCGCGCCCGTGAACGCGATGTTCAGCGCCGTGCCGATGTTGATCTTTCGCATGCCCGAGCGCACCGCCTCGCGCAGTTCCTCGTCGGGGACGCCGGACGAGCCGTGCAGGACCAGCGGCACCGGCACGGCCTCGGCCAGCCGGCGGACGAGGCCGTGGTCGAGCGCCGCGGACCGCTCGGTCATGGCGTGCGAGCTGCCGACGGCCACGGCGAGGGCGTCGACCCCGGTGCGCCGCACGTAGTCGGCGGCCTCCACGGGGTCCGTGCGCACGCCGGCGGCGTGGGCGCTCGCGGGCGCGCCCGGCTTGCCCCCCACGTAACCGAGTTCGGCCTCGAGCCACAGGCCCTCGCCGTGCGCCCAGCGCGCGGCGGCGGCCGTCGCGTCGACGTTCTCGGTGAACGGCAGCGCCCCGGCGTCGAACATCGCGGAGGAGAACCCGTGCTCGGTGGCCTGGCGCAGCAGGTCCATCTCCGTGACGTGGTCCAGGTGCAGGGCGACGTCGCCGCGCGAGGACGCGGCCACCGAACGCGCCGCGGCCGCCAGCGGCCCCAGGCGCCCTCCGTGGTAGCGGACGGCGTTCTCGCTGATCTGGAGGATCACCGGCCGGCCGGCCGCCTCGGCGCCCTCCGCGATGCCCTCCGCGTGCTCAAGCGTGATCACGTTGAAGGCCGCGACGCACCCGCTCCCGGCTGCGGCACGGGACAGGAGCTCTCCGGTGGGGACCAGTGACATGTCGGCTTCCTCGTTCGCTGTTCTCGATCATGGTGCTTGCTGTCACTTCTGACGAAGCGACGACGCGCACCCGGATTCGGTTCGGGGCGTCCTGCGTTCAGGACGGCACCTTGGCGGCCAGTTCCGGCTCGGCGGCGTCCTCGCCCCGCTTCTCGTCGCTGTAGACCATCAGCGTCGACCCGGCCAGGGCGAGCACGATGCCGATCGCCGCCCAGATCGTGGGCAGCGTCTGGTACACGATCAGCGAGAGGACGATCGTGAGCACGGGCGCCAGCGCGTTGGTCAGCGGGGCGACGACGGCGGCCTTGCCGCGGCTGAGCGCCATGACGAGGAAGAGGGCACCCACCGCGTTGAGCACCTGCGTCCCGGCGGTGAGCGCCGGGGCCTGCCAGGGCGCGCCCGAGGGGAAGGAGCCCATCATCAGGTAGGCGACCGGGATCAGCAGGAGACCGCTGATCGTCATCCAGCCGAAGGTGGTCGCGTCGTTGACGCCCACCACCGCGGCCTTGCGCATGAAGAACGCCTGCGCTCCCCACGCCACGCAGACGACCGCGGCGAGCACCATCCATGGCCCGGACGAGTGTCCGCCGCCCCCGCCGCCGGGGATGCTGAGCAGCAGGATCGCGACGAGCGCCGCGACGACGCCCACGACGGCGAGCCGGTTGATGCGCTCCCGCAGCAGCGCCACGGCCATCAGCACCGTGATCACCGGGGAGAGCGAGACGACCGGGAAGATCAGGTAGGCCGGCCCGTCGGACAGGGCCTGGAAGAGCACCAACTGGCCGCCGGCGCCGGTGAGTCCGGCGAGCAGGCCGTAGAGTGCGGCCACCGGGCGCCGGTCGAAGCGCTCCCGCCGCAGCGCCGCGGCCGCGGGCAGGATCATGGTCAGGGACCAGATGATGTAGACCATCTCTTCCGGATAGCCGTACAGGTCCGTCGGCTTGCTGGAGAAGGCCCCCCACACGCCCCAGAACAGGACCAGGAGGCCGGCGGGGATCATCCAGCCGCGGTTGAGTGACTTCATTGTTACTCCAGGGGACGGGTGACCTCGGTCGAGCGCAACGCGTCGAGCGCGGTCGGGTCGAGCGGTGTGCCCGCGAGCCGGGCCGCGTGGAGCGCGGCTCCGATCACGGGCTCGAAGAGGGGGGTTCGCAGGTCGTAGCCGTCTTCACGGCCGCGCAGGTGACGGGCGAAGGTGTCCAGCACGGTGGCGGAACCGAAGACGCCGCCTGAGTAGGAGACCGGCACGGTCTCGCCCGGCTCGAAGCCGAGGCCGCGGCGCGCGCTGTCGACCAGGAGCGCGAGCTCGTGGCCCGCGTCCGTGAGGATCGCCGCGGCGTGCTCGTCGCCGAGCTCCGCCGCCTCCGCGACCTGGGGGCTCAGGGCGGCGATCTCGCCGCGCCGGCCGCCCCAGCGGTTGTGCACGACGTCCACCAGGTCGAGGTCGGTGGCGAGTTCGAGGTGCCGGCGCAATACGCCGGCGAGCGGGCCTCCGGGGAGCCGGCCGTCGCTCATGCGGGAGAAGACGTTCAGGGCGCGGACCGCGATCCAGTACGCGGAGCCCTCGTCGCCGAAGAACTCGCCCCAGCCGCCGGTGCGCCGGCCCTTTCCCGCACGCTCCCCGTACGTCATCGAGCCGGTGCCGCTGATGACGTTGATGCCGTCGGCGCCGCCGAGCGACCCGGCCCAGCCGCAGACCATGTCGTTGTCGCAGGCGTACCTGTCGTGCCCGAGCACCTCGCGCGGGGCCGCGTCCAGGGCGGGGACGTCCCCGGCGGCCTCCCCGTACCCGGGCAGGCCGAAGAACGCGTGGGTGATCCCCGCGGGCTCGATCCCGGCGTCGGCACAGACGGCGGTGACGCCTTCGGCGAGTACGCGCGCGACGTGCGCGACGCCGTCGCCCGCGTTGTCCGAGAAGTAGTAGGCGCCGGCGCCGAGCGCCCTCGCACGCACCGACCCCGACGGGTCGATGAGACAGAAGGCGGTCTTGGTGCCCCCGCCGTCCACACCCAGGAACATCGTGTTTCTCCTGCCTGTCAGTTGCCGGGGTACGGGTGCACGTTCACGCCCCGCACCACCCGGTTGACCTCGCCCGAAGGGAACGGGTTGTCGGGCCGCACGCCTCGGGCCAGCGAGGCGCCGAGGGCGACGAGCTGGGCGCAGACCACCGCGGGCAGGGCGAACGCGGCGTCTTCCGTGCCGGCGGGCACGGGGACCAGCCAGACGCCGTCCTCGGGCAGCCCGTCCGGGCGTGCGGACACCGCGACGACGGCGCCATCGGGCAGGGCCGCGCGCAGTTCGGCGACGATGTCCAGGTCGTACTGGCGCGTGTACGCGTCCTCGGACACGAACACGATCACGGCGGTGCGGTCGTCGAGTATGGCCTTGGGCCCGTGCCGGAAGCCGAGCGTGGAGTCCGCGTGGGCGACGACCCTGCCGCCCGTCAGTTCGAGCAGTTTGAGCGCGGATTCGCCGGCGAGGCCGCGCAGGGGGCCACTGCCGAGGTAGACGAGCCGCTCGGGCTCTCGGGCGAGCAGCTTCTCGACGGGCGCGTCGAGCGCTCCCGTGGTGATGCGCTCGGCCGCGTCCGCGAGGGCGCCGACGGCGGAGCGGGCGGAGGAGGGGCCGAGGGCGAGGAGCGCGGCCAGCAGCATGCACGTGAAGCTGGAGGTCATCGCGAAGCCCTGGTCGTTCGACGCGGCGGGCATCAGCAGCACGTGGGACGCGGACTGCCCGCCGTGCGCGCGGGCGAGGGCGCCCTCGGCGTTGCAGGTGATCACCAGGTGGTGCGTCCGCGACAGGCAGCCGTCCGCGAGTGCGGTGGCGGCCGTGGACTCGGGACTGTCGCCCGACCTGGCGAAGGACACGAGGAGGGTGGGCACGTCCTCGGCGAAGCAGCCGCGCGGGTCGGCGACGATGTCGGTGGTGTGCACGGCGTCGACGCGCCGGCCGAGGTGGCGGGCGAGCGCGGTGCGCAGCACGTCGCCGGCGAAGCCGGACGTGCCGGCACCGGTCAGCACGACCCTGAGGTCCTCGGCGGCGAGTACGGGCGCCAGGAAGGCGTCGAGTGCCGTGCGCTGACCGGCGACGATGCGGCCCACCTCCCGCCACAGGGCGGGCTGCTGCGCGATCTCGGCGACCGTGTGCTCGGCGCCGGCGCCCTGCGGCGGGGTGAGGACGGGGGTGTTCACGGGGGCTCCTTTGTCGTCGTCCGCGAGCGGTGCGCGCGCCGGAACGGAACGGGCGGGTCGTGACGGGCGGGTCGTGACGGAGGGGTCGTGCGCCTCGCCGGCGCCCGGACGGGCATCGCCCCGCGCTGCTGCGATTTGTTCCGGAATGGGCTGATCGCCCGAACCTGATCGGAACCCTACTGGTCTGGAAACTGGACGTCAATGGCCTCTTTCTGGTATGAAACTGGTATGCCCACCGCGCACGAGAGCCACCTTCCCCGCGGACTGCTGAGCGACGACGCGCTCCCGCTGTACCTGCGGATCGCCGCACGTCTCGCCGACGACATCGCCGGCGGCGGCGCGCGCGACGGCGACCGCCTCCCCTCCGAGCGCGCGCTGGCCGCCCGCTACGCCGTCTCCAGGGTCACGATGCGCTCCGCGCTCGGCGAGCTGGCCGCCCGCGGCATGATCGAGCCGTCGGCCGCCCGCGGCTGGTTCCTCGCGGCGACGGGCGCGACGGACGGCGAGGCCCCCAGCGCCTTCGCGGCCGACCCCGCGCAGGGCCACACGGTCCGGGGTTTCGCGGACTACGCGCGCGAGCACCGCCTGCCGACCCACGCCAAGGTCCTGTACTCGAAGGTCAGGCCTGCCACCGTCCAGGAGGCCGAGAGGCTGCGCGTCGGCCCGGGCGCCGCGCTGTTCGAAATGCGCAGACTGCGCTACCTGGACGGCCTGGTGGTGGTCGTCGAGCACAACCGGCTGCCGCTCGCGCTGTGCCCCCTGCTCAGCGAGACCGACTTCACGACCGATTCGCTCTTCGCCACGCTCCGGCGCGCCACACCGCCCCAACTGCCCAGGGTGGCGGCGTACTCGGTGGAGGCACGGCAGCCCGACGGCGAGGAGCGCGAGCTCCTGGAGATCGACGACGGCACCCCCGTGCTCGTCGCGACGCAGCTCGCCTTCAACCAGGACTCGCGCCCCCTGGAGCTCACCGTGGCGACCTACCGGGGCGACCGGTACCGCTTCCAGGGATCCATCACGGACTGACGGCGCCGCGCGGCGGAACGCTGCACGCCACTTGACGGTCGCATGACCCGGACTGCGAGAATTCGTTCGCTCACGAAACTTTTCGTTTGGTCCTGGTCGTTTCTGTTGCGCCGGCGGGGGTGGCCTCGCGCCCGTCCTCCGGCACGAAGTGGAGGATCGCGTGGCTGTCAATCGGAGATCGTTCCTGGTCGCGGGGGCGGCGGGCCCGCTCGCCGGCATGGCGCTCGCGGGCAGCGCCCCTGCGGCCGAGGCCGCGCCCGCCTCGCACGCGCCGGCCGGGCGCACCATCGAACTGGCCGACGGCTGGCGGTTCGCGCTCGTCAACCCGGCCGCCGCGACGGATCCCACGGGCGCCTACGCCGACGCGGCGCGGCCGGACTTCGACGACTCCGGGTGGCGCGCGGTCTCCGTGCCGCACGACTGGTCCATCGAGCTCACGCCGACCGAGAAGGACGGCACCACCTCGGGCACGGGATTCCTGCCGGGCGGCCTCGGCTGGTACCGCACCACGTTCACCCTGCCGCGCGGGCTCGCGGGCAAGCGCGTCTGCGTCGAGTTCGACGGCGTCTACATGGACTCGTACGTCTACTGCAACGGCGCCCTGGTCGGCCACCACCCGTACGGGTACACCGGGTTCGCCTTCGACCTCACCGAGCACCTGCACACCGACCCCACGACACCGAACGTCATCGCCGTCAAGGTGCAGAACCAGCTGCCCAGTTCGCGCTGGTACTCGGGCAGCGGCATCTACCGGCACGCCCGGCTCGTGGTGACCGGCCCCGTGCACGTCGACCGCTGGGGCACCGTCGTCACCACGCCGGGCCTCGACGCGGCATCGGCCGCCGGCCACGCCGTCGTGCGTGCGCGCACCGACGTCGTCGACGCCACCGGGGGCGGCACGCGCGTCACCGTCGTCTCCACGGTGCGCGACCCGCGGGGCCACGTGGTGGCGCGGACGGAGTCGGCGCTGACCACCGGGGCGTCCACGACCAGCGCGACGCACGAGATGACCGTGCGGCGCCCGGCGCTGTGGTCGTGCGACACGCCCCACCTGTACCGGCTCGACACCGAGCTGCGCGCCGGCGGGAAGAAGGTGGACTCGTACCGGACGACGTTCGGCTTCCGGTACGCCACCATCGACCCGGAGCGCGGGCTGACGCTCAACGGCGAGCCCATGAAGCTCCAGGGCGTCGACCTCCACCACGACCAGGGCGCCCTGGGCAGCGCGATCAACGAGGACGCGCTGCTGCGCCAGATGATTGTGATGAAGTCGATGGGCGTCAACGCCTTCAGGACCTCGCACAACCCGCCGTCGCCGGAGATGATCGCCGTCTGCGAGCGGCTCGGCATCCTGATGATGGTCGAGGCGTTCGACTGCTGGCACACCGGCAAGAACCGCTACGACTACGGGCGCTTCTTCGACGAGTGGAGCGAGCGCGACATCGCCGAGATGGTCAGGGCTGCACGCAACTCCCCCGCCGTGCTGATGTGGTCCATCGGCAACGAGATACCCGACTCGACCAGCGAGGCCGGGCTCGCCATGGCTCAGCGGCTGATCGACGGCGTGCGCGCGCACGACACCACCCGGCCGGTCGTGATCGGCTCCGACAAGTACCGTTCGCTGCCGGCGGCCGGTTCGCCCGCCGATCGGATGCTGGCCAAGCTCGACGGCCTCGGGCTCAACTACAACACCGCCGCGTCGGTGGACGCCCTGCACGCGCGCTACCCGCACCTCTTCCTGTTCGAGTCGGAGTCCTCGTCCGAGACGTCCACGCGCGGCGCCTACCAGGCCCCCGAGCACCTCAACACCGGCGAGAACCACAGCCCGGGCAGGCGCGAGACGTCCTCGTACGACAACAACCTGGCGTCCTGGACCATCAGCGGCGAGTACTCGCTCAAGAAGGACCGCGACCGGCGGTTCTTCGTGGGGCAGTTCCTCTGGGCCGGCATGGACTACATCGGCGAGCCGACGCCGTACGACGTCTTCCCGGTCAAGGCCTCGTTCTTCGGCGCGGTCGACACGGCCGGCTTCCCCAAGGACGCGTACCACCTCTTCCGCAGCCAGTGGACCGACGAGCCCATGGTGCACCTGGTCCCGATGGACTGGACGAGCCACCGGCACGGCGAGACCGTCGAGGTGTGGGCGTACGCGAACGTCGACACGGTGGAGCTGCTGCTGAACGGCGAGTCGCTCGGCGTGCGGCGCTTCGACCGCAAGAAGACGGCGGACGGGCGGGCCTACCTGGAGACGACCGAGCCGACCGGCGACGACAAGACCGTCACCTCGGGCCCCTACCCGGGCAGTTACACGAGCCCGACGGGCAGCGCGGGCAAGCTCCACCTGACCTGGCGCGTGCCGTTCGCGCCCGGGGAGCTGCGGGCGGTGGCGCGGCGCGGCCACCGGCAGGTGGCGACGGACGTGCTGCGCACGGCAGGCGCGCCGCACGCCGTGCGCCTGTCCACCGACCGGCGCGAGGTCGGCGCGGACGGCAGGTCGCTGGTCTACGTGACGGCCGACGTCGTCGACGCGCACGGCGTCCTCGTGCCGTACGCGCAGAACGTGCTGTCGTTCAGCGTCACCGGCGGGCGGCTGGCCGGCGTGGACAACGGGCAGCAGGAGAGCGCGGAGCGCTACCAGGCGTCGACGAGGACGGCCTTCCACGGCAAGGCGCTCGCCGTGGTGCGGGCCGGCACCGAGCCCGGCGTGCTCACGGTCAGGGCCGAGTCCCAGGGCCTGCGGGGCGACGCGGCGTCGGTGCGCGTCGCGAGGGCCGAGGTGCTCACGCGGACGCCACCGCCGGCGATGCGCCCCGACCCCGGGCGGGGCGAGCCCGGCCACCCGCTCGCGGACGCGAGCTATTCGGGCTCGCCCGGCACACTGCCGGCCGCGATGCTCGACGGCGACCCGTCGACGGGCTGGTCGAACGCCTTCACCAAGAGCGCCACGGCGCTGCTGCCCGCCTTCAGCGGCGCGCGCGCCGGGGACTGGGTGTCGGTCGCCTGGCGGGAGCCGCGTACCGTCGCGACGATGTCGGCGGCGTTCACCGTGGACGACCGGCACTCGCTGCCCGCGTCGGTGGCCGTGTCGTACTGGGACGGCGAGCGCTACGTGCCCGCGCGCCACGCCCACGTCGCCTGGCCGAAGGCCCCGGGCGACGCGACGGTCGTCTCGTTCGACCGCCTCACCACCGCGCGGCTGCGGCTGGAGATGAGGAGCGCGGCCCCCGGCACGGCCGCGGGCGCCCAGCGGATCACCGCGCTGGAGGTCCCTGACGCCTGAGTCCGGCCGGCGCGGACACTGATCGCAAACAGTTCTTCGCAAAGAAGCCTTTGCGAAGAACTGTTTGCGGTCGCTAGGCTGCCGTCATGACCGAGACCGGTGACGAGACCGTCGTCCTCGACGCGCGCGGGCTGCGCGCGCTCGCGCACCCCGTCCGGGTGCGGCTGATCGGTCTGCTGCGCAAGCACGGGCCGTCCACCGCGACGCGCCTGGCCGAGCGGCTCGGCGTCAACTCGGGCACGGCGAGCTACCACCTGCGCCGGCTCGCCGCCGCCGGGTTCGTGGCCGAGGACACCGGCCGGGGCAACGCGCGGGAACGCTGGTGGCGCTCGGTGCACCGGCTGACGCGGTACGACGGCGGGGAGCTGACCGAGTGCGAGCCCGAGGCCGCGCTCGCCTTCCTCGGTTCCGTGGCCGCCACCTACACGCTGCGCGTCCAGCAGGCGCTCGACGAGATGGCCACCGCGCCGCGCCCGTGGCGTGACGTCTTCGAGATGAGCGACCGGCTGCTGCGGCTCACCCCCGAGGAGGCGGCGGAACTCGGCGAGGAGCTGCGGGCCGTCGTCGAGCGCTACCGGCAGGACACGCCGGAGGCCGTGGACGGCGCCCCGGCGGGGGCGTCGCGCGTCTCGGTGATCACGTACGTCCTGCCGGAGCCGGACGACGCCGGCGGGGGGACGGCGTGAGGCGCCGGGCCCCGAGGTCCGGCGCGGGGAGCGTGCCCGGCGGCATATCCCTGCCGGCGGGCGGCTTCGGGCGCATGCGCCCGCTGGTCGGCGTGCTCACGGCGACGCTGGTGTCGCTGACCGGCACCCGCGTCTCGGCCATCGCGCTCCCGTGGTTCGTGCTCGCGACCACCGGCAGCGCCACGAGGACCGGCCTGGTCGCCTTCTGCGAGATGGCGCCGTACGTCGTGGTCAAGGCGTTGACGGGCCCGCTCGTCGACCGGGTGGGGCCGCGTGTCGTCTCGTGGACGACGGACCTCGTCAGCGCGGCCGCGGCAGCCGTGATCCCGCTGCTGCACGTCCGCGGTCTGCTCACGCTCCCGCTGCTGCTGTGCCTGGTCGCGCTGATCGGGTCGGTACGCGGCCCGGGCGACCTGGCCAAGGAGATCATGGTGCCGGAGGCGGCGGACCGCGCCCGGGTGCCGCTGGAGCGCGCGACCGGCCTCGCGGGTGTCACGGAGCGCCTCGCGTCCACCGTGGGGCCCGCGGTCGGCGGCTCCGTGGTCGCGCTGCTCGGGCCCATGACGGCTCTCGCCGCCAACGCGGGTTGCTTCGCGCTCGGCTCGCTCATCGTCGCCGCCGCTCTGCCGCGCTCCATGGGCAGGGCCGTTCAGGAGCCGCCACGCGACGTCAGCGACGCGGACCAGAACGCCGGGGACGGGCCGCCGGCCGGCTACTGGCGACGGTTCGGCGAGGGGTTCGCGTTCCTGCGCGGCGAGCCGCTGCTGCTGACGATCATCGTGATGGTCGGCGTCACGAACCTGCTGGACGCCGGGTTCTCGACGGTGCTGGTCCCCGTGTGGGCGAAGGACACCGGCGGCGGTCCCGCCGCGATCGGTCTTACCGGCACGGTCATGAGCTGCGCGGCGATCGGGGGCAGCCTGATCGCCGCCGCGCTCGCGCCCCGGATGCGCCGCAGGCCGGTGTTCTTCGCCGGCTTCCTGCTCGCCGGGGCGCCGCGCTTCCTCGTCCTCGCCTCGGGCGCTCCGCTGTGGGCGGTGCTCGCGGTGTTCGCGGTCGGCGGTTTCGGCGCCGGGTTCCTCAACCCGATACTCGGCGCGCTCTCGTTCGAGCGGGTGCCGCGCAACCTGCTCGGCCGCGTCAACGCGCTCGGCAACGCCACCGCCTGGGTGGGGGTGCCACTCGGCGGCCTGGTCGCGGGCGCCGCGGTCGCGTCGTTCGGTCTCGTCCCGGTGCTGCTGGCGGGTGGCGTCGCCTACTTCCTGACCACGAACCTCGCGGGGCTGCGGCCGGAGTGGCGCCAGATGGACCGGCTGCGCGGACGGGCAGCGCCGGGCCGCGGCGGGCATTCAGAACCTGTACGCGTCGACCTCGGCTAGGTACGCCTTGCGCAGGTCCTCGTCGTCGTCGAGGAACGCCGCGAGGAAGGAGTTGCGCGCCAGTTCGCGCAGCTGGTCGTCGGTGAGGCCGAGCGCCTCGCGCACGGCGTGGAAGTTGTCGTCCGCGTAGCCGCCGAAGTAGGCCGGGTCGTCGGAGTTGACGGTGGCCATGAGACCGGCCTCCAGCATGGCGCGCAGCGGGTGGTCGGCCAGGACGTCGACGGTGCGCAGCCGCACGTTCGACAGCGGGCAGAGCGTGAGCGGCACCCGGTCGCGCACGAGGCGTGCCACGAGGTCCGGGTCCTCGACGCTGCGCAGCCCGTGGTCCACCCGCTCCACGCCGAGGACGTCGAGGGCCTCGGTGATGTAGGCGGGCGGGCCCTCCTCCCCGGCGTGCGCGACGCGGCGCAGCCCGAGGTTCGCGGCCTTCTCGTACACCTCGCGGAACTTCGACGGCGGGTGGCCGACCTCGGCGGAGTCGAGGCCGACGCCGGTGATGTGGTCCAGGTGGGGGCGCGCGGCGTCCAGCGTGGCGGCGGCCGACTCGGCGGACTCGTCGCGCAGGAAGCACATGATCAGGCGTGTCGAGACGCCGTGGCGTTCGGGGGCGCCCTCCAGAGCCCTGGCCAGCCCGTCCACCACGGTCGCCATCTCCACGCCCCTGGCGAGGTGCGCCTGGGGGTCGAAGAAGACCTCCGCGTGCCGGACGCCCTGCGCCGCGGCGCGCGTCAGGTAGGCCTCGGCGAGGTCGGCGAAGTCGTCCTCCGTGCGCAGGACGGCCATCAGTTCGTAGTACAGGTCGAGAAACGACTGAAGGTCGCTGAAGCGGTACTTGTGGCGCAGCTCCTCCGCGTCGGCGTACGGCAGTGCGATGCCGTTGCGCGCGGCGAGGGCGAAGGCGAGCTCCGGCTCGAGAGTGCCTTCGATGTGGAGGTGGAGTTCGGCCTTGGGGAGGGGCACGGTTCTGCCGGTTCCGTAGGGGGCGTGGGACGGTCGATTCTAGACCCCGCGCAGGTCAGCGCCGGTTCCGGGGGCGGCGGTCACGCCGGTGGTGACGGGAAGGGTGCCGTGGTGATCGTCATCGGGTTCGCCGTGACGGCGATCAGGTGGAGGGGCGCGTGCGGTCCCCGGGGCACGGCACGGAAGCCGCCGTGCGGGCTCACCTCGTACGTGGCGGACGCGTGGGGTGCCAGCGAGGCGGGCCCGGCCTTGATCGTCCACCAGCGGGAGGCGCCCTGGCCCGTGCGGCTCGCGAAGTGCGGCGTGAGAGTCTCGCCGGTCCTGTTGACCACGTGCACCGTCGCGGCGGTGATGCCGTGGCGCGGTGTGTCGGTGAGCCGTGGTGTGACGGCGCCCATGGCCAGCGGTGGCGGGCTGGCGGCGGCCACGCCCGCGCACAGCAGGGCCGGCGCCACGACGCCCGCCGCGAGCGCCGCCTTCACCCTCCGTCCACCGCGGCGGCTGATGGGCGGCCGCCACGCCGCGGACTGCGTCGAGGACGGGACGGTGGCGGCGGCGGCCAGCCACAGCGGCGTCATCAGCAGGAAGTAGCCGTCCTGCGAGCGGGTCGCCAGGTAGAAGGGCAGCCAGGGAAGAACGGTGAGCGCGGGACCGAGCCGCCGGGGGAAGAGGAAGAGCGCGCCGAGGAGGCCGGCGAGCAGCAGCAGCGCCGCGTAGGAGTAGAAGTCCAGCCGGCTGCTGCCGGCCGTGAAGTAGTACGAGATGCCCATGAGCCCCTGGCCGTGCAGGATGGCGCCCTGGGTGATCGGCAGGAGCGTGCCGTCGAGCCAGTCGCGCGGGCCCTGGGCGATGAAGTAGGCGTTGATCGACAGCCAGACCAGGCCGGCGGTGGAGGCGTAGCGGGCCGTGACCGCGAGGGCCGCGCGGCCGCCGAGTTCGCCGCGGCGCACGGCGTACAGGCCCACCAGCAGGAACGGCGCGAGGAACCAGGCCAGTTGCTGGGCCGCGCACGCCGCGCCGAGGCAGCAGGCACGCGCCACCCCGCGGCGACCGAGCCGTCCCCCGACTCCGGTCTCGGGCCAGCGCACCACCGCCGGGACGAGCAGGGCGAGCGCGACGACCGCCGGGTAGCCGAGCCGCGCGTAGCCGGGCAGCATGCCGAAGCCGAGGCAGACGGCGGTCGCCGCCGAGCGCCAGGCGGGCGGCACCGTCCACCACAGCGCGACGGTGCCCGCGATGAGCGCGCCCGTGGTGACGAGCGTCGCCGCGGCCGTGGAGTGCAGGACGGCGTGGACGGGGGCGGCGAGGAGCGCGGTGAGCGGCGGATAGCCGTACGTGTAGTCGCCGCCTCCCGCCATGGTCTTGGTGACGCCGACCCGTGGCGTGCCGAACAGCCAGGGCCAGGGCTGCCCGTAGACGGGGCGGCCGCTGAGGATCTCGTGGGCCGCCTGCGCGGTCAGCACCCCCTCGTCGCTGCCGGCGTGGTCGAGCCAGTAGCGGCACACCACCAGGGCGATCCCGATCGCGAGGACGCCGAGGTCCACGGACGCGAGTGCGCGCCTGCCGCGGACGGACAGGGCGAGCACGCCGCAGACGAGGATGCCCGCGTAGCAGGCGGAGATGACGGCGGCGACGGGCGTGTCGCTCGACATCGCGTGCGTCCATGCGGAGCGGGTGCCGATGAACAGGCTGATGGTGGCGAGCAGCGTGATGCCGCGGTGCCATTGCGCCGGAACGTCCGGGGCCGGGCGGGCGCGGCGCCCCGCCCCGGGCGTCGCGCCGGGCGCACGGGCCGTCTGGTGGTCCGTGCGTCCGGCGAGCACGATGTCGTCCACGGCGCTTTCCTCCCTGGAGCGAGCAGCCGATGATTCCTACTACATCATGTAGATAGAAATGTGGCATCGGGCGTTCCACCGGAAGGGGGCCTGATCGAGCGCGCGTATCGAGCATGCGTATCGCGCAGCCGGAGAGGCCATCCGCTTGCCGTATCGGCAAGTACTCGTGCGTGACGCGCATCCCCTGCCTACGGTGACGGCATGACCCACACCCCGCACCACCATGGCCACGCAGGCGCCCAGGACGTCCAGGCCGAGGTCCTCGACCTGGACGCCGAGATCCTCGCCGGCCACATCGCGTCCCTCACCGCCTGGCTGCCCCTGTCCTCGAATCCGCGCCAGGTCGTCGACCTGGGCTGCGGAACCGGCGCCGGCACCTTCGCCCTGCTGGAACGCTGGCCCGAGGCGCACATCACCGCCGTGGACGCCTCGGCGGGCCATCTGCAGCGCCTGCGGGAGAAGGCGTGCGCCCTGGGCGTCGACGCTCGCGTGCGCACCGTGCAGGCGGACCTCGACGCGTCGTGGCCCGACCTCGGCACGCCCGACCTGGTGTGGGCTTCGGCGTCCATGCACCACATGGCCGACCCCGACCGCACCCTGCGCCGGGTGCGCGACACGCTCGCGCCCGGCGGGCTGCTCGCCGTCGTCGAGCTCGCCGGCTTTCCCCGGTTCCTGCCTGAGGACGGCCCGGAAGAGCGGCCGGGCCTGGAGGAGCGCTGCCACGCGGCGAGCGAGCGGTACCACGCCGAGCACGTTCCGCACCGCGGCGCCGACTGGGGCCCCAAGCTGACCGCGGCCGGATTCTCCGTCGAGAAGGAGCGCACGATCACCGTGCACATCGACGGATCCCGCTCCCCGGCGATCGGCCGCTACGCGCTCATCAGCCTGGAGAGCATGCGCGCCACCGTCGAAGGTGCGCTGCCGCCCGAGGACCTCGCCGCGCTCGACAGGCTCCTCGACGCCGACGGCCCCGGCAGCGTCCTGCACCGCGACGACCTCGCCGTACGCACCGAGCGCTCCGTGTGGGCCGCGCGCCGCCCATGACCTGCGCGCCCGTTCCGTTCCCACCGTCGACCGGCCTCTACAACCGGTAGTACTTTATTGGGAAGCCACGGCCGGGGCATACGATCGCGGAAGACGGAGGTACGCGGTTTGGCTGAGGACGAGGTTCCACCGCACGGCAGGCGGGCGCGTGGGCAACTGGAGGGCGAGGTGCTCGCCGCGCTGTGGGCGGCGGGCGGGCCGGTGTCGGCCGCCGCGGTGCGCGAGCAGATAACCGGCGACCCGGCGTACACCACCGTGCTGACCATCCTGTCCAGGCTGTTCGACAAGGGCCTGGTCACCCGCGAACGCGTCGGCAGGGGCTACCACTACACGCCGGTGCGGGACGAGGCGGGGCACACCGCGGCCGGCATGCGGGCCCTGCTGGAGACCGGCGGGGACCGGGCGGCGGTGCTGGCCCGGTTCGTCTCGGAGCTCCCGCCGCAGGACGAACGACTGCTGGAACAACTGCTGCGCGGACACGCAGAGGACTGACACCTTGCGCATCGCCCTCTTCACGCCCTTCGCCGTCAGTGCCGTGCTGGCCCTCATGGCTCCGTCGGCGGCACGCAAACTCCGTCCGTTCCTCGCGTCGTGGCTGCTCGCCGTGGCCGCGGTCGTCGCGGGCGCGGGCTGGGCCGCGGCGCTCGGGATGCTCGGCTTCACGCTCATCGACAGGTTCCCCGACCTCGCCGCCGAGGGCGGCTGGTCGTCGGGCGAGCTGGCCGAGCACACGCCGGTCGGCTGGCCCGTGGCCGCCGTCTGCGCCCTGATCCTCGTCGCCTGCGCCGGCGCGCTGGCCGTCGCCGTGTACCGCAGGGGACGCCTGCTGCTCGTGGCCCGGCGGCACAGCCGGGGGCTTGAGCCCGGCCGGGAGATCGAGATCGTGGACGACGCCGAACCCGACGCGTACGCGCTGCCCGGCTCGCCCGGCCGGATCGTCGTGACGTCGGGGATGCTGCGGGCGCTGAACAGCAAGGAGCGCGGCGCCCTGATCGCGCACGAGCGGACGCACCTGCGCCACCGCCACCACGTCTTCCTGCTGGTGTTCCACCTGGCGGGCGCGGTCAACCCGCTGCTGCGCCCCGTCGAGCGGGCGGGCGCCTTCGCGCTGGAGCGCTGGGCCGACGAGGAGGCCGCGGTCGCCGTCGGCGACAGGCCGCTCGTGGCCAGGGCCGTCGCCAAAGCGGCGCTCGCGGCGGGCCGCCGGCCGCGGCTGGGCCTCGCCGTGACCGGGGGCCCCGTGCCGCAGCGCGTCCAGGCACTGCTCGCCCCGCCCCCGCCGTCCCGCCGGTACCTCGTGGTCGCCCACGCGGCGCTGATGGCCGTCTGCGGCATCAGCCTGATCCTGTCCGCCCAGGACATGGACCACCTCTTCGACATGGCGACGCCCGGGCACCTGTCGGTCTCCACCCGCCACCACGTCACCGACCCGGACGGGCACCGCGTCACGGACGGCGGCCGCCACGTCACGGCCGCCGCGGGCCACCCGGCCCGCGGCTGACCGCGTCCTTCCGGCCCCGTCCCGCCGACGCCGGCCGGCTCAGCCGCCTGAGCGTCCCCCACACCGCCACGCGCCACACCGCCTCCGCCACGATGGCCCGGTTCATCTTGGACGTGCCGATCTCACGCTCGACGAACGTGATGGGCACCTCGACGATCGACGCCTCGCGCGCCGACGCCCGGCGCAGCAGGTCGATCTGGAAGCAGTAGCCCTGCGACCTGATCGCGTCGAGCCCGAGACCCGCCACCACGCGGGTCCTGAGCGCCCGGTAGCCGCCCGTCACGTCGCGGTGGGGCAGGCCGAGCAGCCACCGGGAGTAGGCGCTGCCGCCGCGCGAGAGCCACTGCCTCGACCTGGGCCAGTTCACGACGCTCCCGCCCTCGACCCAGCGCGAGCCGAGGGCGACGTCGGCGCCCGCGTCCAGGGCGGCGAGCAGGCGGGGCAGCTCCTCCGGCCGGTGGGAGCCGTCGGCGTCCATCTCGACCAGCACGTCGTAGCCCCGCTCGATGCCCCACCGGAACCCGGCGACGTACGCGGCTCCGAGCCCGCGCTTGCCGGGACGGTGCAGCACGTGCACGCGCTCGTCCGACTCGGCGAGCTCGTCGGCGATCCTGCCCGTCCCGTCGGGACTGTCGTCGTCCGCGATCAGGACGTCGGCCCCGGGCACCGCCGCCCGCAGCCGGGTGGTGACGGAGGTGATGTTCCCGGCCTCGTTGTACGTCGGGACCACGACCAGGATCCGGTCGCCTCCCGCCTCCTCCGAGTGCGTCTGCATGACTTCTCCTCGTACGGTCTCGGCACGCGGTCACCCGCTTCATTCTACGAGATGTAGTAGTTGACGGGGCCGTTCCCACCGGCGGGAACCTCACGTCGGCGGGTGCCCGCGCGCCGGGGCGGGAGGAGAGGAGGAGTGCGCCGGCGGCCAGGCCGGCCAGGGCGCCGGGCGGCACGAACACGTGGGCCGATGGCGACCGCCCTTAAGGCATGGCTTACCTTACCGACTATGACTTGGGCTGACGCGTTCCCCAATCTGCTGATCGGATTGCGGGAGGGACTCGAAGCGGGGCTGGTGGTCAGCATCCTGCTGGCCGCTCTGCGCCGCACCGCGGGCGAGGGCGAGCGGGTCTCCACCGCGCCGGTGTGGCTGGGCGTCGTCGGCGCCGTGGCCGTCGCGGCGAGCTTCGCGACGGTCCTGACCTTCTCCACCGACGTGCTCTCCAGCGCGGGCCAGGAGATCGTGGGCGGCACGCTCAGCGTCCTCGCCGTGGTGCTCGTGACGCTGATGGTCTTCTGGATGCGCAAGACCGCCGCGAGCCTGTCGGGGGATCTGCGCTCCAAGGTGGCTGCCGCGTCCCAGGTCGGGGCAGGCGCCCTCGCTGCCACGGCCTTCCTCGCCGTGGGCCGCGAGGGTCTCGAGACGACGCTGTTCCTGTGGACGGCGGCCAGGGCCTCCGGCGAGACGGTGTCCCCGCTGATCGGCGCGGGCCTCGGGCTCGCCCTCGCCTGCCTGGCGTGCTGGCTGCTGTTCCGCCGGGCGATCCGCATCAACCTGGGGGCGTTCTTCTCCCGCACGGCGTTCGCGCTGCTGGTGATCACCGCGGGCGTGCTGGCGTACGGGCTCGGCGAACTGCAGAACGCCGGGCTGCTCCCCGGCCACACGTGGACGGCGTTCGACGTCAGCGGGAGCGTCCCGACGAGCTCCTGGTGGGTCACGCTCATCACCGGCGTCACCGAACTGACGCCCCGCATGACGGTGCTCCAGGTCGTCGCGTGGGCGGTCTACCTGGGCGTCACGCTCACCCTGTTCGTCCGCGCGACGCGGCCCGCCGCCGCACGACGCCCCTCCCCCGGGCCCAGCACGAAGGAGGCGGCACCTGCGGCCTCGTCCGCGGCGGAGGCCGGGCCGGTCCCGTCCGCCGCGGCGGACGCTTCGGCGACGGACGCTTCGGCGACGGACGGTGCCCGCGCCCCCGGCGGGCCCGGCTTCCTCGCCGGGCGCAGCCCGTGGACGGTGGGCGCCGTGCTCGTCCTCGCTCCCGCCCTGGCCGCGACCGGCGTCGTCGTCTTCCTGCCCTCCGGCGGCAACACGTCCAAGGGCACCAAGGTCACCGTCACCGCCTCCGGCTGCGCGAGCGACTGGACCTCGGCCCGCGCGGGGACGCAGACGTTCCAGGTGGTCAACAAGTCCGGGCGGGCTGGCGAGATCAACCTGGACAACGCCTCGGGTGCCATCGTCGGCGAGATAGAGACGCTCGGCCCGGCCACCACGGGCACGATGACCGCCACGCTCGACGCCGGCGCCTACACGTTCAAGTGCCTCATGTCGGGGAAGGGCACGACGAGTTCCCGTACCGTCACGGCGAGCGCAGAGTCCGGCTCGTCCGGCTCGGGCTCCGGTTCGTCCGGCTCGGCACCCGTCGCCGTGAAGCAGGTGTCCGTGGCCGACCTGAAGCCCGCGGCCGCGAAGTACCGCGCCTACGTCCGCCCGCAGCTCGCCACCCTCGCGGGGCAGGTGGCGGCCGTCCGTGACGACATCGCCCACCACCACCTGGACACGGCACGCAAGGACTGGCTGCCCGCCCAGCTCACCTGGGACCGGATCGGGGCCGCCTACGGCAGCTTCGGCGACCTCGGGGACGCCGTGGACGGACTGCCGCAGGGTCTGCCTGGCGGCGTCCACGACAAGGACTTCACCGGCCTGCACCGCCTCGAGTACGGGCTGTGGCACGGCGAGAGCGCCGCGGGCCTGCTCCCGGTCGCCGACCGGCTGGGCAAGGACGTCGCGACGCTGCGCGAGAAGCTGCCGAAGCTCACGGTCGATCCGACGGACCTGCCCCTGCGGGCGCACGAGATCCTGGAGGACGCCCTGCGCGACCGCCTGACCGGCGCCGCCGACCAGGGCTCGGGCGCCATGTACGCGGAGACCGAGGCCGACATCAAGGGGACGCGCGTCGTCCTCGGCGAACTCGCCCCGCTGCTGAGGCCCCGCTCCCCCGAGCTGCTGCCCACCGCGAGCAAGCAACTCGACGCGCTGGACAAGGCGCTCGGGGCCACGCGGCAGCACGGCGTCTGGCGGCCGTTCGACGACGTACCGCTCGCGCAGCGCCAGCAGGTGGACGCCCGTATCGGCAGCGCGCTCGAAACCCTGGCCGACGTTCCCGACCTGCTGGAAGTGCCACTCGCCCGCTGACCGGGCCACAACCGCCGGCCGCGGCGGACCCTCACAACGCCACAAGCCCACCCCCCGACTTCGACCCTCACGATCCGACCAAGGAGACCTGCCATGGGCGTCAGCCGACGCGCGTTCCTCCAAGGCGGTGCGGCCGGCGCGGCCGGCACCGCACTGACCGGCGGGCTACTCGCCGCGGGCGCCCACGCCGACGACTCGGGCACGGCGAGCGGCGACCACACCCCGTCGTCCTACCCGTTCCACGGCGCGCACCAGGCAGGCGTCCTCACCCCGGCGCCGCCGCACCAGCAGCGCTCGTCCATGTTCGCGGCGTTCAACGTGACGGCGGCGGGCCGCGCGGATCTGGTCGACCTCATGCACACCCTCACGGAGCGCGCCCGCTTCCTGACCTCGGGCGGGACGCCGCCGAACCTCGGCATCGGTCACCCGCCGTCCGACAGCGACGTGCTGGGGCCCACCGTCCCCGCCGACGGGCTCACCATGACCCTGTCGGTCGGGGCCGGGCTCTTCGACGACCGCTTCGGGCTGTCCGCCGCGAAGCCACTGCACCTCACCCCGATGCGGACCTTCCCCAACGACGCGCTCGAAACGCGCTGGACCCACGGCGACCTGCTGCTCCAGCTGTGCGCCAACAACGCCGACACCCTCCACCACGCGATCCGCGACCTCACCAAGCACACGCGCGGCGGAATGCAGCTGCGGTGGAAGATCGAGGGCTACGGCTCGCCACCGCGCCCCTCGGGCACCCCGCGCAACCTGCTCGGCTTCAAGGACGGCACGGCCAACCCCACCCGCACCACCGCAGAGGACCTGGTGTGGGTGGACGACCCGGCCGAGCCGGCCTGGGCGCAGGGCGGCTCCTACCAGGTGGTCCGGCTGATCCGGATGCTGGTGGAGTTCTGGGACCGTGTCTCGATCAACGAGCAGGAGCGGATGTTCGGCCGCCGCCGCGACAGCGGTGCCCCGCTCGACGGCAACGTGGAGACGGACACCCCCGACTACGCCAAGGACCCCCACGGCAAGGTCATCCCGCTGGACTCCCACATCCGGCTGGCCAACCCGCGCACCCACCGCACGAACAACCAGCGCCTGCTGCGCCGCTCGTACAACTACGACCTCGGCATGGACGAGAACGGCAACCTGCAGTGCGGGCACATCTTCGCCTGCTACCAGCAGGACCTGCACCGCCAGTTCGAGACCGTGCAGGAGCGGCTCGTCGACGAGCCGCTGGTCGACTACGTCCAGCCGTTCGGCGGCGGGTACTTCTTCGTCCTGCCCGGCATCGGCGACTCCAGGGACTGGTACGGGCGCCGGCTGCTCGCCTGAGGCGACCGGTCACACGGCGCGCATCGACTCCTACACACTGTAGTTGTTTCGGTAGGCTGGCCGCGTGGCGATGACGTGCGGGAAGAGGACGGCAGCCGGCGCGACGGGTTCGTCCGCGCGTCCGGCGGGGGACGGCAGTCCGCTGCGCCGCCGGGTGCTCGTGTCGATCGTGGCCGTCGCGGCGTGCGCGGTCACCGTGCTCACCGTGCCGCTCGCCTGGTCGATGGACCGGCTCTACCGCGGCGGCGCCGTCGCCCGGCTGCAGCGGGACGCCGTGTGGCTCGCCGCGGGCCTGCCCCGCGACGAGGCGTACGGGCCGGGCTCGGGCCACTCGGGCCACTCGGGCCACTCGTCCCAACGCCCGCCCGCGGCAGCGCGGGAGGCTCTCTACACGCCTGCGGGCCGCCGGCTGAGCGGCAACGGGCCCCCGTCGTCCCGCGTGGCCGAGGCGGCACGCGACGGCTCGCTGCACCAGGGCGTGGAGGGCAGCCACCTGGCCGTCTCCGTGCCCGTCGCGCGCCACGGCGTCGTCACGGCCGTCGTGCGCGTGTGGACGCCGTGGGACTCGATCACCGACCGCAGGTCCGGCACCTGGCTCCTGCTCGCGGCCACCGGGGCGGCCATCGTCGGCCTCTCCGTCCTGCTCGCGGTGCACCTCGCCCGGCGGGTCGCCGTGCCGCTCGAGCGGCTGACCGAGACGGCGCGGGCCCTGGGCGCCGGTGACTTCACCATCCAGCCGGTGCGCAGCGGCATCCGGGAGGCGGACGCGGCGGGGCGCGCGCTGGCCGCGACCGCGCGCCGCCTCGGCGAGGTGCTCGAACGGGAGAGGTCGTTCAGCACGGCCGTCTCCCACCAGCTGCGCACGCCCCTGACGGCGCTGGTCCTCGGCCTCGAAGCCGCACGCACGCAGGACGACCGCGGCAGGCGCACGGCCCTGGACACCGCTCTGCGCCGCGCTGACCACCTGGGCGAGACCATCGACGATCTGCTGCGGCTGGCGCGCGAGACGCACGGGGGCGGTGAGGGCATCGACGCCGCGGAGGTTCTGGAGCGGATCGCGCGGCGCAACCGGGACGCCGTCGCGGAGGCGGGGCGCCGCCTCACCGTGCGGTGCGAGCCGGAACTGCCCCTGGCGCGTGGGTCGGTGGCGGCGACCGTGCAGGTGGTGCAGACGCTCGTGGACAACGCCCTGACCCATGGCCGCGGCGAGATCCGGCTGACCGCCGTCGATGTGGGGGCGGGCGTCGCGATCGAGGTGGGCGACGACGGACCGGGGCCGGCGGCCGAAGGCGACCGTGTCTTCGAGTCCGCCGAAGGTCCCGGCAGGCGGCATGGCATCGGCCTCACGCTCGCCCGCTCCCTCGCCGAGGCCGAGGGCGGCAGGCTGCTGCTGCGCAGGGCGGGCCCTCGGCCGGTGTTCAGCCTGATGCTGCCCGCGGCCGACCCGGAGGCGCCGTGAGGTGGCCGCGCCGGCCGTAGGGCGCGGCCAACGGCACCGCGGGCCCGCACGCGCCCGCGGAAGTCACACGGCAGGACGCGGCCCGGCCATGGCTCCGACCGCCCGGGCCGGGCCGGGCTGCGGCGAGCAGGGCCGTGGCGAGCAGGGCCCGGTGGGCCGCGACCGGTGGGCCGCTACCGGGGACGCACCGGTTCTGGTGACGGCAGCGCGACCGCCGTTCGGGCGTCAGTGGCAGGCCGGGCCGTCAGCGGTCGCCGGGCGGGCCGTGTCGTAGCGGTATCCCTTGCCGCGTACGGTCACGATGCGCCGTGAGCCTTCCGGGTCGGCGTCCGCGAGCTTGCGCCGCACGGCGCACACGTGCACGTCCAGTGTCTTCGTGGAGCCGAACCAGTGCTCGTCCCACACGTCGGCCATCAGGCGCTCCCGGCTGACGACGGCCCCGGCCGCCCTCGCCAGGACCACCAGCAGGTCGAACTCCTTGGGACGCAGCGCCACTTCGACGCCCTCCACGGTCACGCGCCTGGCCTGTGTGTCGATGCTGGTGGAGCCGACCCGGATCACCGGGGGGCCGGAGGTCGCGGCCCGCCTGCGCAGGTGGGCGCGCAGGCGCGCGAGGAGCTCCGTCAGCCTGAACGGCTTGGTCAGGTAGTCGTCGGCTCCCGCGTCGAGGGCCACCACCACCTCGAACTCCCGGGTGCGGGCGGTGAGTACGACGATGACGCTCTCCACCGGCAGGAAGGCACGCAGCCTGCGGCAGAGCGCGACGCCGTCCATGTCGGGCAGCCCGAGGTCGAGCAGGACCAGGTCGGGCGCCCGCCGCAGGGCCGCCTGCGCGGCCAGCGCCCCCGTGCCCACGCACGTCACCCCGTACCCGTGTCCGGTCAGCGCCTGCTCCAGCTCGGAGGCGATGTCCGCGTCGTCCTCCACGATCAACAGCTCCGCGAGTGCCATGGCGCCCATTACACAGGCGGTTTGCCGCCCGCACCGGCTCATCGGCGCTTGCCACACGGGAAGGTGAAGATCCGTTAACCCGCGCGGGAGGCCTCGCTCATCCCCGAGCGCCTAGGTTCACGGCACACAGTCATACCGGCGGCCTCGGTGTGACGCCGCGAGCGCCGCGTCACACCACACGACCCGACCACCCCGCCACGTACCCCCGGGAGTCCTTCCATGCCTGACGCAGTGACCAGCGGGCAGGGCCCGCTCGACGGCCGGCTCGTCCTCGACCTCTCGCACGCACTCGCGGGGCCGCACGCCGCGATGATGCTGGGCGACCTCGGAGCACGCGTGATCAAGGTCGAGGCGCCCGGCGGCGACGAGACACGCGGCTGGGGGCCGCCGTTCGTCTCGCCGCCGCCCGGCGGGGCGGCGGACACCGAGTCCACGTACTTCCTCGCCTGCAACCGCAACAAGGAGTCCGTGACCGCCGATCTGAGGAGCCCGGAGGGCAGGGCGCTCGTGCGCCGCCTCGTCAGGCGCGCGGACGTGCTGGTGGAGAACTTCCGGCCCGGGACCATGGACCGCCTCGGCTACGGCGCCGACCGGCTGCACCTGCTCAACCCCGGGCTCGTGATCCTCTCCATCAGCGGGTTCGGCCACGGAGGGCCGCACGGGGACCGGCCCGGCTACGACCAGATCGCCCAGGGCGAGGCGGGGCTGATGAGCCTCACGGGTGAGCCCGGCGCCCCCGCGAAGTGCGGCGTGCCGATCGCGGACCTGCTCGCGGGCATCTTCGGGGTCAGCGGCGTGCTCGCGGCTCTGCTGGAACGCGCCCGCACGGGCCGCGGCCGGGTGGTGCGCACATCGCTCCTGTCGGCCATGGTCGGCGTGCACAGCTTCCAGGGGACACGCTGGACCGTCGCGGGGCAGGTGCCGGAGGCGACGGGAAACCAGCATCCGTCGATCGCCCCCTACGGGCTCTTCCACTGCGCCGACGGGGCGATCCAGATCGCCGTGGGGAGCGAGAAGCTGTGGCACGCGCTCGCGTCCGTCGCCGGCCTCGCGGCCGACGATCCCCGCTACGCCACCAATGCCGACCGGGTCGGACGGCGCGCCGAACTGGCCGCCGAACTCGAGGGTGTGCTGCGGTGGGCGTCCGCCGATGTGTGGCTGGAGCGGCTCGCGGATGCCGGTGTGCCCGCGGGACGCGTCCGCACGATCGACGAGGTCTACGACTGGGAGCAGACCCGGCAGCAGGGGCTCGCGGTCCGGGTCGACCACGCGACGCTCGGGCCCATCACACTGCCGGGCGCGCCGTGGCAGTTCGACGGCGGCGGCAGGACCCGCCATCTGCCGCCTCCCACCCTCGGCCAGCACAACGACTCGGTGAGGTCCTGGCTGGACGAGACCGACGAGACCACCGAGACCGGCGACGGGGCGGGGGACGCCGCGGCCGCCGCGCGCGACGCGGTGCGGGTCCTGTGACACGGCCCGGACTCCCCCCGCACCCCTCGCGCGCGGACGGCCCCGGCCGGGGCCCGGGCCGTGTGCCGTTCCGTGTGGATCCGTACGTCGCCGCCCTGCTCGGGACGGTGCTGTGCGCCACGCTGTGGCCGGTGCGCGGCTCGTCGGCGACGGTGACGGGCGACGTGACGGACGTGGCCGTCGGCCTGGTCTTCTTCCTGTACGGCACGCGGCTGAGCACCGCCGAGGCGGTGGCCGGGCTGCGCCACTGGCGGCTGCACCTGGCCATCGTGGCGAGCACGTTCGTGTTGTTCCCGCTGGCAGGTGTGGCCGCGCGGCTGCTGGTGCCCACGGTGCTCGACCCGCACCTCTACACGGGGTTCCTCTTCCTCTGCCTGGTCCCCTCGACGGTGCAGTCGTCGATCGCGTTCACGTCGATCGCCGGCGGCAACGTCTCCGCGGCCGTGTGTGCCGGCACCTACTCCAGCCTCCTCGGGATGGTCGCCACCCCGGCGCTCGCGGCGCTGCTCCTGGGCGGCCAGGCGCCGTTCTCGCCGGGGCGGATCACCGGATTGTGCACGCAGATCGTCCTGCCGTTCCTGCTCGGCCAGTTCGCACGCGGCCGGATCGGAGCGGCCGTCGCCCGCCACAGACGGGCGCTGGGCCGCGTCGACCGCGGAGCCGTGCTCCTGGTCGTGTACAACGCGTTCAGCGCGGGCGTCGTGGGCGGGGTGTGGGAGCGGGTGCCGGTCACGCGGCTGCTGCTGCTCGCCGTCGTGGAGGCGTCGCTGCTGGCGGTCGCGCTCGGAGCGACGTCGGTGCTCGCGCGGGTACTCGGCTTCCCGCGCGAGGACCGGATCGCGGTCGTCTTCGCGGGCTCGAAGAAGAGCCTGGTCAACGGGGTTCCGATGGCCGCCGTGCTGTTCGGTCCGGGAGCAGGCCTTGCCGTGGTGCCGCTCATGATGTTCCACCAGATGCAGTTGGTGGTGTGCTCCGTCATCGCCGGACGGTGGGCGCGTACGGGCGCGAGGCGCCCCGGACGCTCGTGATCGATACAGCTAGCGGGCGAACCTCTCGATGGCCTCGGGGGTGACCGGGGTGAAGAGGTTGACGAGGTTGCCGTCGGGGTCGCGGAACAGCAGTGCGCGGTTTCCCCACGGCATCGTGGTGGGCTCCTTGACGAACTCCTCGACGTAGCCGGACAGGTCGCGGTGGGCGCTGTCCACGTCCTCGACGAAGAACTCGATGATGACGCTGCGGTTGGCCGCCGGTTCGGCGCTGTCCGGCGCGAACATCGGGACGGTGCGGGTCGAGCCGATGGCGAGCGTGGCCGAGTCTGTGACGAGTTCGGCGAAGTCCTCGGTGTACCGGTTCGCCCGGACGCCGGTGACGCGCTCGTAGAAGTCGGCGAGGCGGGCGACGTCGGCGGTGATGATACGGGTCGATGCGAAGTGCATGGGTCCCCTCCGTGCGTGTGAAGCGGTCGTGTGACCTCACGCTACGACCGGTAGAGGACAGAATCCGCCCGGTATTGGGGGACGGATTTCCGCACCGTGCGGAGCGTGCCCGCACGGTGCGGGTGCGGTGCGCGGCGTCAGCCGCGGTACGCCTCGAGCAGGCGCAGCCAGACCTCGCTGATCGTCGGGTACGGCGGGACCGCGTGCCACAGGCGGTCGATCGGGACCTCGCCGGCCACGGCGACGGCCGCCGACTGCAGCAGTTCGCCCGCTCCCGGGCCGGCGAACGTCATGCCCACCACGATCTCGCGGTCCAGGTCCACGATCATGCGCGCGCGGCCGGTGTACCCGTCGGCGTACAGCGCGGCGCCCGCGACCGCGCCCATGTCCTGGTCGACGGCCCGCACGCGCAGCCCGGCGCGCTCCGCCTGTTCCAGCGTGGGGCCGACCGAGGCGACCTCAGGGTCGGTGAAGACCACCTGCGTGACGGCGGCGTGGTCGGCGGTGGCCGCGTGCATGCCCCACCGGTCGGTCTCCAGCAGCGGGACGCCCTGCGCACGCGCCGCGATGGCGTCGCCGGCCACGCGCGCCTGGTACTTGCCCTGGTGGGTCAGGAGCGCCCGGTGGTTGATGTCGCCCACCGCGTACAGCCAGTCGTGCCCGTCGACGCGCAGGCTGTCGTCCACGTCCAGCCACTGCCCGGGCGTCAGCCCGACGGTCTCCAGGCCGATGTCCTCGCTGCGCGGGGCACGTCCGGTGGCGAAGAGGACCTCGTCCGCCTCGATGCGCTCGCCGGTCTCCAGGACCACGGTGACCGGGCCCTCGTCGCCGTCGCGTTCGACGGACGCGGCGGACGAGTTGGTCCGCACGACGGCCCCGGCCTCCGTGAGCGCGTCGGCGACGAGTTCGCCGGCGAACGGCTCCATGCCGGGCAGCGGCCTGCCGCCCCGGATCAGCAGCGTGACCTTCGAGCCGAGCGCCTGGTAGGCCGTGGCCATCTCGCTGCCGACGACGCCGGCGCCGACGACGACGAGGCGGTCAGGCACGCGGGGAGAGCTCGTCGCCTCCCGGCTCGTCCAGACGCCTGCGCCCGCGACGCCGGGCAGGCCGGGCACGGCGGCCCTGCTGCCGGTGCAGACGGCCACGGCGTGGCGCGCGGTGAGGACGACCTCGCGGCCCTCGGGCGTGGTGACGCCGACCCGCTTCGTGCCCGCCAGCCTGCCGTGGCCGCGGTGGAGGTCGGCGCCGATGCCGTTCACCCACTCGACCTGGCCGTCGTCCTTCCAGTTCGAGGTGAACGCGTCACGGTTGGCCAGCACGGCGGGGACGTCGAGCGGCCCCTGCACGGCCGCCCGCAGCCCTGGCACCTTGCGCGCGTCGGCCCGTGCGATCACGGGCCTCAGCAGCGCCTTGCTCGGCATGCAGGCCCAGTACGAGCACTCGCCGCCCACCAGTTCGCTCTCCACGATCGCCACGCTGAGACCGGCGGACCGCGCGCGGTCCGCCACGTTCTCCCCGACCGGTCCCGCACCCACCACGACGACGTCGTACTCCATTGCTTCCGTCATGCGCTCAGTCTGCTGGGCGTACGGCTGCATGGCCAGACGATCAGGGGGAAGGGGCGGCAGGAATACGCCCTCGGCGCACACCGTTGTGCGAAGCGGCTGAACCGGAAACAGGAAGAGGTAATCAGGCCATGGCCACGATGGAACTCACGAAGGAGAACTTCGACGAGACCGTGTCGGAGAACAACTTCCTCCTGATCGACTTCTGGGCTTCCTGGTGCGGTCCGTGCCGCCAGTTCGCACCGGTGTACGAGAAGGCCTCCGAGCGCCACGAGGACCTCGTCTTCGCGAAGGTCGACACGGAGGCCCAGCAGGAGCTCGCGGCCGCGTTCGACATCAGCTCCATCCCGACCCTGATGATCGTGCGCGACAACGTCGCGGTCTTCGCACAGCCGGGTGCCCTGCCGGAGGCTGCGCTCGAGGACGTGATCGGCCAGGCCAGGGCGCTGGACATGGACGAGGTCCGCAAGTCCATCGCCGAGGCGGAGGCCAAGGAGAAGACCGAGACCGCCGAGTGATCGCCGCCTGAACCACGCACCGCCGCAGGGCGGTGGCCGCTTCGGGCATCAGCCCGGCCGCGCTCTCAGAAGGGATGCGCGGCCGGGCTTTCGCGCACCGTGGTCCAGCGCAGCTCGGTGAACGCCTCCAGGTTGGCGTCCCCGCCGAAGCGCGCCCCCGTGCCCGAGGCGGCCACGCCGCCGAAGGGGGCCGTCGCCTCGTCGTTCACGGTCTGGTCGTTGATGTGGGCGATCCCGGTCGGGATCCGGTCGGCGAGCGCGAGGCCGCGCGCCGTGTCGCGGGTGACGACGCCGAGCGAGAGCCCGTACGCGGAGTCGGCGGCGAGCGCGGCCGCCTCGTCCAGGGTGGTGAACGGGCGCACGGGCGCGACGGGCCCGAACACCTCCTCGGCGTAGGCGGGCGTGCGGTCGCCGGCCCCGGCGATGACGGTGGGCCGGTAGAACAGCCCCTCGTACGTGCCGCCCGTCACGAGGCGAGCGCCGTCGGCCGCGCTTGCCTCCACGAGGTCGTGCACCTTGCCGCGCTGGCCCGCGTCGATGAGCGGGCCCAGGTGGACCTGGTCGCGGTACGGGTCGCCCACGGCGAGCGAGTCGGCCTTGGCCGCGAGCGCCTCGACGTAGGCGTCGTACAGCGAGGCGTGCACGAGGTGGCGGCCCGTCGTCATGCAGATCTGGCCCTGGTGGAAGTAGGAGCCCCAGCTGCCCTGGGCGACGGCCGCCTCGACGTCGGCGTCCTCGAGCACCACGAGCGCGGAGTTGCCACCCAGCTCCAGATGGGCGCGTTTGAGCAGCCGCCCCGCGCTCTCGCCGACGGCCCGTCCGGCTGCCGTGGAGCCCGTGAAGGACAGGACGGGCACCGACGCGTCGGCGACGAGGGCCTGGCCGACCGCGGCGCCGCCCGGCACGACGTGCAGGAGTTCCCCGGGCAGCCCGGCCGCCGCGAAGACCGCCGCGAGTGCGAGGCCGCCGCAGACCGCGGTGCGCGGGTCGGGCTTGAGGACGACCGCGTTGCCGAGCGCGAGCGCGGGGGCGACCGACCTGATGGAGAGGATCAGCGGGGCGTTGAAGGGCGCGATCACCCCGACGGTGCCCGCGGGCACCCGCCGGGTGAAGGAGCGCCGCGGCTCCTCGCTCGCGAGCACCTGGCCCGTGGGGCGCGTGGCGAGCGCGGCGGCCTCGTAGCACTCCTGAGCGGCCACGTGCAGTTCGAAGTCGGCCTTGCCCTCGATGGACCCGGACTCCCTGACCAGCCATGTGCGCAGCTCGGGCGCGTGCTCGGCGAACAGGTCGCCGGCCCTGCGCAGCACGGCCGCCCGCAGGAATCCGGGCGTGGCGGCCCAGTCGCGGCGCGCCTTCCGCGCGGCGCGTGCGGCGGCCGCCACGTCCGTCGGGGCCGCCAGGGCGACGGTCGCGAGCGTCTCGCCCGTGGCGGGCTCCACCACGGGCATGTCGCCGCCCGAGAGGGGCGCGGGCTGCCAGGTCTTCGGGTCGAGCAGGGTCACGGCGCTCTCCTTGGCGGGGCGGGGCGGGGCGATGGTGCGGCGGGTCGGTGGTGCGGCGGGGGGGGGTTCAGTCGAGGGGCAGGCCCGTGTAGAGGGCGGCGAATTCGGCGGAGGCGTCGCGCGAGGCCGCGATGCGGTGCAGCCGCGCCAGCTCGATCCGCCGGTCGAAGCCGCTCTGCCCGTCGGGCACGTGGAGCATGGTCGTCATGTCGTACGAGAAGCGCGTGGCCTGCCAGACGCGGCGCAGCGCGGTGGCCGGGTAGGCGTCGAGCAGGCGCGTGGAGCCGGTGCGGTGCAGTTCCTCGAAGGCGCGGGCGAGCAGCCGTACGTCGGAGACGGCGAGGTTGAGCCCCTTCGCACCGGTCGGCGGCACGATGTGCGCGGCATCTCCGGCGAGCAGCAGGCGTCCGTACCGCATGGGCTCGCTGACGAAGCTCCGCATCGGTGTGACGCTCTTGCCGGTGACGGCGCCGCGCCGAAGCCGCCACGACGGGTCGCCGCCGGAGGCGAGGCGCGTGTCGAGCTCGTCCCAGATCCGCTGGTCGGGCCAGTCGCCGGGGTCGGTGCCGTTCGGCACCTGGAGGTAGAGCCGGGAGACGGTGGGCGAGCGCATGCTCAGCAGTGCGAAGCCGTGCTCGCCGCGCGCGTAGACCAGCTCCTCGCTGGACGGGGCGGCGTCGGCGAGGATGCCGAGCCAGGAGAACGGGTAGTCCCGCTCGTGCGTGGTGCGCAGCGCCGCCGGTATCGCGGCGCGCGCCACGCCGTGGAAGCCGTCGCACCCCGCGACCCAGTCGCACTCCAGGACCGATTCGCGCCCGCCTTGCCGGTAGCGGACGGTGGGCCGGTCGCCGTCCGCGCCCTCGACGGCGAGGGCCTCGGCGCCGAACAGCAGCGGTGGCCCGTCGGCGAGTTGCAGGGCGACGAGGTCCTTGACGATCTCGGTCTGCGCGTAGACCGTCACGCCGCGACCCGCGAGCGCGGTGAAGTCGACGCGGTGGGACACCCCGTCGAAGCGCAGCTCGACGCCGTGGTGTTCGAGGCCCTCCGCGTCCAGCCTCGCCCCCGCGCCGGCCTCCCGCAGCGCGTCGACGGTGCCCTGTTCGAGCAGTCCGGCGCGCTGGCGCCGCTCGATGTAGGCGCGGTCGCGGTTCTCCAGGACGACGCAGTCGACGCCCGCGAGGTGCAGGCGCCGGGCCAGCAGCAGCCCGGCCGGGCCCGCGCCGATGATGCCCACGGTGGTGCGCATGGTCCGCTGCCGCCCTTCGCTCAGCGCTCGAGGACGAGTGCGAGGCCTTGGCCCACGCCGATGCAGAGGGCGGCGAGCCCCGTGCCGGAACCGGCCGCCGCGAGCTGGTGGGCGACGGAGCCGGCGATGCGCGCCCCCGAGGCGCCCAGCGGGTGGCCGATGGCGATGGCGCCGCCGCGCGGGTTGACGATCGCCGGGTCGGCTTCGGGCCACTCGGCGAGGCAGCCGAGCGACTGGGCGGCGAACGCCTCGTTGAGTTCGAGGGTGGTCAGGTCGGCGAACGTCCTGCCCGCCTTTTCGAGGGCGCGGCGCGCGGCCTCGACGGGGCCGAGCCCGAAGAGGTTGGGCTCGACGCCGGTGACGGCGGACGTCCTGATCCTGGCCAGCGGTTCGCGGCCGGTCTCGCGCAGCCCGTCCTCGTCCACGAGCAGCAGGGCGGCCGCGCCGTCGTTGAGCGGCGAGGAGTTGCCGGCGGTGACGCGGCCGGTGCCGTCGGTACGGAAGGAAGGCTTCAGCTTGGCGAGCGCCTCCATCGACGTGGAGTCGCGGATGGACTCGTCACGCGCGAGGTCGGCGCCGGGGTACGGCACGACCTCGCCGTCGTAGAGCCCGGCGCTCCAGGCCTCGGCGGCCTTGCGGTGGCTGTCCAGGGCGAACGCGTCCTGCTGCTCGCGGGTGATGGCGTGCTTGTCGGCGATCTGCTCGGCGCTCTCGCCGAGTGCCACGGTCCACTCGGGGGGCATCGCCGGGTTCGTCATGCGCCAGCCGAGGGTGGTCGACCAGAGCTGCTGGTGGCCCGCGGGGAAGGCACGCTCCGGCTTCTGCACCACCCAGGGGGCGCGGCTCATCGACTCGACGCCGCCGGCGAGTACCACGGACGCGTCGCCGAGCGCGACGGCGCGCGCGGCCTGGATGACGGCTTCGAGGCCCGAGCCGCACAGCCGGTTGACGGTGACGCCCGGCACGGACACCGGCAGTCCCGCGAGGAGCGCGGCCATTCTGGCGACGTTCCTGTTGTCCTCCCCCGCGCCGTTCGCGTCGCCGAGCACGACGTCGTCGATCCGCGCGGGATCGAGGGCCGGGGTGCGGTCCACGAGCGCCTTCACCACGTGGGCGGCGAGGTCGTCGGGGCGTACGCGGGCGAGGGCGCCCCCGAACCTGCCCACCTGGGTTCGTACGGCGTCGACGACATAGACATCCCGCAGGCTCATGGATCTCGGCTCTCTCCCGCCACCGGGGTCGGCGCGCTCGGTTTGTGCGCTGTGCGAACACTCGTTCACAACGTGGCCCGACGAGTCTCCGCCCGAGCGCCGTGCGGTGTCAACGCCGGGCGGGGCCGGGGACGAGGGCCGGCTCGTGCGGACGCGCCGGAGCCGGCCACGCCCTGAGCGGGCGCGGCCGGCTCCATGGCCGTTTTGGGCCGGGCGCGAGGCCCGGTGTGCCGTCGCGTGCGGCGGCGGGTCAGGCCGCCGTCGCCAGGCAGAGCGCGAAGCGGCCAGCCTCGTCCGTCCACCGGCCCGCCGGGGCGAACCCGGCCGCCGTCAGTTCGGCGTCGACGCCCTCGGGGCGGAACTTCGCCGAGATCTCCGTGCGCATCTCCTCTCCCTCCTCGAAGTGGGCGACGAGATCGAGCTCGGGCACCTTCACCGTGAGGGCGCGCCGGGCCCGCAGCCGCATCTCGATCCACTCGTTGCCGCGGTCCCACAGGGCCACGTGGTCGAAGTCGCGCGGGTCGAAGTCGGCGCCGAGTTCGCGGTCGACGACGGCCAGCACGTTCTTGTTGAACGCGGCGGTCACGCCGGACGCGTCGTCGTAGGCGCGCACGAGCACCGCCTCGTCCTTCACGAGGTCCGTGCCGAGCAGCAGCGTGTCGCCCGGTACGAGCAGCGCGCGCACCGTGGCGAGGAACCGTGCGCGCTCGGCGGGCAGCAGGTTGCCGATGGTGCCGCCGAGGAACGCCACGAGCCGCGGCCCCTCGGTCGGCGGCAGCTCCACGCTCCGTGTGAAGTCGGCGATGAGGGCGTGCACGCGCAGATCGGGGCGTTCGGCGAGCAGCGCCTCGGCGGCCCCGGTCAGCGCGCTCTCGCTCACGTCGACCGGCACGTAGTCGCGCAGCCCGGTCGCCTCGGTCAGCGCGTCGAGCAGGTGGCGGGTCTTCTCGGACGATCCGGAGCCGAGTTCGACGAGGGTGCGTGCCCCGGTCGCCCGGGCGATCTCGGCGGCGCGGCCGGCGAGGATCTCCCGCTCGGCGCGGGTCGGGTAGTACTCGGGCAGCCGGGTGATCTCCTCGAAGAGTTCGCTGCCGCGGGCGTCGTAGAACCACTTGGGCGGCAGGGACTTGGGGGACGCGGTCAGGCCGGCGCGCACGTCGGCGCGCAGCGCCGCTCCCGTGGCGTCCTCGGGCAGGGTTCGGGTCACGGTGTAAGGGCTCACGCGGGTGGCTCCTTGAGAGGGGTGAGCGTCACATCGGCGCGGGTCGCCACGAGCAGGGTGTGGTCGGGGACCTCGCGCCAGCGCGGGTCGTCGTCGTAGGGCTCCGAGGCCACCACAGCGCGGCGGCCGGGCTCGTGCAGGTACCAGAGGGTGTCGCCCCACGCCGTCGCGGCCACGGCCGCGCCGTCGGTGAGCAGCAGGTTGAGGCGGGAGGACGGCGCGGCCCCGGCCACGTCGCGTACGGTGTCGGCGAGGGCCTGGCCGAGCGCGTCGCCGGCCCGCAGACGGTGCAGGGCCAGCGCCCACACCAGCGCGGAGTCGCTGCCCGCGGCGAGGCCGAGCAGCTCCTGTGCCGGCAGTGTCAGGGCGAGCGGCGCGAGACTGCCCGGCCACTCCCCCACCGCGCCGTTGTGGCTGAACAGCCAGGGTCCTGCGGCGAACGGCGCGGCCGCGGCCTCACCGTCGGCGCCCGGCAGGGTGGCGTCGCGCACGGCCGCGAGCAGGGCGCCCGTGCGCACCACGCGGGCGAGGTCGGCGAAGCCGAGGTCGGCCCAGACGGGACCGGCGCGCCGGTAGCGCGCGGGCACCGGGTCGTCCTGCGCGTACCAGCCGACGCCGAAGCCGTCGGCGTTGACCGTGCCGTGCCGCTGGTGCCTGGGCGCCCAGGACTGGGTGTACAGGGAGTGTTCCGGCGCGACGAGCACCTCGCCGAGCGGCACGGTCGGCCCGAGGCAGGCCAGGTGGCGGCACATCAGGCGTCCCGGGCGGTGCGGAAGCCGGAGAATATCTGCCGGCGCACCGGCAGGTCCCAGTTGCGGAACGTGCCGCGGCAGGCGACCGCGTCGACCGCGAAGGAGCCGCCGCGCAGCACCTTGTGGTCGCCGCCGAAGAACACCTGCGAGTACTCCGGGTACGGGAAGACCCGGAAGCCGGGGTAGGGCAGGAAGTCGCTCGACGTCCACTCCCAGACGTCCCCGATGAGCTGGCGCACGCCGAGCGGCGAGGCGCCGGCCGGGTAGCTGCCCGCGCGGGCGGGCCTGAGGTGGCGCTGGCCCAGGTTGGCGTGTTCCGGCGCCGGGTCGGCGTCGCCCCACGGGTAGCGGCGGGTCTCGCCGGTGGCGGGGTCGTGGCGGGCGGCCTTCTCCCACTCCTCCTCGGTGGGCAGGCGCCGGCCGGCCCAGCGGGCGTAGGCGTCGGCCTCGTACCAGCTGACGTGCAGCACCGGCTCGTCGTCGGGTACCGGCTCGACGGTGCCGAAGCGGCGGCGCAGCCAGCCGCCGCCGTCGCGCCGCCAGAACAGCGGGGCGCCGATGGAGTGCTCGCGGATCTGCGCCCAGCCGCGCGGCGCCCACCAGCGCTCGTCCTCGTAGCCGCCGTCCTCGACGAACGCGCGGTAGGCGCCGTTGGTGACGGGCACGGTGTCGATGTGGAAGGCGGGCACGAGCCGCTGGTGCGCGGGGCGCTCGTTGTCGAGCGCCCACGGCTCCGTGGAGGTGCCCATGGTGAACGGGCCCGCGGGCACGAGCACCTCGGTGGGCAGCGCGGTGGCGCCGCCCGTGTCCTGGGCGGGTGGTTCGGGCGCGTGGAGCACGGCGGGGCCCTTGCGCAGCTGGTGCGTGATGAGCATGGTCTCGTCGTGCTGCTGCTCGTGCTGGGCGATCATGCCGTAGGCGAACCCTGCGTCGAGCAGGGGTGTCCCGTCGTGCAGCGGGGTGTGCTCGATGACGTCGAGCACGCGGTCGCGGATGTCGGCGGCGTAGGCGCGCGCCTCGGCGGGCGGCAGCAGCGGCAGCGTGGGGCGCTCGGAGCGCGGGTGCTCGAAGGCGTCGTAGATGGAGTCGATGTCGGGGCGCACGGCGTCCCGACCGCCCACGGTGCGCAGCAGCCACTGCTCCTCCTGGTTGCCGATGTGGGCGAGGTCCCACACGAGCGGCGACATGAGGGGCGAGTGCTGTGCGGTGAGGTCCTGCTCGTCGACGCAGGACGTCAGCAGGGCGGTGCGGTCGCGCGCCCTGGTGAGCGTGGCCACGGCGCGCTCGCGCAGCGCCGCGGCGTCCTGCCCAGGCGCCGGCGGGGCCGGAGTGGTGGCGCCTTGTCCCTGAGCGGCCCGTGCGGTGGCGCCCTGAGCGGTCTTCGGGGTCTCGGCGGGTCGGTCGGTCATCAGCGGAGGTCCTTCTCGGGTTCGGGGACGCGCACGTCGTCGGCGGGACATCGCCCCCGTAGGACGTAGCGGTCGGTGAAGTCGGCGACGGCGTCCTGGACGGCCCGCTCGGCGCCGATGCGCGGCAGGGCCTCGAGGGCGGTCGCGAAGCAGGCGGCGGCCGTCGTGCGCAGTTCCGGGTCGGCCATGCCGTGGCGCGCGGCGTTCAGCCACAGGAGGTTGCCGGGCGGGGGCAGCGGCCCGGCCGTCTCGGCGAGCGGCTTGACCGTGCGGTAGACGGTCTCCGCCGCCTCCGGGTCGTCGAACAGCGCAGTGGTCACGGCGAGGGGCACGATCCAGCCGTTGTCGCCCGGCTGGGCGTCGATCATCCGCAGCTCCAGGTGGCCGCGCGGCCTGACCGGCGGGAACAGCGTGGTGACGTGGTATTCGAGGTCCGACCTGTCCGGCGGGCGCGGCAGTCCGCGCCTGATCCACTCGCGGAAGGTCAGCCCTTCCGGCACGTCCCAGGGGCCGTCGGGCGCCCTGACACACATGACGGGCGCGTCCAGGGCGTAGGCCGTCCAGGCGACGCGGGGGTCGCGGATGCCGGCGGGGGCGGTGGTGCGCCCGGGGTCGAGCTTCGTCCACACGGCCTGCCGGGTGGAGCGCCAGCCGGTGGCGCGGCCGCGCCGCATCGGCGAGTTCGCGAACGCGGCGACGAGGACGGCGCCGAGCAGGTGGGCGAGGTGCCAGCGGCGCCCGTGGCCGAGCGGTCCTGGTTCCTCGTGGCCGGCGTCGAGGCAGATCTGCACGGAGGCGGTGGTGCGCATCATGTCGCGGCCCGTGGTGCCGGATCTGTCGAAGTACGCCTCCATCGCGTCGTAGCGCGGGGCGTGGAGCATGCGGTCGGGATGGTGCCAGGGATCCTGGCCGTATCCGGCGAGCGCGAGGCCGGCGGCGCGAAGATGCCCGCGTACGGCGTTGAGGTCCGCGCCGACGGTGGATATGCATTCCGTCAGGGACGCGGCGGGCGGCGAGCTGAGCTCCAGCTGACCGCCGGGTTCGAAGGTGAGTGCGGAAGCGAGCGGTACTGCCCGCAGCTGCTCGAACGCGGTCGCGCGGCGGTGGGCCGGTACCGGTCGTTCGGGGTGGTGACGGTCGTGAACGAGCCATTCCAGTTCTACCCCCACGGTGCGGGGTGGGCCCGTCTTGAAGCAGATGCCGTCGAGCAGCGCTTCCGCTTCCTCCTCGGTGAGCGCACCGCGCCCACCTGCGACGTCGTCGAGTGGCATGGCCGGGTCCTCCTGTCGAGGCCGAAGTGGCGCCCGCCCGGTCGGGGCCGGGCGCTCCGGTCCAACCTAAGGCCACTCGTTTCCGCTCGCACAAGAGTGCCCCTGGCGGGGTCACGGAAACGTCAGAAAATCGACGGTGGACGGCAGGGTTCCGGCGGCCTCGACGTCAGGGGCGCCACTCGTACGGCCGCGCCCGCCCGCCGGGGTCGGCGGACGGGCGCGGGGAGGCCCGGTGAGGTGCGGCGGGGCGAGGCGGGGTGCTGTGTGGCGCAGCGTGCGGGGCGCTGAGGTCAGTCGGCGGAACCGTCCCGGGCACCCGCCGCCTCGCCGCTGACGCTCCCGCCCTCCGGGACGACGAGCTCGGTCATGGCGAGCCCGGCCTCGCCCGATACGGCGGCCAGCTCCTCACCGAGCGGCTCGGGCGAGACGACGCCGTGCGCACGTCCGAGCTTGCCCGTCAGCAGGGAGGAGATCACCGCGACGGCGCAGGCGGCGATCGCGAACCAGAAGGCGACGACGAGGCCCGAGTGGAAGGGGCCGGAGATCAGGTCGGGGAAGAACTGCTTGCTGGTGATGGACGCGCCGTGGTCGGGCAGGCTCGACAGCTGCGGGCCGAGCAGCTGCTGGAACGGGTTGTAGCCGAGGAAGGCGGCGAACAGCACCGCGATGGGCGGCAGTTGCGAGACCCCGGAGGCCACGTTCTCCGGCACGCCCTGATGGACGAGGCCCGAGTGCATGGCGCTCGGCAGCGTGTGGGAGAGGCCGGCGATCATCAGGCTGAAGAAGATGCCGATGGACAGCACGGAGGCGGAGTTCTGGAACGTCGCGCCCATGCCCGCGCCGACGCCGCGCGCGTCGGCGGGCAGCGAGTTCATGATCTCGGCCCTGTTGGGGGACGCGAACAGCCCGGAGCCGAGTCCGTTGACGAACAGCAGCACGGCGAAGAGCCAGTAGTTGAAGTTGGTCGGCAGGACCATCAGCGCGACGAACCCGCCGCCGGTGACCACGGCGCCGCCGACGGTGAACATGCGGGCGCCGAACCGGTCGGAGAGCCAGCCGGACAGCGGTGCGGACAGCAGGAAGCCCACGGTCAGCGGGATCATGTAGATGCCGGCCCACAGCGGCGTCTTCTCGAAGCTGTAGCCGTGCAGCGGCAGCCAGATCCCCTGGAGCCACATGATCAGCATGAACTGCAGGCCACCGCGGCCGAGGGCCATCATCAGGCTGCCGATGTTGCCCGCGGTGAAGGCGCGCAGCCGGAAGAGCGAGAGCCTGAACAGCGGCTGCTCGACGGTGCGCTCGATCCAGACAAAGATGCCCAAGACAACTACACCGCCAATGAGAGCGGTCAGCACCATCGGGTTGCCCCAGCCCATCGTGGAGGAGCCGTAGGGCTGGATGCCGTAGGTGATGCCCACCAGCACGGCGATCAGGCCGATGGCGAAGGTGATGTTGCCCCACCAGTCCATCTTGGCGTGCACCCGCACGCCGGTGTCGTGCAGCTTGAGGTACGCCCACACGGTGCCGAAGATGCCGAACGGCACGGACACCAGGAAGATCAGCTTCCAGTTGACCGGCGCGAGCACACCGCCGAGGATCAGGCCGATGAACGATCCCGCGATGGCGGCGATCGAGTTGATGCCGAGCGCCGTGCCGCGCTGGCGCGTGGGGAAGGCGTCGGTGAGGATCGCTGTCGAGTTGGCGAACAGCAGCGCGCCGCCGATGCCCTGCGCGATGCGCCAGCCGATCAGCCACAGGGCGCCCGCGCTGCCGTTGAAGTACGTGAGCGAGAGCGCGATCGAACATATGGTGAAGGCGGCGAAGCCCATGTTGTACATGCGGACGCGGCCGAACATGTCGCCCAGCCTGCCGAACGTCACCACGAGGACCGCCGTGACCACCATGAAGCCCATGAGCATCCACAGCAGGTAACTGGTGTTCCCGGGGTCGAGCGGGTTCAGGTCGATCCCGCGGAAGATGTCGGGGAGCGCGATCAGCACGATCGACTGATTGATCATCACCATCAGCACGCCGAGCGTGGTGTTCGACAGGGCGATCCACTTGTAGCGCTCGCCCGGGCCGGTCCGCGACGGCTGTGCTGCGGTTGTTCGGCTCATACCCACAATGTCCTGACTCCTTCGCGTGCGCGTACGCGTGCCACCCCGCGGCGCGTGCGAACGCGGAACGTTGGTTGATGCAAGTAATCTATCTCCTCCATATGACATCCATATGTGGTGTAGATACTTCGAACGGATGCGCGGACGCCCCGGGCGTCACACACGCACCGCCCATCGGGGACGCGGGGACCCGAACCGGCTGGTCGGCGGGGTGCACCTCATGACACGGGTCACATGCGCGCGGTGAGACAGGCAGGGGGCACGAGAGCGCACGGGGGAGCGCGCCGCACGAGGCCGGCCATGGGTTTCCGGCCACGTTGCCCGGGTGCGCCCCCGGCGCGACCCGGCCGGGAAACACGGCGGGGCCCCGGACGCTGAGCGCGTCCGGGGCCCTGGCACATCCGTGGGGCCCGATGGGCCTGCGGGCAGTCCTGCGTCAGTACTGGCTGCCGCTGCTGCCGCTGCTGCTCGACTTCATGGTGGGGGTGCCGGTGCTGCTCGGGCTCGCGCTCTTCATCGGCATCGCCGTGACGCGCTTGCCCTGGGCGTCCAGCACGTACCACTTCGCGCCGAAGGCCGTGGACCCCTGGCCGAGCGCCTCGCCCGCCTTCTTGTCCTCGGCGAAGTAGTAGAGCGGGTGCTTGTCGTAGGTGGCCTGGAGCGTGCCGTCGCTGCGCTTGACCGTGCCGAGCAGCGACTCCTTGACCATGGCCGACGACGACGGGCTCGGCGAGGCCGACATCGACGCGGACGCCGACGCGGAAGCCGACATCGACGCGGACATGGACGGCGAGGGGGACATGGTCCCGGCCTTCGGCTTGGCCGTCACGATGGCCGGCGGCCACGCCTTGGCGCACGCGCCCGTGCACATCGACTTGTCCGTCGTGTCCTTGGCGAACATGTAGAGCGTGTGGCCCTTGCTGTCCACGAGGATCTCGCCGAGTCCCGGCACCTTGCTCGTCATGATGGTCGCCGCGGCGTCCTTCATGCCGGCGGACATGCTCGACGACGGGGAGGCGCTGTCGGCCGCGGCCTTGACGTGCTCCGCCGTGTCCCCCTTGTGGTGCGTTGACGAGCCGCTGCTCGAACAGGCGGTCGCCGTCGACGCGAAGAGAGCGGCCGCCACCACGGCGGCAGCTCTCACAGCGGTTTTCTTCATCCGGACTCCTTCGGAAGCCGCCATGAAGGCGGGCACGGCTCACCCGAGTGGGGCCGTCTGACCTCCAGTGGAAGTCATGATCGCGAGAGGAGCGAAGCGGACAGGGCCGTCCGGTGCACCGAACCGCCCGTTAGGGGGTACCGGACCGCGTCCGACCGGCGGCGCGGCCCGCCGGCGGCCGCCCGCGGGCGACTGCTCCGAACGGGTAGCGCGCCGCGGCGGGCCCGCTCAGCGGCCGGCCTTGCGGGTGGCCCTCAGCCACTCCCTGTTCATCGAGGTGATGGACGTCAGGGGGATGCCCTTGGGGCAGGCCGTCGCGCACTCGCCCGCCAGGGTGCAGCCGCCGAACCCCTCCTCGTCCATCCTGGCCACCATGTCGAGCACGCGGGTCTCGCGCTCAGGCGCTCCCTGCGGCAGCACGTTCAGGTGGTTGACCTTCGCCGAGGTGAACAGCATCGCAGCGCCGTTGGGGCACGCCGCCACGCACGCGCCGCAGCCGATGCACTCGGCGTGCTCGAAGGCCGAGTCCGCGGCCGGCTTGGGCACCGCCGTCGCGTGGGCCTCGGGAGCCGCGCCGGTCGGCGCGGTGACGTAGCCGCCCGAGCCGATGATCCGGTCGAACGCCGAGCGGTCCACGACGAGATCCTTGACCACGGGGAACGCGCCCGCGCGCCACGGCTCGACGTCGATGGTGTCGCCGTCCTCGAAGTGCCGCATGTGCAGCTGGCAGGTGGTGGTGCGCTCGGGGCCGTGCGCGTCCCCGTTGATGACGACACCGCAGGCGCCGCAGATGCCCTCGCGGCAGTCGTGGTCGAAGGCGACGGGGGTGTCGCCCGCCAGGATGAGCTTCTCGTTGAGCGCGTCGAGCATCTCGAGGAAGGACATGTCCTCGGTGATGCCGTCGATCTCGTAGGTGGTCATGGCGCCTTCGGCGTCGGCGTTCGCCTGCCGCCAGATGCGCAGGGTGAGCCTCATGCGTAGCTCCGCTGGGTGGGGTGGACGTATTCGAAGGCGAGGTCTTCCCTGTGCAGGACGGGTGCCGTGCCGGTGCCGGTGAACTCCCAGGCCGCGGCGTAGGAGAACTCCTCGTCCTTGCGCGCGGCCTCGCCCGTGCCGGTCCGGGACTCCTCTCGGAAGTGGCAGCCGCACGACTCCGTGCGGTGCAGCGCGTCGAGACAGACCAGTTCGGCGAGCTCCAGGTAGTCGACGACGCGGTTGGCCTTCTCCAGCGCCTGGTTGAGCTCGTCGCCGGTGCCGGGGACCTTGATCCGGCGCCAGAACTCCTCGCGGATCTGGGGGATGCGGTCGAGTGCCTTGCGCAGCCCCTCGTCGGTGCGCGCCATGCCGCACAGCTCCCACAGCAGTTCGCCGATCTCCTTGTGGAAGGAGTCGGGGGTGCGGTCGCCGTCGACGGACAGCAGCAGCCGGAGCCGGTCCTCCGTCTCGGCGACGGCCTCGGCGACCGCGGGGTGGTCGTCGTCCAGCGGTGCGAGGCCCGGGTTGCGTGCCAGATAGTCGCCGAGCGAGGGCGGCAGGACGAAGTAGCCGTCGGCCAGTCCCTGCATCAGCGCGGACGCGCCGAGCCGGTTGGCGCCGTGGTCGGAGAAGTTGGCCTCGCCGATGGCGAACAGGCCGGGGACGGTGGTCTGGAGGTCGTAGTCGACCCACAGGCCGCCCATCGTGTAGTGGATCGCCGGGTAGATGCGCATCGGGACCTCGTAGGGGTTCTCCGCGGTGATGCGCTCGTACATCTCGAAGAGGTTGCCGTACTTCTCCTCGACGGCGGCCCGGCCCATCCGCCGGATGGCGTCTGCGAAGTCCAGGTAGACGCCCTGGCCGCCGGGGCCGACGCCGCGCCCCTCGTCGCAGGCGTTCTTCGCGGCGCGCGAGGCGATGTCGCGCGGCACGAGGTTGCCGTAGGACGGGTAGATGCGCTCCAGGTAGTAGTCGCGCTCGTCCTCGGGGATCTCGTTCGGTGGCCGGTCGTCGCCGCGCTGCTCGGGCACCCAGATGCGCCCGTCGTTGCGCAGCGACTCGCTCATCAGCGTCAGCTTCGACTGGTGGTCGCCGGAGCGCGGGATGCAGGTGGGGTGGATCTGCGTGTAGCAGGGGTTCGCGAAGTACGCGCCGCGGCGGTGCGCCCGCCAGGCGGCGGTGGCGTTGCTGTTCTTCGCGTTGGTCGACAGGTAGAAGACGTTGCCGTAGCCGCCGGAGGCGAGCACGACGGCGTCCGCGAAGTACGTGGAGATCTCGCCGGTGATCAGGTCGCGGGCGACGATGCCGCGGGCGCGGCCGTCGGCGACGATCAGGTCGAGCATCTCGGTGCGCGGGTGCATCTCGACGTTGCCCGCCGCGATCTGGCGGGACAGGGCCTGGTAAGCGCCGAGCAGGAGCTGCTGCCCCGTCTGGCCGCGTGCGTAGAACGTGCGGGAGACCTGGACGCCGCCGAAGGAGCGGGTGTCGAGCAGGCCCCCGTACTCGCGGGCGAACGGCACGCCCTGCGCGACACACTGGTCGATGATCTCGACGGACACCTCGGCGAGGCGGTGCACGTTGGACTCGCGGGAGCGGAAGTCTCCGCCCTTGACGGTGTCGTAGAACAGGCGGTGGATCGAGTCGCCGTCGTTGCGGTAGTTCTTCGCGGCGTTGATGCCGCCCTGCGCGGCGATGGAGTGGGCGCGACGCGGCGAGTCCTGGTAGCAGAACTGCACCACGTGGTAGCCCTGTTCGGCGAGCGTGGCGCCGGCGGCGCCTCCCGCGAGGCCGGTTCCGACGACGATGACGGTGCGTCCCCTGCGGTTCGCGGGGTTGACCAGCTTGGCCTCGAAACGGCGCCGGCTCCAGCGCTGCTCGACGGGCCCGTCGGGGGCCTTGGTGTCCACCACGGGTTCGCCCGTGGTGTATCGGGTGTATTCGTTCATGTCAGCTCACCAGTCCGGTCATGACGGCGACGGGTACGGCGACGAATCCCAGCGTCAGCACGAGCGCCAGCAGGTTCGCGAGGGTCTTGAAGGTGCGGTCGCGGGTTTTGCTGCCCGCGCCGAGGGTCTGTGCCGCGCTCCAGAAGCCGTGCTGGATGTGGAGGCCGAGCGCGAGCATCGCGACGATGTAGATGACGTCGTTCCACCACTCGTGGAAGGCGGCGACGACGTTGGCGTACGGGTGGCCGGGCACGAACCCCGGCTGCACGGTGCCGGTGGTGAGGTCCAGGATGTGCCAGACGATGAACAGGCCGAGGATGACGCCGCCCCAGCGCATGGTGCGGGTCGCGTAGCTGGTGCGCGCCTTCCTGTGCACGTACTTGGTGGGGCGGGCGGCGCGGTCGCGGCGGCTGAGCTGGTAGGCGGTGACGGCGTGCGCGACGACGGCCGCGGCCATCACGACGCGGATGATCCACAGCGCCCACGTGTAGTGGAGGAACGGCTCGCCGACGACGCGGAGCCAGTGCGCGTAGCCGTCGAACGTGCCGGGACCGAAGAAGATCTTGAGGTTCCCGTACATGTGGGCCACGAGGTAGGCCAGCATGAGCAGGCCGCTGACGGCCATCACCGTCTTCTTGCCGACCGTCGAGTCCCAGACCGTTCTGGGCAGGGAAGGCCGCTTGTCCGTGCGCGTAGCCAGAGCCATGTGGTGAACGTAAGGCCGCGGGGTCCCAGAGGTCCAAGACATGGTGTGGCTCATGTCCATAGGCGGTGCCTATCATGGGACCGTGCAGTTCCATCAGCTCCACTACTTCGTCGCTGTCGCCGAGACGCGCCACTTCACGCGCGCCGCGGAGCACGTCCATGTCTCGCAGCCCTCCCTGTCCCAGCAGATCCGTGCGCTCGAACACGAGCTGGGGGCCACGCTGTTCAGCAGGGCGCGCGGCAACGTGGCGCTGACCGAGGCGGGTGAGGCGCTGCTGCCGCTGGCCCGGCGCATCCTGGCGGACGCGGACACCGCGCGCCAGGAGGTGCAGGAGCTGGTGCAGCTGCGGCGCGGCCGGATCAGGCTGGGCGCCACGCCGAGCCTGTGCACCGGCCTGCTGCCCGACGTGCTGCGCGCCTTCCACGACCTGCATCCGGGCATCGAGCTGCGCATCGAGGAGAGCGGCTCGCACGACCTGGTGCGCGAGCTGGCGCGCGGCGGGCTCGACCTGGCGCTGGTGGTCCTGCCGCTGCCGACGCCCTCGCCCGCGCTGACCACGGTCGAGCTGCTCCAGGAGGACCTGGTCGTGGTGTCCTCGGCGGCCGGCCCCGCGCCCCGGCGGCCGGTGCGCATCGCGGACCTGCAGGGTGAGCCGCTCGTGATGTTCCGCCACGGCTACGACCTGCGCGAGCTGACGGTCGCCGCGTGCCGCGCCGAGGGGTTCGAGCCGTCGTTCATCGTGGAGGGCGGCGAGATGGACGCGGTGCTCGGCTTCGTGCGTGCGGGTCTCGGCGTCGCGGTCGTGCCGAGCATGGTCGCGGAGCGGGCGGGCCGCGACCTGCGCGTCACGGCGCTCGCGCCGCCGGGGCTGCGCAGGACGATCGCGTTGGCGCACCGCAGCGACGTGGCGCCGCCGCGCGCGGCCCGCGAACTCCAGCGCCTCCTGCTGGCCTCCCGCGCCGCGCCGGCCGGCGACGGGCACTGAGCCGGACGGTACGGGCTCCGCGGGGCAGCCCGGACCGGCACGGTCCGCCGTCGTGCTCCCACGCCACCGCGGTGGTGCCGACCAACGCCGCACCCGGCCCCGCGGCGCCCCCGGCGGTCGCGCCAGGGATACGGGCTCCGCGGCCCGGACCGGATCGGCGCCGCACGCCGCCGTCCCCCCGCGCCACCGCGGTGGCGCGGGCCAGCACTGAGCACGGCCCCCGCGGCCTCCCCGGCGCCGGCGGTCGCGCCGGGCATACGGCCTCCGC
>NZ_JAGIQL010000100.1 GCF_017813245.1 Streptomyces montanisoli
GGCGCCGGCCGCCGCCGGGGCCTGGACGGGCACCTGGGCAGCGGGCGCGGTCGGCGCGGAGCCGGACGCCCCGCACGGGCTGCCCGGCCGCTCGATACGCAACGTGGTGCACACGAGCATCGGGGGGACGGCCGCGCGCGTCACGTTCTCGAACCTGTACGGCACGGCTCCCCTGCTCATCGGCCACGCGTCGGTGGCGGTCGCCGACGCCGGCGGGCCCGCCGCGGTGCCCGGCACGATGCGGCGGCTCACCTTCGGCGGCGAGCGGTCGCTGTCGCGGCGCGTGCCCGTGGGCCGTGAGGTGGTGAGCGACCCGGTGACGCTCCAGGTGCCTGCGGGCACCGACCTGCTCCTCACGCTGTACACACCGGCGGTCGGCGGCGCCGTCACGTACCACTCGCACACGCGGCAGACGTCGTACCTCGCGCGCGGCGACCGCACGGAGGACGCGTCGGGCACGGCGTACGCCACGCCGACGCCGTACTGGCGGTATGTCACCGCCGTGGACGTGCGCAACAGGCGGTCGTCCGGCACGGTCGTCGCGTTCGGCGACTCGATCACCGACGGTGTGGGATCGTCGCCCGGCAGCAACCACCGGTGGCCCGACTTCCTCGCCGCCCGCGTACGCGACAGCGCCTACGGTCACTACGGCGTCGTCGACGAGGGCATCGGCGGCAACCAGGTCCTCAGGGACGCGTCCGCCACCCGCAGCGGGCGGGCCGCGATCACCAGGTTCGGCGAGGACGCGCTGGGACGGCCGGACGTGCGCGCCGTCTTCGTCGACCTCGGGGTGAACGACATCCTGCACGGGCACGAGCGCACCGGCGCGCGGATAGTGACGGGGCTCAGGCAGCTCACACGCCAGGCCCACGCGCACGGGATACGGGTGATCGGCTCGACCCTCACCCCGTTCGGCTCGCACGCGGGGTACAACGCGGTCAAGGAGCGCGCACGGGACCAGGTCAACGCGGCGATCAGGAAGGGCGGGGTGTTCGACTCGGTCGTGGACTTCGACCGGCTGCTGCGCGACCCGAACGCCCCCGGCCGGCTGCGGCCGCGCTACGACTCGGGCGACGGCCTGCACCCGAGCGACGCCGGCTACCGGGCGATGGCGTCAGCGGTCAACCTGCGCGCACTGCTCGGCAGCCACGCCCCGGCGGCAACGTAGCGCGCCCCGCGCGCGACGCCCGCCGCTACGGGGCGCAGCCCCGGCCGCTCCTTACGCGTGGCGGCCCGCCGCCGGCCTGGCGGCGCGCCACTGTCCGCGCGGCGACCCGCAGCCCCGGCCGCTCCCCCGCCGCAGGCGGTGCGGATCCGCCGCCACCGACCCGGCGGGCGCGCCACTGACCGCGCAGTGCGGGCCGCACGCCCTCCTTGCTGAGGCCGCCACGCCCGTCCGGTTGGGCCTCCCCCGCAGGACATCACGGCCCGACCGCGCCCGGCCGAGCGGCGTGCCCCCGCCCGGCCGGGGGTGGCGGGGGCGCGCGCCGCGCGCCCGCAGAGGTCCTTGTCCAGGCCGTCACGGCCGCGCAAACGTCCTGCCCCGCCGCGCCACAGGCGTGCGGATCCGCACGCCTGCGACCAGGCGGCGCGCGCCCAAGCAGTGGGCGGACAGGGCGGCAACGGCCCGCCGCCGTCGGAAGCCTGCCCGCAGGGCAGTACGGGGCGGGCGGGGCGAGGGGCCGCGCGCCCTCAGAGGTCCTTGTCCAAGCCACCGCGGCCGTGCCGCTCGCGGTGCGCGGCCCTGCGCTCCTCGTGGCGGGCCATCCTGTCCTCGTACGTCTCCCGGCCCGCCTCCAGGCGCTCGCGCCTGCGCTCCTCCTTGAGGCGGCGGCGCTCCTCCTTGCGGAGCTTGCGCTCGACGCCGACGCCGCCCATCAGCGCAAAGCCCGTCACGATGACCTTCGGGGAGCCCGGGTCCGGGTCGGCGCCCGGCACGTCGTCCTTGCCGGGCACCTCGCCGAAGCCGCCCATGAATCCAAAGCCGCGCACCTCGACGTCGAGGTCAGGCGGGGCGGTGACCTGCACCCCGCCCATCACGGCGAAGCAGCGGACGACCGTCACCGGCTCCTCGAACCGCGCCTCGCGCAGATCGATCTCGCCGCCGCCCATGAACACCACCGCGAGGAACCGGCGCCCGATCGTCCAGTTGCCCTTGCGCCCGAAGCCGCCCATGACACCGAACGCGCCCGTGGACGTGGCGGGGCCGCGCCCCACCCGGTCCGCCCACGCACCCTCGGCGCCGTGCGCCGTCGAGGCGGCGACACCCGCCGCCTTCGCGGCGGCCGGCCGCGGCAGGTCGCGCACCAGCGGCACCAGGTCACCGTGCGTACGCGCCCGGTACGCGAGGCCCAGCCGCTCGTCGAACTCCTCCATGTCGAGCCGGCCCTCGGCCATCGCCTCGCGCAGCCGCTCCGCGATCTGCTCGCGTTCCGCGTCCGACGCCCTCGTCTCCGGCGAATGGCCCTCGGACCCGCGGCGATCGGGCAGTTCACTCGTCATACGAGTCAGCGTAGCCAACCGCGACGACCCCGTCATACGGTCGTACGGTCCTCAGGAACCGTCGCGCCCTCCACGTACATCTTCGCGATGACGGTCTCGATGTCCGGCTCCCGCACCGACAGGTCGACCAGCGGGTAGGCGGCCGCCACCCGGGCGACGAGCGGCGCCGCCGACCCCGTCGCGGGGAACGCCAGGTACTGGCGCGGCCCTTCCACCCGCACCACCCGTACGTCCGGCACATCCGGCAGCTCGATCGGCGCCGTCTCGCGCTCCAGGTCGACCACGAGCGTGCGCTCGCTGCCGCCGACCTCGTGCAGCCCGGCCGGCGGGCCGTCGTACAGCAGCCTGCCGTGGTCGATCACCATCACGCGCCCGCAGAGCTGCTCGATGTCCTGGAGGTCGTGCGTCGTGAGCAGCACCGTCGTGCCGTGCTCCGCGTTCAGGTCGCGCAGGAACTCCCGCACCTTGGCCTTGGAGATGACGTCGAGCCCGATGGTCGGCTCGTCCAGGTACAGCACGTCCGGGTCGTGCAGCAGGGCGGCCGCGATGTCGCCGCGCATCCGCTGGCCGAGCGAGAGCTGCCTGACGGGCACGTCCAACAGTGCGCCCAGGTCGAGCAGTTCGACGCAGCGTTCCAGGTTGGCGCGGTAGCGGGCGTCCGGCACCCGGTACATGCGCTGGGCCAGCCGGTAGGAGTCGATCAGCGGCAGGTCCCACCAGAGGGTCGTGCGCTGGCCGAACACGACGCCGATGCGCGAGGCCAGCCGCGCGCGCTCACGCGAAGGGTCGATGCCGGCGACACGCACCCGGCCGCCGCTGGGCGTCAGGATGCCCGTCAGCATCTTGATCGTCGTCGACTTGCCGGCGCCGTTGGGGCCGATGTAGCCGACCATCTCGCCGCGCGCCACGCGGAAGCTGATGCCGTCCACCGCCCGCACGCGCCGCTTCTCTCGGCGGAAGGCGCCGACGCGCCGGCGCACGTCGAACACCTTCTCCAGGCCGTCCAGCGCGATGAACCCGTCCGCCGCGTCCTCCATGTCCTCTATGTCCTCCATGTCCTCCATGTCCTCCATAGGCTTCCCCTTCCGTCCCTCGCCCGTGTCCGCCACGCCTCAACTGCCTGTGCTGCGATACGCCCTGACGCCCTTGCGCCACGCCAGGCCCGCCACCGCGCAGCACGCCGCGCCCACCGCCGGCGCCAGGAAGCCCACCCAGTCCGGCATCCCCAGCGGCAGCGGGCGGCCCAGCACGTACAGCGCGGGCAGCCAGTTGACGAACGCCAGCGGCACGACGAAGACGACCCCGCGCACCAGGTCCTTGGCGAACAGCCCCGGCGGGTACTGGAGCAGCGCCGTGCCGCCGTACGTGAACGCGGACTGCACCTCGGCCGCGTCCTGCGCCCAGAACTGGAACGCCGCGCCCGCCACGAACACCGCGGCGAAGATCAGCCCGCCGCACACCAGCATCACCGGCACCAGGACCACGCGCGCCACGTCCCAGTCGATGTCCGCGGCGCCCAGCGCGTACCCCAGGACGGCACCGCCCTGGACGACCCTGCCGACCCGCCGCAGCGAGAAGCGGTCCGCGGCCACCTGGGCGAGCACCGGAGCAGGGCGCAGCAGCAGCACGTCGAGCGTGCCGTCGCGCACGCGCGCGCCCACGCGATCCACCGAACCCATCACGAGGTCGCAGAGGCCGAAGGCCGTCGCCGACGTGCCGTAAAGGAACGCCACTTCGGGCAGCGAGAAACCGCCGAGCGCGTCGACCTGCGTGAACATCAGGAGGATCGTCACGAAGTCGAAGGCGGTGGCGGCGAAGTTGCCGAAGGCCGTGACGGCGAAGGACACCCGGTACGTCAGCTGCGACCTGATGCCCATCACCGCGATCAGCCGGTACGCCCGCACGCCGTCGCAAAGCTGCCGCCACGCCAGGGCGCGGGGTGAGCCGTCAGCCACCCTGGACCACCACCCTCCGCGTCGCGGCCGCCTGGAGCAGGCGGCCGAGCGCCAGCAGCGCGGCCGCCCAGCCGGCCTGGAAGGCGTACGCGCCCAGCGTCCCCCAGCCACCGCGCGTGCCGAGCAGCACATCGGCCGGGAGCTGGAGCATCGACGACCACGGCAGGGCGCGCGCGATCTCGCCGAGCAGCCCGGGGAAGGCGTTCAGCGGCAGCAGCATCCCCGACCAGAACGTGGCCGCCAGCCCGGCCACCTGCGCCGCGCCCTTGCCGTCGAGCAGCCAGAACGCCGCGAGCGCCACGAGGTAGCGGATCGCGAAACTCACCACGAGCCCGAGCAGCACGGCCAGCAGGAAGGCGGCCCACACCAGCGGGTTCACGGGCAGCGCCAGGTCGAAGAAGAACGCGCCCGCGAACAGCGGGACGACGCCGCGCGCGGCCACCTGGTAGAGCGCCCTGCCGAGGTCCTGGGCAAGCCACCACAGTTGCAGGTCGGCCGGCCGGTACAGGTCGATGGCGATGTCGCCGGTGCGGATGCGCTCCGCCAACTCGTCCTCGAAGCCGCCGCCCATGATGGCGGTGGCCGCGAGCAGCCCCTGCCCGATCCAGACGTACGTGACGGCCTGCGGCAGCGTGTAGCCGCCGAGGTGCGGACGCAGGTGCCAGAGGGCGACGTACGTGTAGGCGATGATCAGGCCGAAGACGATGTTCGTGAACAGGCCCGCCACGGTGGCCACCCGGTACGTCGCGTACCGGCGCAACGAGCCGGTGGCCACGAGCACGTACAGCCGCACGGCAGCCCCTTCCCATCACGTCGCGAACGGTCCCGGGACATCCGAGCGAGCGCACGACCCTAGCCCAACGGGGTGGGCGGCGGCGACCGAATAAACGGCGCGGACCGGCTGCCGGACATCCACCGTTCCGACCGTGTTTCATGGGAATCCGCAGTGTTCACGGGATATATACGAGTAAGCGCCCACACGACACGAGCCTGCCGAGGAGGCCTCCCGCGGATGAGTGACGAGCCCTCACGACAGGACGGGGACCCGGGCGACCCCCCGGGCGGCGACGGCGGCCCCTCCGGAGCCACGCCCGGAGGAGCCACACCGGCAGGAGCCACGCCCGCCGCGGACGCCACCCCGCCGAGCAAGTCGAAGCGCCGCCCCCGGCGCACAGGCTGGCGCAGGCTCGTCCCGACCTGGCGCATGGTGCTCTTCACCGTCGTCGCGGTCGTCGTCATCGTGGTCGGCGGTTTCGTCGCCGGCTACAAGCTCGTCGACATCCCGCCCGCCAACGCCGCCGCCACCGCGCAGTCGAACGTCTACCTGTACGCGGACGGCACGCAGATCGCCCGCGACGGCGACATCAACCGGGAGAACGTGCCACTCGCGCAGGTGCCCAAGACCGTTCAGCGCGCGGTGCTCGCCGCCGAGGACCGCGGCTTCTACAGCGAGCCCGCCGTCGACCCGCCCGGCATGGTGCGCGCCGCCTGGAACACCGTCACGGGCAAGGGGACGCAGGGCGGTTCGACCATCACCCAGCAGTACGTCAAGAACTACTACCTCGGGCAGCAGCAGACCGTCGTCCGCAAGGCCAAGGAGTTCTTCATCGCGGTCAAGCTCAACCGCGAGAAGTCCAAGCGGCAGATCCTCCAGGGCTACCTCAACACCAGCTACTTCGGCCGCAACGCGTACGGCGTCCAGGCCGCGGCGCAGGCCTACTACGGGGAGAACATCGACAAGATCGACACCGCACAGGGCGCCTACCTGGCCTCCCTGCTCAACGCGCCCAGCGAGTTCGACGTCATCGCCCACCCGGAGAACACGTCCGCGGCCAAGGCCCGCTGGAACTACGTGCTGGACGGCATGGTCAAGGAGCACTGGCTGACCGAGGCGGCACGCGCCAAGCTGTCCTTCCCCACCCCGACGCGCTCGGGCCCCTCGACCGCGGGCCTGACGGGGCAGCGCGGCTACATCGTCCGCGCCGTCAAGGACTACCTCGCGGGCCGCAGGATCCTCGACGAGGACACCCTCGCGAGTGGCGGCTACCGGATCACCACCACGCTCCAGAAACCCCGGCAGGACGCGCTGGTCAAGGCGGTCGACGACAACGTGAACTCGAAGCTGTCGAAGGACCGGGACGCCGACCGCGACGTCCGCGTCGGCGGCGCGTCCATCGACCCGGCCACGGGGGACGTCGTGGCGATGTACGGCGGCATCGACTACACCAAGCAGTACGTGAACAACGCGACCCGGCGCGACTTCCAGGTCGGCTCGACGTTCAAGCCGTTCGTACTCGCCGCCGCGCTCCAGAACGGCTCGCACACGCAGGACGGCGACCTCATCACGCCGAACACCACCTACAACGGCGACAACCACCGCATGGTGCAGGGCCCGAACGGCCCCACCGGCTACGCGCCGGCCAACGAGGACGACCACGACTACGGCGACATCGACGTCCGCACGGCCACCAACAAGTCCGTCAACGCCGTCTACGCCCAGATGGCCGAGGACGTCGGCCCGTCCACCGTCGAGCAGACGGCGATCAGCCTCGGCCTCCCCGCCTCCACCCCCGACCTCACCGCCACCCCGTCCATCGCGCTCGGACCCGCCACCGCGAGCGTCCTCGACATGGCGCAGGCGTACGCGACGCTCGCGAACCACGGCATGCGCGAGGACTACACGCTCGTCGCGCGGATCACCAAGAACGGCGCGGCCGTCGCACTGCCGAAGCGGTCGCCGGCGCAGGCCGTCAGCAGGCAGGCGGCCGACACCACCACGTCGGTCCTGCGCACCGTCGTCGACAGCAGGGGCGGCACCGGCACGGCGGCACGGGCTGCGGGCCGGCCGGCCGCGGGCAAGACGGGCACGGCGGAGAACGACAAGGCCGCCTGGTTCGCCGGCTACACACCGGACCTGACGACCGTCGTCGCGCTGATGGGCGCCGACCCGAAGAGCGCACGGCACGAGCCGCTGTACGGGGCGCTCGGCCTGGGACGCGTCAACGGCGGCGGCCCGTCCGCGCAGATCTGGGCGCAGTACACGGCGGCGGCGCTCAAGGACAGCCCGGTGCGGAACTTCGACCTGCGTCTCCTGCCGGACGCGGCGCAGCACCACAAGCCCTCGGGCGCGCCCCCCGACGAGCCCAGCGGCACGGACACTTCCCAGCCGCCCGCGACGGACGGCACCGACACGGGTGGCGACGGTACGGGAGGCACCGGCACGACGGGAGGCGACTCCACGGGCGGCGACTCCGCAGGAAACACCGACGGAGGGGACACCGGCGACACCGGGGACACCGGCGGCACGGACGGCGGTGACGGCGGTGACGGCGGCGGCTCGACGGACAGCGGTGGCGCGACCGGCACATAGCAGGCGGGAAGTAGCCGCCCACGGCGGCTACTTCCCGCCCGAGGTGGCCTCAAGGCCCACCACCGACACCACCAGCAGGCACACGAAGAAGATGCGCGCCGCGGTCACCGGCTCGTGCAGCGCCACCATGCCGACCACCGCCGCACCGACCGCGCCGATCCCGACCCACACGCCGTACGCGGTACCGATCGGCAGCGACTTCGCCGCCTGCGCCAGCAGCAGCATGCTCGCGACGACCCCGGCGACGGTGATCACACTCGGCCACAGCCGGGTGAACCCGTCACTGAACTTCAGGCCGATGGACCAGACGATCTCCAGCAGTCCGGCCACGAAAAGGAGAACCCACGCCACGACGACACCTCCGGAAGAGCACACACGGACAGGTGCGTCGTCTTTGCGTTTTCGCCATCGGGAGCCCGGTACGGCGCGTCTCGTCGGGGCTGCATCCGACCGTAGCAAAGCCGCCACCGCGGGGCCGCCGGAACAGCACGAAGGCCCGGTGACCTCGATCACCGGGCCTTCGCCGTGTCGTACCCGCGACCAGCGGCCTACAGATAGAGCCCCGTGGCGTCCACCGCGCCCTCGAACCGGTCGGCGGCCACCGCGTGCAGGTCGCGCTCGCGCATCAGCACGTAGGGGACGCCGCGCACCTCGACCTCCGCGCGGTCCTCCGGGTCGTACAGCACCCGGTCACCCGGCTCGACCGTCCGCACGTTCTGCCCGACGGCGACCACCTCAGCCCAGGCCAGCCTCCTGCCGACCGCCGCGGTCGCCGGGATCACGATGCCGCCGGAGGAACGCCGCTCACCCTCCGGGATGTCCGTCCTGACCAGCACACGGTCATGGAGCATCCGGATGGGCAGCTTCTCGTGGGTGTTGTCGCTCACGGCCACGAACCTACCTGGCGCGGCCGCCACCCGGCGCCACAGGGGTGGCAGGCTCTCCTGCCACACCCGGCGCGCCGCGGCGGGTCACTTCCGGCGGCGCCGCACCGACACGGTGAGCAGCCCCACCACGCCGACCATCACCAGCGCCACCGGCACCACGCGCGCCAGCCGCGGCGAACCGTCGTCGCCGACGAACTGCGCCTTCACGTCCGAGACCGTCCGGTTCACGGCGACGAACGCACGGCCGGCCGTCTGATCCACGGTGGAAGCCACCCGGGCCTTGGCGTCGCCCATGACCGTCTTGGGATGCACGCGCACCCCGATCTCGTCGAGCGTCTCGGCAAGCTTGCCCCGCCGGCGGACGATGTCCGCCTCGATCTGCGCAGGGGTCCTCGCATCGGCATCCGACACCGCGCCGCCTCCGTCGTCCCTCGTCATATCCGGTTCACCTTCGTCGACAGTCTGTCAGTACAACCGCATCCGCACCCGGCGGCACCCCCTATTACGCTCGGCGGCGTACGCCCCGGCGTGACGACACGCGCGGCGCGGTGTACGAGTACCGCTTCCCCGCCTCGGCCCGAATACGGAGAGACCCATGACCGAACGCCTCGCACCCGGCGACATCGCCCCCGCCTTCACCCTCCCCGACGCGGACGGCAACGACGTCTCGCTCGCCGACCACAAGGGCCGCAAGGTCATCGTCTACTTCTACCCGGCCGCGCTGACCCCCGGCTGCACGAAGCAGGCGTGCGACTTCACCGACAACCTCGACGTGCTGGCCGGGGCCGGATACGACGTCATCGGTGTGTCTCCTGACAAGCCGGAGAAACTTGCGAAGTTCCGGGACAAGGAGAACCTGAAAGTGACACTCCTCGCCGATCCCTCGAAAGGCGTCCTCGAGTCGTACGGAGCGTTCGGCGAGAAGAAGATGTACGGAAAGACGGTGACGGGGGTCATCCGTTCGACGATCGTCGTGGACGAGGAGGGAAAAGTGGAGCGCGCCCTCTACAACGTGCGGGCCACAGGCCACGTGGCGAAGATCATCAAGGACCTGGGAGTCTGACGGGTCCTGCCCGCGGCATGTGACCGGGGTCGCACTTGCGTGCGACCCGGGTTTGCGGACGCTTCGAGCGCGCAGAAGGTTCCATTGGACTCTGTTGTACGCAGAAAGGAACCCGCATGGCCGGCCAGGATTACCAGGAAACGGCCGACCCGGCTGCGGTCCGGCGACACCCCACTCTCTTCCGCACCATCAAACAACGCCGCAATCCGCGTCTTCGCAGATCGGACATCACGGTCACGGACGAGGCGGCCGTCAAACGCGCCGTGAAAGCGGCCGCTCTCGGTAACGCCATGGAGTGGTACGACTTCGGCATCTACAGCTACATGGCGGGGACGATCGGCAAGGTCTTCTTCCCCGGCGGCAGCGGCACCGTCCAGCTGCTGCTGACGTTCGCCACCTTCGCCATCTCCTTCCTGGTCAGGCCGCTCGGCAGCGTCGTGCTCGGCCCGCTCGGGGACAAGCTGGGCAGGCAGCGCATCCTCGCGCTGACCATGCTGATGATGGCCTTCGGCACGTTCTTCATCGGAGTCCTGCCCTCGTACCACTCCATAGGCCTGTGGGCGCCGGCGCTGCTGATCCTGCTGCGCCTGGTGCAGGGCTTCTCCACCGGCGGCGAGTACGGCGGCGCCTCGACGTTCATCGCCGAGTACGCGCCCGACAAGCGCCGCGGGTTCTTCGGCAGCTTCCTCGAGTTCGGCACGCTCGCCGGCTACGTGGGCGCGGCCGGCCTCGTCACGCTGCTGACGGTCACGCTGGGCGACAGCGGCCTGCAGAGCTGGGGCTGGCGCCTGCCGTACCTGCTGGCGGCCCCGCTCGGCATCATCGGCCTCTACCTGCGGCTGAAGCTGGACGAGACCCCCGCGTTCCAGAAGCTCGCCAGCGAGAACACGCACGTGAGGGCCTCGGAGGCGGCCGACGCCGTCGAGACCACCACCAAGGGCGACCTGGGCAGGATCTTCCGCGACTACTGGCGGCCGCTGGTGCTGTGCGTCGCGCTCGTCGCCGCGTACAACATCACGGACTACATGCTGCTGTCGTACATGCCGACGTACCTCTCGGACGAACTCGGCTACGGCACCACCCACGGCCTCCTCATCCTGCTGGGCGTGATGGTGGCGATGATGCTGCTGATCAACCAGGTGGGTCGACTCAACGACCGGTTCGGCAGGAAACCGCTGCTGCTCGCCGGCATGCTGGGATTCCTGGTGCTGTCCATACCGGCGTTCCTGCTGATCAGGGACGGCAGCATCATCCTGATCATCGTCGGGCTCGCCATGCTGGGCCTGTCCCTGCTGTGCCTCCTCGGCACGATGTCGGCGGCGCTCCCGGCACTCTTCCCGACCCAGGTGCGCTACGGCGGCCTGTCGATCGGCTACAACGTCTCGACGTCCCTCTTCGGCGGCACGACACCGCTGGTCATCACGGCCCTGATCGACGTGGGCGGCACGAACCTGATGCCGGCGTACTACGCGACGGGCGCGGCCATCGTGGGCGTCATCGCGGTCCTCTGCATGAAGGAAACGGCCCAGCGCCCCCTGGAGGGCTCGCCGCCCTCGGTCTCCACCGCGGAGGAAGCCGCGGAACTGGCCCACGAACAGGCCCCTGAGCCGCGCTTCTGAGCGGCACCTCCCCGCCTCTTTCCGTACGCCCCGGCGCGCCACCCAGCGCACGCCGGGGCGTACCGCTGTACGCCGCGCCCCAGGTCGCCGGTGACCCCACCTCTCCGTTCTCGTTCTCCAGTGCGAGGCGCCGAACGTGCGCCCGAGAACGGAGTGAGAACATGGCGCCCCGCAGATTGACCCGTGAGTTGCTTACGCAGGCGGCTCGGGCCACGAAGACATGGGATGACGCGGTCCGCTGGTGCGGTGGCGTCCCGACCCGTGGCAGCAGGCGTCACCTCCGGTCGAGGATGGCCGCCGAGGGCATAGACACGTCCCACTTCCCCAGCAACCGGGTCCGTCACACCGAGGCCACGCTCAGGCGACTCGCGGCGGAGTCCACGAGCGTGGCGGAGGTCGTACGGCGCTTGGGCATCAGTCCGGTGGGCGGCAACCAGGCGCACATAGGCCGGCGGATCAGGGCGCTCGGTATCGACACGAGTCACTTCGCACGACGCCCGAGGAAGCGCGGCAACAGGACGCCGCAGGAGAGGCTGGTGCTGGGCTCGGCCGTCGACGGGCGCACACCTGGAGAAGCGCTGCGGCGATGGCTTGTGCTGTCCGGCAGGCCGGAAACATGCGCGATGTGCGGCACGCCCGGCGAATGGCACGGAAGGCCGCTTCGCCTCCAGGTGGACCACAGGGACGGTCGCTGGTGGGACAACCGACCCGAGAACCTGCGCCTGCTCTGCCCCAACTGCCACGCGGTCACGGACACCTTTCGCGGCCGCCGCAGAGAGGGCACCGCAGAAGGCCGGCCGCCCCTGGCCCGGACCGATCTCAGCCGAGCGGTGGCCGAAGCGGGCAGCATGGTCGAACTTCTCCGGCTCCTGCGCACGCCGGACTCGGAAGGGGCCAGGGCACGAGTACGACGCGACATGGCCGTATACGGCCTCGACTCCTCGCACTTCACCGGCCAGGGCACCCACAGGAATCCCTCGCGCGCCCGCCTGTCCGCGGAGGCGATCCTCAGCCGCTCGCGACCGGGCACTCCCCGCCGGAAGACATACATGCTGCGCAGGGCTTTGAGTGAGCTCGGCGTCGAAGCGGTGTGCGTGATGTGCGGGCTCGGCGGCCTGTGGCGGGGCAGGAGGCTCGTCCTGGAGATCGACCACATCAATGGCGACCGGCTCGACAATCGCATCGAGAACCTGCGCTATCTGTGCCCTTCGTGCCACACGCAGACGGTCACATACGGTGGCAGCGGAGCACCTCGCCGCTCCAAGGGCGTCGTCGCGCCGAAGCACCGCCCGGCGGCGAGGCGGGTTGCCGCCCCTGTCGTACCGCGACCTCGCAAGCCGGAACCGACAGAGCAGGAACGAGCCGAGCTGGAAGCCGCCGTCGCCGACTCCGCCGGCTGGGCGGATCTCGCCCGGAGGCTCGGGCTGCGGGCCAGCACGGGCAGGAGGCGGACGCTGCAGAAGCGAGTGAGCGACTCGGGTCTGGACACGAGCCACTTCAAACAGCGCAGTGCTTGGCGCACCTACACGGACGACTCGATCGCCGAGGCGGTGGCATCGTCCGAGTCGATGCGAGGAGTGGTCGACAAGCTGTGCGTCCGGGTCAGCGTCGGCGCACTCGCCCACATCGCGCGCCGCATCGAAGCCATGGGCATCGAGACCGGTCACCTCACGGACGTCCACGACGGCGCGCAGGAGCTGCCGTTCGCGAGGGAGGAGCTGAGGTCGGCCGCTGCCTCCTGCCGCAGTGTCCGTGAGGTCGCGCGCCGACTGGGCGTCTCGGACGACACCCGATCGCGGAAGGCGCTGGCCAGAATGCTGGAGAAACACGGCTTGGTCCTGAGACCCGACGACCGCGGGCAACCTTCTGCCGCTAGCATGGCGCAGCGAAGCGCCTGTACTCCAACTGGCAGAGAGACTAGTTTTAGGAACTAGGGGTTCTCGGTTCGAATCCGAGCAGGCGCACAAGGTAAATAGAGACCTCTGCCTTCACTTCGAAGGCAGAGGGCTCTATTGCGCAGTCAGCCCGCCAGCTCGGCGATCGCCGGGATCAAGGCGCGGAAGGCCTTGCCGCGGTGGCTGATCTCGTTCTTCTCCCGCGGGGAGATCTCCGCGCAGGTGCGGTCGTGGCCGTCGGGCTGGAGGATCGGGTCGTAGCCGAAGCCGTTCGCGCCCGCGGGGGCGGTGCGGAGCGTGCCGCGGAGTTGGCCTTCGACCACGCGTTCCGTGCCGTCGGGGAGTGCGAGGGCTGCGGCGCAGGCGAAGTGGGCGGCGCGGTGGGGGTCGGAGATGTCGCCGAGCTGGGCGAGGAGCAGGTCGAGGTTGGCCTGGTCGTCGCCGTGGCGGCCGGCCCAGCGGGCGGAGAAGATGCCGGGGGCGCCGCCGAGTACGTCGACGCAGAGTCCGGAGTCGTCCGCGATGGCGGGGTGGCCGGTGGCCTGCGCGAGGGCGTGGGCCTTGAGCAGGGCGTTCTCGGCGAAGGTGACGCCGGTCTCCTTGACGTCGGGGACCTCGGGGTAGGCGTCGGCGCCGACGAGTTCGTGGGGGAGGCCGGCGTCGGCGAGGATGGCGCGGAGTTCGGTGATCTTTCCGGCGTTGCGGGTGGCGAGGATCAGGCGGGTCATGCGGTCCAACCTATCCGCCGCCCGCCGTGCCCCGTCCGGACCCGGCCCGGACCCGGCCCGTCCGTCGCGTCCGGCCCGCACGTGTGGACGGGCGCACCGCTTTCGCTGTGCGCCCGTACCAGGTATGACGTTCGAGAGACGTTCTTGGTTCCCGCTTTACCTTTCGAGGTCGGCGGCGAGCACCTCGTTCTGGATGCGTGCCAGGTCGGCGCAGCCCGCCGTGGCGAGGTCGAGCAGGGAGTTGAGTTCGGCCCGGTCGAAGGGCTCGGCCTCGGCGGTGCCCTGGATCTCGACGAAGCGTCCGTCGCCGGTGCAGACGACGTTCATGTCGGTCTCGGCGCGCACGTCCTCCGCGTAGCAGAGGTCGAGGAGGGGCGTGCCGTCGACGATGCCGACGCTGATGGCGGCGACGGTGCCGGTGAGTGGCTTGCGGCCGGCCTTGACGATCTTCTTGCCCTGGGCCCATGCGACGGCGTCGGCGAGGGCGACGTAGGCGCCGGTGATGGCGGCGGTGCGGGTGCCGCCGTCGGCCTGGAGGACGTCGCAGTCGAGGACGACGGTGTTCTCGCCGAGTGCCTTGTAGTCGATGACGGCGCGCAGCGAGCGGCCGACGAGGCGGCTGATCTCGTGGGTGCGGCCGCCGATCCTGCCGCGTACGGATTCGCGGTCGCCGCGTGTGTTGGTGGAGCGGGGCAGCATCGAGTACTCGGCGGTGACCCAGCCTTCGCCGCTGCCCTTGCGCCAGCGCGGCACGCCTTCGGTGACGCTCGCGGTGCAGAGGACCTTGGTGTCGCCGAAGGCGACGAGGACGGAGCCCTCCGCGTGCTTGCTCCATCCGCGTTCGATGGTGACGGGGCGGAGCTGGTCGTGGGTTCGGCCGTCGATACGAGACATGGCGCCGAGCCTATCGGGCGCGTGGAGGTGTTTCGTCCGGGTGCGAGGGGGCGGGGGGGCAGCCGTTCCCCGGGCGCCGGGGAGCGGCGTGGGCCGCGCCGTCAGTCCATCATGTCCTCGATGTCGGAGGCGATGGGGTCGGCGTCGGTGCCGATGACGACCTGGATGGCGGTGCCCATCTTGACGACTCCGTGGGCGCCCGCCGCCTTGAGCGCGGCCTCGTTGACGAGGGAGGCGTCGGTGACCTCGGTGCGCAGGCGGGTGATGCACCCCTCGACCTCGACGATGTTGTCGAGTCCGCCGAGTCCGGCGACGATCTTCTCAGCCTTGCTGGCCATTGGCTTCTCCCTGGGTCACTGAGGTGCCGGCGTACCGGCGGAGCGGTGTACGCACACGTCCGCGCACACGCCCGCATGTCTTCGTACCGACGTATCACCATTTTGGATATTCCCGCACGGTAACGCACGGTTGGCCCATCTCTCCGGGCGCGTCACCGCCCAGTGCCGAAGGATGTCGATCATCGGCGGATCGCGAGCATTCCGCAACTGGTCTACACCATTATTGCCGGGAGGGATTCCATGAGTGTCGACGGGGCGGCACTGGCGCCGTCCGCGAGCCCTGCGGCGCCGCCGCCCAAGCCCTGGTGGAACACCCTGTTCCAGGGTCTGCAGAAGATGGGCAGGAGTCTCCAGCTCCCGATCGCCGTGCTGCCGGCCGCCGGCATCCTGAACCGGCTGGGCCAGCCGGACGTCTTCGGCGCGGACGGCCTCGGCTGGGACGGTGTCGCGAAGGTCTTCGCGGCCGGCGGCGGCGCGCTGCTCGACTCGTCGCTCGGCCTGCCGCTGCTGTTCTGCATCGGTGTGGCGATCGGCATGGCGCGGAAGGCGGACGGTTCGACGGCGCTCGCCGCGGTCACCGGCTTCCTGGCGTACTACGCCGTGCTGCACGCGTTCCCCCTCGGCTGCGCCGGCGGCTCGACGTACACGGGCGCCGGCATCTGGTCGGGTGTCTGCGTGGACCCGCGCGGCACGGCGGTGACGCAGGCGGCCTACCAGAACCCGGGCGTCTTCGGCGGGATCGTGATGGGCCTGCTGACGGCGTGGCTGTGGCGGCGCTTCCACCGGGTGAAGCTGGTGGACTGGCTCGGCTTCTTCAACGGCCGGCGCCTCGTGCCGATCATCATGGCGTTCGTCGGCCTCACGGTCGGCTCGCTGGCCGTGGGGGTGTGGCAGCCGATCGGTGACGGGCTGACGGCCTTCTCCAAGTGGCTGGTGGACGCGGGCTCGTGGGGCTCGGGGATCTTCGGCGTGGCCAACCGCGGGCTGCTGGTGTTCGGGCTGCACCAGTTCCTGAACACGTTCGTCTGGTTCCAGTTCGGCACGTACACGGAGCCGGACGGCACGGTGGTGCACGGCGACGTGAACCGGTTCCTCGCGGGCGACCCGACGGCGGGCCAGTTCACCACGGGCTTCTTCCCGATCATGATGTTCGCGCTGCCCGCGGCAGCGCTGGCGATCTACCACTGCGCCAGGCCGCACCGCAGGAAGGCGGTGGGCGGCCTGATGCTGTCGGTGGCGCTGACGTCCTTCGTGACGGGCGTCACCGAGCCGATCGAGTACTCGTTCCTCTTCGTCGCGCCGCTGCTGTACGCGGTCCACGCGGTGCTGACCGGTGTGTCGATGTTCGTGAGCTGGCAGCTGGGCGCGAAGGACGGCTTCAGTTTCTCGGCGGGGCTGATCGACTACGTCATCAACTGGGGTCTGGCGACGAAGCCCTGGCTGCTGATCCCGATCGGGCTCGCTTTCGGGGTGGTCTACTACACGCTCTTCCGGGTGCTCATCACGAAGCTGAACCTGCCGACACCCGGCCGGGAGCCCGACGATCCCGATGACCCCGACGATCCCGAGAATTCCGAGGCGTGAGCCGGGCCACATTTCGGCGGCGCTCCCGTTGGTACGGCGGGGTTCGGGCGGGCTCCGCTTCCCGTGTGGCGAATGCCTCATCACACCGCTGACCTGCGGTGGCTTCGCCCGGTTACGCTTCAGCAGAGATCTTTATGCAGTCCATATGCGAGGGTTCCACGACGGAGCCACCCCGTGTTACAACAGGTCTAAACCACTGAATGGTTTAGACCTGTTTTTCATGGGGCGGGTGTGTGCGCCGCGTTCCCTGTGCATGGAGGAAGTTGATGAGTACGGCCACCGCCCCGGCGGCCCCCGCGAAGAAGCGGGGCTCCGGACTGTTCCAGGGGCTCCAGAAGGTGGGCCGCAGCCTCCAGCTGCCGATCGCCGTGCTGCCCGCGGCCGGCCTCCTGAACCGGCTCGGCCAGCCGGACGTCTTCGGCGCCGACGGCCTCGGCTGGGACAACGTCGCAAAGGTCTTCGCGGGCGCCGGCGGCATGCTGCTCGACGCGTCGCTCGGCCTGCCGCTGCTGTTCTGCATCGGTGTGGCCATCGGCTTCGCCAAGAAGTCGGACGGCTCCACCGCGCTCGCCGCGATCGTCGCCTTCTTCACGTACTACGCCGTGATCCACCAGTTCCCGATCAAGGACGGGATGGGCGGGGCCACGTACATATCCAACGGCCTGCTGTCCGGCGAGTGGCAGAAGGGCTCCGTCGTCACCAACGCGTCCTTCCAGAACCCCGGCGTGCTCGGCGGCATCGTCCTCGGCCTGCTGACCGCGGTGATCTGGCAGCGGTTCCACCGCACCAAGCTGGTCGACTGGCTCGGCTTCTTCAACGGCCGGCGCCTGGTCCCGATCATGATGGCGTTCGTCGGTACGGCGCTCGGCGTCGTCGCCGTGGTGGGCTGGCAGCCCATCGGCGACGCGATCACCAGCTTCGGCAACTGGATCACCGGTCTCGGAGCCGTGGGCTCCGGCATCTTCGGCCTCGTCAACCGCGGCCTGATCCCCATCGGCATGCACCAGTTCGTCAACACGGTGGCCTGGTTCCAGCTCGGCGACTTCACCAATGGGGCGGGCGTCGTCTCGCACGGCGACATCAACCGCTTCCTCGCGGGCGACCCGAGCGCCGGCCTGTTCACCTCCGGCTTCTTCCCGATCATGATGTTCGGCCTGCCGGCTGCCGCGCTCGCGATGGCGCACACCGCGCGCCCCGAGCGCCGCAAGGCCGTGCTCGGCATGATGCTGTCGCTCGCCGCGACCTCGTTCGTCACCGGTGTCACCGAGCCGATCGAGTTCTCGTTCATGTTCATCGCGCCGCTGCTGTACGGGCTGCACGCGGTGCTGACGGCCATTTCGATGTTCGTGACGTGGTCGCTGGGCGTGCACGACGGCTTCACGTTCTCCGCGGGCGTCATCGACTACGCGCTGAACTGGAACCTCGCGACCAAACCCTGGCTGATCATCCCGATCGGGCTGGTGTTCGGCGTCGTGTACTACGTGGTGTTCCGCTTCGTGATCGTGAAGTTCGACCTCAAGACCCCGGGTCGTGAGCCGGACGACGAGGTCGAGGACCTCACCAAGTAGTCCACGTCACCAAGTAGTCCGCGTATACGTCCACGTTCACGTGACGTACGAAGGCGTCCGCGGCTCCCAGGGAGCCGCGGACGCCTTTCGCGTGCGCTGTGTCTCGCGCGTGCGTCAGATCTCGTAGACCGCGCCCGGCACCGCGAGTTCCGACGGCCCGTCGTAGGCCTCGCGCGCGTCCGCGAGGTTGCGCCGCGCGTCCGTCCACGGCGGTACGTGCGTCAGCACCAGGCGCTTCGCGCCCGCGCGCGCGGCGTGTTCGCCGGCCTCCCTGCCGTTGAGGTGGAGGCCCTCGATGTCCTCCTTGCCGTACGTGAAGGCCGCTTCGCACAGGAACAGGTCGCTGTCGCGCGCCAGCCCGACCAGCGCCTCGTCGGCGCCCGTGTCCGCGGAGTAGGCGAGGGACGTGCCGCCGTGCTCGACGCGGACGCCGAACGTGTCGACGGGATGGGCCATCCTCTCGGTGCGCAGGGTCAGCGGGCCGATCTCGAACACGCCAGGCTTCAGGGTGCGGAAGTCGAAGACCTCGCTCATCGACTTCTCGCTCGGGGTGTCGTCGTAGGCGGTGGTCAGCCGCTGCTCCGTGCCCTCGGGACCGTAGACGGGGATGGCGTCGCAGCGCCCGCCCTCGTACCGGTAGTAGCGGGCGACGAAGTACGCGCACATGTCGATGCAGTGATCGGCGTGCAGGTGGCTCAGGAAGATCGCGTCGAGGTCGTAGAGACCGATGTGGCGCTGCAGCTCTCCGAGGGCTCCGTTGCCCATGTCGAGGAGCAGCCGGAAGCCGTCGGCCTCTACGAGGTAGCTGGAGCAGGCCGATCCCGCGGCGGGGAAGGAGCCCGAGCAGCCGACGACGGTGAGCTTCATGGAGCGTGAACCTCCGTGGCGTTCATGGGTGGGCGACGGGGGTCGATCTGTCACGGAGCGTACGCATAGGGTGACGGTCCGTGCGGGTCGCGCTGTTCAACGGGGGTCGTGCGGGGGCCTTTCGATCTGTCGAGCGTAAGGCGCGAAGAGAGCGGTCGCTTCCCCACAGCGGCGCGTTGTGGGGGAAGTCACCGGCAAGACCACTCTTCCCGGTGTCCGGGTACCGTCAGGTCATGACGTCGTGGTGGTGGGTGGCGCTGATCGCCGTGGTGGCCGTCGCGTTCATCGCCTCGTTGGTGGACGGGCGGGTACGGGCGAACGAGAGCCGCAGGCAGCGGCGCGAGCGCATGCGGTCGCGGCCGCCGGGCCGCTCCGATGTCCGGCGCGCGGGCAGGCCGCGGCCCGGGGAGATCTGGTGGGCCGAGGTGCCCTACGAGGACGGCCCCGGCTCGAAGGACCGGCCGTGCCTGGTGCTGGCGGTGCGCGGGTCGAGCGTGAAGGTCGCCAAGATCACCACGAAGCACCACGCGGACCGGCCGGGCGTGATCCCGCTGCCCGCGGGCGCGGTCGGCGACAGCCGGGGGCGGCCGAGCTTCCTGGAGACGGACGAGGTGCGCGAGGTGCGGGCGAGCGCGTTCCGCAGGCGCGCCGGGGCGGCGGACCCCGCCCTGTGGGACCGGGTACGCCGCCTCGTCTGACGGAGCGGGTTCACGCGATGGGGCGGGCTCACGCCCAGAGCTGGCCCTGGAGGGTCTCGATCGCCTCTTCGGTGGTGGCGGCCGTGTAGACGCCCGTGGAGAGGTACTTCCAGCCGCCGTCGGCGACGACGAACACGATGTCGGCGCTCTCCGACGCGGCGACGGCCTTCTTGCCGACGCCGAGCGCCGCGTGCAGCGCGGCTCCGGTCGACACGCCCGCGAAGATGCCCTCCTGCCGCAGGAGTTCGCGGGTGCGGGTGACGGCGTCGGCCGAGCCGACGGAGTAGCGGGTGGTCAGCACCGAGGCGTCGTACAGCTCGGGCACGAACCCCTCGTCGAGGTTGCGCAGCCCGTAGACGAGGTCGTCGTAGCGCGGCTCGGCGGCGACGATCTTGACGTCGGGCTTCTTCTCGCGCAGGTAGCGGCCGACGCCCATCAGCGTGCCCGTCGTGCCGAGCCCGGCAACGAAGTGGGTGACGGACGGCAGGTCGGCGAGGATCTCGGGGCCCGTCGTCGCGTAGTGCGCGCCCGCGTTGTCGGGGTTGCCGTACTGGTAGAGCATCACCCAGTCGGGGTTGCGTTCGGCGAGCTCCTTGGCGACGCGCACGGCGGTGTTGGAGCCGCCCGCGGCCGGGGACGGCACGATCTCGGCGCCCCACATGCCGAGGAGGTCGCGGCGCTCCTGCGAGGTGTTCTCCGGCATGACGCACACCATGCGGTAGCCCTTGAGCCTGGCCGCCATGGCGAGGGAGATGCCGGTGTTGCCGCTGGTCGGTTCGAGGATCGTGCAGCCGGGCGTGAGCCTGCCGTCCTTCTCGGCCTGCTCCACCATGTGCAGGGCGGGCCTGTCCTTGACGGATCCTGTCGGGTTGCGGTCCTCGAGCTTGGCCCAGATCCGCACGTCGGCGGAGGGCGACAGGCGCGGCAGCCGCACGAGGGGCGTGTTGCCGACGGCCGCGATGGGTGCGTCGTACCGCATCAGGCCATGCGCTTTTCGAGCGCTCCGCCGGCCACGGCCGGGAGGATGGTGATGCTGTCGCCGTCGCCGACCTTCGTCTCGATGCCGTCGAGGAAGCGGACGTCCTCGTCGTTGAGGTACACGTTGACGAAGCGGCGCAGCTGGTCGCCCTTGTCGGCGTCCACGATGCGGTCCCGGATGCCCGCATGGCGGGTGTCGAGGTCGGTGAAGAGCTCGGCGAGGGTGGAGCCGCTGCCCTCCACGGCCTTGGCCCCACCGGTGTACGTGCGGAGGATGGTCGGGATGCGGACCTCGATGGCCATGGCGTCGGTCTCCTGTCGTCCTGTCGGGCGGTGCCTGCTGGAGGGCGTTCCTGGGGATTTCCGGGGTGCCCCGGTGGTGACGCGCGGCGTCGGCGCCCCCGTACGAGGGGCGTGGCCGCGATGGGTGCGCGGGGTTGAGCGAGTGACCCGCGCGGGAGCCGGACTCAGCCGGCCGCGCCGGCGGGACAGATGGCGCTCGCCAGGCGGCACAGGTCGACGTGCAGCCGCGCAACGAGCAGCGGCGTGCTCGGCGTCTTGTCACTCACGTCAGGGGGAACCATGCGGTCATCGTATCGATTCCCGGTCCCGGTTCCCGCGTGTGATCCCGCATCGCGGACAGTGAGCGTTCGCGATGCGGACAGGAGGTCTCCGCGGGCCATCTCAGACGACCTCGACGTCCTCCTCGGTGACCTCGCCGTCCACGATGCGGTACGAGCGGAACTGGAACGGGCCCGCGTCGTCGGCGTCCGCGGTGGAGACGAGGACGTAGTGGGCGCCCGGCTCGTTGGCGTAGGAGATGTCCGTGCGCGACGGGTACGCCTCGGTCGCGGTGTGCGAGTGGTAGACGACCACCGGCTCCTCGTCGCGGTCGTCCATCTCGCGGTACAGCTTCAGCAGGTCACCGGAGTCGAACTCGTAGAACGTGGGCGAGCGTGCGGCGTTCAGCATGGGGATGAACCGCTCGGGCCTGCCGCTGCCGGCCGGGCCCGCGACCACGCCGCACGCCTCGTCGGGGTGGTCACGCCGCGCGTGCTCGACGATCCGGTCGTGCAGATCCTGGGTGATGGTCAGCATGGGGGAAATATAAGCGGGGCCCCTGGGGAGCCCACCAGGGCGTCGGTTCGGGGCCCTGGCCGGCAGCTCAGGGCATCAGCGGCTCAGGGCATAGGGCATAGGGCATCAGCGGCTCAGGGCATCAGCGTCTCGATGAGCGTCTCCTGGAGCGCCCCGAGCCACAGGTACGCCATCACCATCGGCTTGCGCGGGTCCGAGTCGGGCAGCCGGTAGAGCTCGCCGCCCTCGTCCTCGTCGGTCACCTCCAGGCGGGTGCCGATGGTGAGCCTGAGGTCGTTCAGCGTGCCCAGCCACTGCTGCGACTCGTCGGGGGTCAGCTTCAGCACGCCGCCGCCCGAACCGTCGTCGGACACGCCGTCCAGGGTCCTGATCACGGCGAGCGCGTCGGTGCGCTTGCGGCCGCGCAGGTCGTTCTCCGTGAAGCGGCGGAACTCGGCCGAGTAGTCGCGCAGTTCGTCGGCCTCCTTTCCCGACTTCCCGGCCGTGCCGGACTCCCCGGGCTTCCCGTCCTCGTCCGGCGCCCCGTACGCGTCGGGGAACAGGCGCCGCAGCGCGGGGTCGGACGGTGGCTCGCTCGGGCCCTCGGTGAACAGGGAGGCGAGCGGGTCGTCGCTCTCCGCCGGGTCCTCGCCCGGGCCGATCAGCTCGGCGAGTTGCAGCGTGAGGGAGCGGAGGATCGAGATCTCGACGTCGTCGAGCGCGACGGCCGCCCCGCCGCCGGGCACCGGGTCGAAGTGGCCGGCCATCAGTCGCGGTCCTGGGAGAGGGTCGCCCACAGGCCGTAGCCGTGCATCGCCTGCACGTCGCGCTCCATCTCCTCGCGGGTGCCGCTCGAGACGACGGCGCGGCCCTTGTGGTGGACGTCGAGCATCAGCTTGTTCGAGACCTCTTTCGAATACCCGAAGTACGTCTGGAAGACGTAGGTGACGTAGCTCATCAGGTTCACCGGGTCATTGTGGACGATGGTCACCCAGGGCACGTCGGGTTCGGGAACGACGGCGGCTTCCTCCGCCGACTCTGGTCGTGTGATCTCGGTCGGAGCAACACTCACGGTTCGGGACGACCTTCTCTTCCATGCCGGATGCCCTGCGTTCACGGTGTGCCGCGATTCACAGCCTCGGGTACCCATGCTGCCACCCGGGGCGCCTCGCCGCACAAACGACCCCGGGACCCGCCGGGCGGGTCGTGCGGTGGCCTGCCGCGACCGGCCGCGACCGGCCGCTAGAAATCGTCACTCTGACGAGTAATGGGGGTAGCATCGTCATATGACCACTCCGGACCTGGGGCTGCCGGTGGACGTGCCCTCCACCGCCCTGTTCACCGACCAGTACGAACTCACGATGCTGCAGGCCGCGCTGCGCGGCGGCACGGCCGACCGCCACTCGGTGTTCGAGGCGTTCACCCGGCGCCTGCCGGAGGGCAGGCGCTACGGCGTGGTGGCGGGCACGGGCCGTGTGCTGGACGCGGTGGAGAACTTCCGCTTCGACCCGGGCGTCCTCGGGTTCCTGCGCGAGCAGCACATCGTGGACGAACGGACGCTCGACTGGCTGGCCGGCTACCGCTTCACGGGCGACATCTGGGGCTACCCCGAGGGCGAGGTGTACTTCCCCGGTTCGCCGATCCTGCGCGTCGAGGGGTCGTTCGCCCAGTGCGTGGTGCTGGAGACGGTGATCCTCTCGATCCTCAACCACGACTCGGCGATCGCGGCGGCCGCCTCACGGATGTCGGCGGCGGCCGGCGGGCGCGGGCTGATCGAGATGGGCGCGCGGCGCACGCACGAGCTGAGCGCGGTCGCCGCGGCGCGCGCCGCGTACGTCGGCGGCTTCGACTCCACGTCCGACCTCGCGGCCGGCTTCCGGTACGGGATCCCGACGGTCGGCACGAGCGCCCACGCGTTCACGCTGCTGCACGACTCGGAGCGTGACGCGTTCCAGGCGCAGGTCGACTCGCTGGGACGCTCCACGACGCTGCTCGTCGACACCTACGACGTGACGGAGGCCGTGCGCACGGCCGTGGAGATCGCGGGGCCCGACCTCGGCGCCGTACGGATCGACTCGGGCGACCTGCTGCTGGTCGCACACCGGGTGCGCCAGCAGCTCGACGACCTGGGCGCGGTGAACACCAAGATCGTCGTCACCTCCGACCTGGACGAGTACGCGATCGCGTCGCTCGCGGCGGCTCCGGTGGACGCGTACGGCGTCGGCACGCAGCTGGTCACCGGCAGCGGGCACCCGACCTGCTCGATGGTCTACAAGATCGTCGCCCGTGGCCGGTCGGCCGACCCGGACGGGCCGCTGCAGGCCGTCGCGAAGAAGTCCCTGGGCGGGAAGGCGTCGGTCGGCGGCCGCAAGTGGGCGGCGCGCAGGCTGGACGGCGAGGGCGCGGCGGAGGCCGAGGTCGTCGGCACCGGCCCTGTGCCGCGTGACCTGGCCGGCCGCGAGCTGCTGGTGCGGCTGGTCAAGGGCGGCGAGATCGTCACGCGCGAGCCGCTCGACGCGGCGCGCGAGCGGCACATCGCGGCACGGGCGGGGCTGCCGATGTCGGCGGTGCAGTTGTCGCGGGGCGAACCGGTGATTCCTACGGAATTCGTGTGACGATATGCGCTATGGCATGAACAGAGAGTGCCCGGGAAGAGATGAGTGGGGACGGATGGGGGAACTGCGGCCATGCATCGCGCACTGATCGTCGTCGACGTGCAGAACGACTTCTGCGAGGGCGGCAGCCTCGCGGTGTCCGGCGGCGCGGATGTGGCCGCCGCGATCACGGAGCTCATCGGCCAGGCCACGGCGGGTTACCGGCATGTCGTGGCCACCCGCGACCACCACATCGACCCGGGCGGCCACTTCGCGAAGCCGCCGGCGACGCCGGACTACGTGCACGGCTGGCCCGTGCACTGCGTGGCCGGCACGGAGGGCGTGGGCTTCCACCCGAACTTCGCGCCCGCGGTGGCCTCGGGCGGGATCGGCGCCGTCTTCGGCAAGGGCGAGTACGCGGCCGCGTACAGCGGCTTCGAGGGCCGCGACGAGAACGACACGGCGCTGGCCGACTGGCTGCGGGCGCGCGAGGTCACGGAGGTCGACGTGGTGGGCATCGCCACGGACCACTGCGTACGCGCCACGGCCCTGGACGCGGCGCGCGAGGGCTTCAGGACCCGCGTCCTGCTCGACCTCACGGCGGGCGTGGCCCGCGACACGACGGACGCGGCGCTCACGCAGCTGCGCGCGGCGGGCGTCGGACTCACGGGCAAGCCGGTCGTCCGCTAGCCCTCCGCCGCCGCCGCGCGGCGAGGGACGCCGGGCCCGTGAGCGCCGGTCCTCCCCCGGCCGCACGCCGCTTCGGCCGCCCCGGCCAAGCCACCCCCGGGCAGCGGGGCCGCAGCAGACGGCCCGCCGGAAACCTCGTGGCCGAGGCACGAGGCCGGAGCGCCGGGCCCGCGGCCGAGCCGCACATCCGCCTGGACGACGCGCTGTGGCCGCGCCCCGGGAGGGCGGCACGCGGTACAGCCCCAGGGAAGGACGCCCCCGAGGCCGGGTACGGCACCTCGCGGCGGTCGGTGCAGCCGGGACCGGCCCCTCGGGGCCGGAGCACCCGGAGCCGGGGCCAGACGGGAGGCCCCCGGCGGGCGCTCCCCACGCCCGTGGCGGTGCGCGCCGGGGCCACGGAGCTGGACGGGCGCCGCAGGCCCGCACTGCCGGCGCTCCCACGGCGAGCGCCCAGA
>NZ_JAGIQL010000101.1 GCF_017813245.1 Streptomyces montanisoli
CGTGCGAGCGCGGCCCGGAGCGGCGCGGCCCGCGGGCGGGGTCAGGCCGTGCGGGCGACCAGCGCCGTCGCGATTGCGGCGAGGCCCTCGCCGCGTCCCGTGAAGCCCAGCGCGTCCGAGGTCGCCGCCGAGACGGACACCGGCGCGCCCGCCGCCTCGCTCAGTACCTTCTGCGCCTCGTCCCTGCGCTTGCCGATCTTGGGCCTTGGCCCGACGACCTGCACCGCCACGTTGCCGATGACGAAGCCCGCCTCGCGCACGATGCGCGCGGCCTCCGCCAGCAGCGCGAGGCCCGACGCGCCGGACCACTCGGGCCTGCCCGTGCCGAAGTGGGCGCCGAGGTCGCCGATGCCCGCGGCGGAGAACAGGGCGTTGCACGCCGCGTGGGCGACGACGTCCGCGTCCGAGTGGCCCGCGAGGCCGGAGCCCTCGCCCTCCCAGAGCAGCCCCGCGCACCACAGGGGCCGGCCCTCCTCGAACGCGTGGATGTCGGTGCCGACGCCGACCTGCGGCAGCTCAGAACTCATCGTTCGCGCGCCTCCTCGCCAGGACGGATTCCGCCAGTACCAGGTCGAGCGGCCTGGTCACCTTGAACGCCTCCTCGTGGCCCGGCACGACCACCACGGGCGAGCCGAGCCGCTCGACCATGCCTGCGCAGTCGGTGGCGCCCTCGCCGGTGTGGCCGATCGTGTCGTGGGCGAGCTGCAGCACGCCGCGCTCGAAACCCTGCGGCGTCTGCACGGCCCGCAGCGTGGACCGGTCGGGCGTGGCGATCACCGGCTCGGGCACGCCCTCGCCGCGCGGCTCGACCTGCTTGACGGTGTCGGCGAGCGGCAGCGCAGGCACGACCGCCTGGGCCCCCGCCCGCACGGTCTCGACGACGGCGTCCACGACATCGACGGGGACGAGGGGGCGCGCGGCGTCGTGGACGAGGACCGTCGTGATGCCGTCCGGCAGGGCCTTCAGGCCGAGCGCGACCGACTCCTGGCGGGTGTCGCCGCCGGGCACGACGACGTAGTCGGTGCGGTCGGGCAGCGGGTGCGCGTCGAGGAGGTTCTTGACCTCGGGCGCGCCGTCGGACGGTGCGACCACGACGACGAGTTCGACGGCCCGGGACGCCGCCATGGCGCGGACCGCGTGGATGAGCATGGGGGCGCCGCCCAGCGCGCGAAGCGCTTTGGGGGCGCCAGGGCCGAGCCGCACGCCACGGCCGGCGGCGGGGATCACGGCCGCTGTGCGGTGCGGACTGGCTTCGTCTGGCATCGGGTGAACTCCGGCAGGTTTGTATCCGCGACCGACCTGGGTATGGCCTGAGCGTGCCGGGCGCGGCGCCTTGACCGGACCCTTCCGTGACCGAAGGTCGAGATCTGCCGCGCCGCCACTGTGTGTGGAGGCAGCCAGGCGGAGAGCTCTGGCGAGAGACGGAAACGGGGGATGTACACCGGGTGTCGGACGGGGATGGGGCGTACGGACATGCCGCGGCGCCCGGCAACGCGACGGTGACGACGATCCACGGCGGCGGAGCCCTCCCGTAGGGGAAGGCACTTCGCTCGTCGCGTCACGTCGCCGACCCGTCGGTCAACGGGCACCACGACACTTCACTTCACTGCTTTTCGCGAATCATCGCGCGCAGCATTCACGCACGCATGACACGCACACCGGCGGGCAGGCGGCACCGCGTGGTGCATTCAGGACGCGAGGACCTCGTCGAGCAGAGCCTCGGCCTTGTCTTCGTTGGTGTTCTCCGCGAGGGCGAGTTCACTCACCAGGATCTGGCGCGCCTTGGCGAGCATGCGCTTCTCGCCGGCGGACAGTCCGCGCTCGCGCTCACGACGCCACAGGTCACGCACGACTTCCGCGACCTTGATGACATCGCCGGAGGCGAGCTTCTCGAGATTTGCCTTGTAGCGACGGGACCAGTTCGTCGGCTCCTCGGCGTACGGTGCCCTGAGCACCTCGAAGACCCGGTCCAGCCCATCCTGACCGACCACATCGCGCACTCCGACGAACTCCGCATTGTCCGCCGGTACGCGCACTGTCAAGTCGCCCTGAGCGACCTTGAGCACCAAGTAGGTCTTGTCCACGCCTTTGATCTGGCGAGTTTCGATGGCCTCGATCAGCGCGGCCCCGTGATGGGGATAGACCACGGTGTCGCCAACCTTGAACGTCATGTGACAGGTACCCCTTCCGTGGCTATCCAGGGTAACACGAGAATGCCTCCATCTGAATGGCGTTTTCGCAGGTCAGGCCGCATCTCGGGGCTTGACAACAACCATGCGAACGTGCTGCACCCGGCTTACGGAAGTGGGTATTCGCAGGTCATGGGCGCTGCGCGGGCGCACGGAAACGCCCCCGGCGGGCGGCGCACAACACCCGCCAAAGCGGCCGAATGCCCTACTTTGTCTGTTTCGTGACGGCAAAGTTTCCACACTGTGTTCGACTTTCGGTGATCCATACGGGTTGCAACGGAGATCACGTCCGGCCGCTCCGTGACGCCTGCGGGAGTTGCGGCGTACGAGACGCCGGCGGCGCACGCGACGGGCGACCGGCGCCGAATTCGATCACTCCGCTCGTCACCGCGGAAAATCGACGGAATTCCCGCACTCGGGGAAGCGACGGGGAACCGGCGGGGAAGCAACAGGGAAGCGCTCGGGGAACACCGGGAAAATCGATCACCCACCTTTATGCGAAGGACCCCGGCGTACCGGGAGATCAGCGACCGGAGTGCGGCACCGGATGCGGGACGGGGCGGGTCGGGTGCGGGGCCGCGACAACGGGTCGGTAACCTGAGGCCGCTGAGGCAGCTTTAGCCCGCGCTTACGCATGGGCACGGAAGCGACAGCCGCCTCCCGCACGACCCGCACCGCACGTCCCATCCCCGTACGTCCAAGGAGATGCCGCCGCCGTGAGCAGCAGCCTTCGACGCGGCTTCGCCGCGACTGCCCTTCTGTTCCCCCTCGCCACGCTGGCCGCGTGCGCCGCGGGCAACAATGCGCAGACCAGCGAGATCGAGCCGGACAGCGCCGCCACGTCCGTGGGGGCCATCAAGCTGCAGAACGTCACGGTGGTCACGCAGGCCAAGCCGGGTGCGGCCGGCCCCGCCGCCGTCACCGGCAAGATCTTCAACACCAGCAGGACGCCGCAGACGCTGCAGTCGATCCAGCTTCCCGGCACTGGCGCCGTCGTGAAGCTGTCGCCGGCCAAGGGCGGTGGCGCGGTGACGGTTCCCGGCCTGGGCTCGGTGCAGCTCGGCGGCAAGGGCCACGCGTCCGCGATGATCAAGGGCGGCCTGGCGACCACAAAGAACGGCGACGCCGAGAAGGTCGTCTTCACGCTCAGCAAGACCGGCGACATCGGTGTGCGTGCCCTCGTCGTGCCGGCGACCAGCTACTACAGCAAGGTGGGCCCGTCGGCCAAGCCGACGCCGAGCGCCCCCGCGTCGCCGTCGGGGTCGCCCTCGGGGTCTCCCTCGGGCTCGCCGTCCGCGTCCACGACGGGCTCCGCCACGCCGAACAGCTCCTCGTCGGCCTCGGGCTCCACCTCGACGGGCGGCTCGCCCTCGTCGTCGACGTCGGCCGCCGGCGGCGGTTCCGGGATCACCGGCTGAGCCTCCGCGATCACCGGCTGAGCCTCGGCACACGCGTCCGAACCCCTGCCCCTACGGCTCGAACTTGTAGCCCAGGCCGCGCACCGTCACCAGGAAGCGCGGGGCGCCGGGGTCCGGCTCGATCTTGGCGCGCAGGCGCTTGACGTGGACGTCGAGCGTCTTGGTGTCGCCGACGTAGTCCGCGCCCCAGACGCGGTCGATCAGCTGCATGCGCGTGAGCACGCGGCCCGCGTTGCGCAGCAACATCTCCAGCAGGTCGAACTCCTTGAGCGGCAGGTCGACCTTGCCGCCCGAGACGGTCACCACGTGCCGGTCGACGTCCATGCGCACAGGACCCGCCTCAAGGGCGGCCGGGGTGACCTCCTCCGGCTCGCCGCGGCGCCGCAGCACGGCGCGGATGCGCGCGACGAGCTCACGGGACGAGAAGGGCTTCGTCACGTAGTCGTCGGCCCCGATCTCCAGGCCCACGACCTTGTCGATCTCACTGTCCTTCGCGGTGACCATGATCACCGGGACGTTGGACCTGCCGCGCAGCTGGCGGCAGACCTCGGTGCCCGGCAGGCCGGGCAGCATCAGGTCGAGCAGGACGAGGTCGGCGCCGTTGCGCTCGAACTCGTCGAGCCCCGCGGGCCCGGTGGCCGCTATCGCGACCTCGAAGCCCTCCTTGCGGAGCATGTAGGAAAGGGCGTCGCTGAAGGATTCCTCATCCTCGACGACGAGCACTCGGGTCACGGAAGGACCTCCGGGGCAAGAATCACGGGCGGAGTATCCAGCACCAGGCTGCGGGCCGTCCCGCTCGGTTCCGGGCGGCTGGGGTCGTTGCGGTCGTTGCTGGTGTCGCTGGTGTTCCTGGTGCTGCTGGTGTTCCTGGTGCTGCTGGTCTCGCTGGTGTGGCTGTCGTGGAAGCCACCGCCGTCTTGGCGGTGGCCGGTGTCCTGGCCGTCGGCGTGCGGGTCGCCGGAGGACCCGGCGGGGGGCGCGGCGGCGGGCGGGGCGCTCGCGGTGGGGCCGGCCGTGGACGCGCCCGTACCAGGACCGGCCGCCCGGTCCCTCGTGTCCCTCGCGGCACCCGCCTCGGGCAGGCGCAGCGTGAACGTGGACCCCTGCCCCTCCGAGCTCCACACCGTGACCTCCCCGCCGTGCGACGCGGCCACATGCTTGACGATGGCGAGGCCGAGCCCCGTGCCGCCCGTCGCGCGCGAGCGTGCCGGGTCGACGCGGTAGAAGCGCTCGAAGATCCGCTCACGGTCCTTCTCGCTGATGCCTATGCCCTGATCGGTGACCGCGATCTCGACGAGGTCGCCGTCCGGCGCGGACACACGCGAGACCGCGATGCCGACGCGGGTGCGGGCCGGCGAGTAGTTGACGGCGTTCTCCACGAGGTTGCCGAGGGCCGCGGCCAGCTGGCCGCGATTGCCCCACACGCGCAGGCCGGCGTCGCCGCCCGACACCAGGGTGATCTCCTTCGTGGAGGCGGGGTGCCGCGACCTGTCGAGGGACTCGGCGACCAGCTCGTCCACGCCCACCGGCTCGGCGTACTCCAGCGGGTCGTCGTTCTGCACCCGGGAGAGGTCGATGAGCTCCTGCACGAGGTTGGTCAGGCGCGTGGCCTCGATCTGCATGCGCCCCGCGAAACGCTCGACGGCCTCGGGGTCGTCCGACGCGTCCATGACGGCCTCGGACAGCAGCGAGAGCGCGCCGACGGGCGTCTTGAGCTCATGGCTGACGTTCGCGACGAAGTCGCGCCGCACCGCTTCCGTACGGCGGGCCTCCGTCAGGTCCTCCACGAGGAGCAGCACCAGGCGGGAGCCGAGCGGGGCGACACGGGCGGAGACCGCGAGCACGTCTCCCCTGCCGGAGCCGCGACGCGGCAGATCGAGCTCGATCTGCCGTATCTCGCCGTCCCTGCGGGTGTCCCTCGCCAGGTGGAGCATCGGCTCGACCGCCAGTTGCCCGCCCCTGACAAGGCCCAGCGCGTAGGCGGCCGAGCTGGCCTTCACAACGGCGTCACCCTCGTCGAGCACGACGGCCGAGGAGCGGAGCACGGACAGGACCGTGTCGACACCGGGCGGCAGGACCGCGTCCGTTTGCGGCGAGACACGGGCGGACCTCGCCTGATCGCGCTCGCTCCAGCGGAACGCCAGCATGGCGATCACGCCGGTGCACGCTCCGGCGATCGCTGCCAGTGCGGCGACCGCCGCGTTCACGTCCATGCTCATCAGATTAAGCGGGCCCACTGACACTGTCCCAGCCGTCCGAGGGTGTACTCGAACACTCGTCGCCCAGAGTTCACCGAGGGGAAAGGGCCGGTTCACTTCGGCGGGAGGCCCCCGACGCGTACCCGGGCCAGCGTTGTGCTCCGGGGGCGGGCGCGTTCTCGCCCGCCGCCGAGAACGCCCACCATTCCCCGCCATTTCGCAGCAGGGACGTCAAGCGCCGTGGCGCTGGAAGAGGGACACACCCATGCGGGACGCGTACCACGAGGAACTGGACTCTATTAGCGACGACCTCGTCGCCATGGCCCGGCAGGTCGGGTCCGCGATCGGACGTGCCACGACCTCCATGCTCGACGCCGACCTGAAGCTCGCGGAGAGTGTGATCGCCGCGGACGCCGACGTCGACACGGTCCAGCACGAGCTGGAGGCGCGCGCCATCGCGCTGCTCGCGCAGCAGCAGCCGGTGGCGACGGACCTGCGCATCGTCGTCACCTCCCTGCGGATGAGCGCGGACCTGGAGCGGGCCGGCGACCTCGCCCAGCACGTGGCGAAGCTGGCCAGGCTGCGCTACCCCGACTCGGCGGTGCCGCAGGACCTGCAGGCGACGCTGCTGGAGATGGGGCAGCTCGCGCAGCGGCTGATGGCGAAGGCGGCCGAGGTGATCATCACCAAGGACATCGACCTCGCGATGCAGCTGGAGAAGGACGACGACGAGATGGACATGCTGCACCGCACGCTGTTCCAGCACCTGATGGACGACCGCTGGCAGCACGGCATCGAGACGGCGGTGGACGTGACGCTGCTCGGCCGCTACTACGAGAGGTTCGCCGACCACGCCGTATCCGTGGCGAAGCGGGTGGTGTACCTGGTGACGGGTGAGCACGCGGACGAGCTCCAGACGGACGCCGGCTGAGCTCGGCCCTGTTTTCGCGCCGTTTCGCGCCGCGCCTCTGCTCAAGTGCGCCGGTGATGCGCCGGTCACGCGCCGTTGAGGAACGGCCGGGCGGGGACGTCCAATGGATGACGGGCTCTGCGAAGCCCCGTGCTGCTGGGGTCCTCCAGCAGCACGGACTCACCCGAGGAGAGACCATGGCCGAATCTCCCACGTCCCCGAAGTCCCGCACGGTGCGCGCGGCGCGCGCGACGGACGCCGACGCCCCGCGCGGCGGCGCCGCCGAGCGCCCGCGCCTGCCCGTACTGGGCGCCTGCGGCTGCGGTTCCGGCTGCGGCTGCGGCTGCCAGTCGGGCGGCCCGTGCCAGTGCGGCGGCGGCTGCTGACGCGCTCGCTTCGAGGGGGCCGCTCCCGTACCGGGACCCCGGCCCCCTCACCCGTCACGCTTCGAGCAGCCGCTCGCTCAGCTCCCAGAGCCGCCGCGCCGACGCGGGGTCGATGGCGTGCGGCACGACGGTGGCCGGAGGGTTCGGTTCGGTCTCGAAGTCGATGGGCTTCGGGTCCTCGTCCAGCGGCGATACGTCGTTGTCCTTGAGGTACACGCCGCCGATCCCGGCCAGCAGGGGGCTGGTCGCGGCGAACACGCTGGTCGCGGCGCCCTGCTGGAGCGTCTTCTTCTCGTTCTCCGGATCGATGACGGGCCGGCCGGACGCGTCGATCAGCCCGATGGCGCGCAGCATCTCGTCACTCATCAGGGAGGCCTGCGCGTCGCCCTCGGCGTGCCAGGGCCCGAGGCTCGTGCCGAAGACGATCCCGGGGTGCACGGCGTATCCGCGAATGTCCTCGGCGGCCCAGCGGCGGTCGAGTTCGACGGCGAACAGCACGTTGGCCGTCTTGGACTGGCCGTAGCCGAGCATGCCCATGTCGTCGTAGCCGGTGGTGAAGTGCGGGTCGTCCCAGCGGATGCCGGACACGCGGTGTCCGCCGGACGTCAGGTTGACGACCCGGGCCCCGTGCGCGGCGCGCAGCGCGGGCAGCAGGCCGAGGGTGAGCTGGAAGTGGCCGAGGTGGTTGGTCGCGAACTGCGACTCGTAGCCGCGCGCGTCACGCACCAGCGGGCCGCCCATGAGCCCCGCGTTGTTGACGAGGATGTGCAGCGGGCGGCCCGAGGCGACGTACCGGGCGGCGAACGCGTCGACCGACTCGGGGTCGAGGAGATCGAGCCGGCTCGCCTCCACGCGCTCGATCCCGGCCAGTTTCGCCGCCGCGCGATCGGGGTTGCGGGACGCGACGGTGACGGAGGCGCCGGCCCGGCTGAGCGCACGGGTGGTCTCGAGCCCGATGCCGTTGTGGCCGCCGGTGACGACGACGTTCACGCCCGAGAGGTCGATGCCGGCGAGGACGTCGTCGGTCGTCGACGCGGCCGTGAAGCCGGAGCCGATGGGGCGCTGCTTGTGTGCAGGTGCGGGTGCGGGTGCGGGTGCGGTGTTGTGTGCCATGCCCTCCACCCTGCGCTCGCCGTGCCGGACTCTGAATACTTGTGGATCCGGATTTCTTGCGCGAGAGTACGTACATGGCTGACGACCGACTGTCCGAGGTCTTCGACCTCGTCGAGGTCCGCAGCGTGGTGTCGGGCGGATTCGCCGCGCGCGGTCCGTGGGTGTCGCGGGCGACGGGGATCGAGGGGCTGAAGTTCATCGCCGTGGTCAGCGGGCGGGCGCGGCTGACCACCGACGGCGTCGAGAGCCCGCTCGAACTCGACGGCGGGGACGTCGCCGTCCTGAACGGCCGGTCGTGGCTGCACGCCGAGGGCGGCACCGGCGACGGCCCGCGCCGCGAGGTCGCGCCGGAGGCGGACTTCGCGTCCACACGCCTGCTCGGCGCGGCCCGCGACGCGGACGTCGTCGTGGGCGGCCACGTCACGCTCAACCAGGCGGGCCGGGCGCTGCTGCTGCAGGCGCTGCCGCCGGTGGCACACGTCCGCGGCTCGGCCGCGCCGGACGCGGCGACGACCGCGACGACCGCGACGACGGCGGCCAACGTGCGCGGCACGCTCCACCGACTCTTCGACGAGGTGACCAGGGACCGCATGGGCTCCGCCTTCGCGATCCGCCAGTACGGCCAGCTCCTGCTCCTCGAGGTGCTGCGCGCCTACATCGACCAGACCGACCTGCCCCCGGGCTGGCTGCGGCTCCTGTCCGACGAACAACTGCGCCCGGCACTCGACCTCATGCACTCCGCGCCGGGCAAACCCTGGGGCCTGCGCGACCTTGCGCACGCCTCGGCCATGTCACGCACGTCATTCGCGGAACGCTTCCGCACGGTGGCGGGCGTACCGCCCCTGACCTACCTGGCCCGCTGGCGCATGACGCTCGCGGAAAAAGCGCTCCGGGACGGCGACGTCCGCGTCGGCTCACTCGCGGCAGAGCTGGGCTACGCCTCGGAGAGCGCGTTCAGCACGGCGTTCAAACGAGAGGTCGGCGAGTCGCCACTGCGGTACCGCTACCGCGCACGGGGCGCGTCCGCGCCGGCGCAGGCGTCGTCCTGACCCGGCAGGCGCCGACCAGGCACCGCCGCGTCCTCGGTGGCGCCGGGCTATCGTGCCGCCGTGGCAAGCGCGACGGGTCGTCCCCTCCTCTTCCTTGACGTCGATGGCCCACTGATCCCATTCGGGTCGTCGTCCGGTCGCCCCCAGGCGGCTGCCGCCGACACCTCAGGGCCCATCGGCCAGGGAAACCCTCTGCTGACGCGTCTCGCCCCTGAGCTGGGGTCGCGCCTCATGGCACTGGAATGCCACCTCGTATGGGCGACAACCTGGATGGAGGAAGCGAACGAGGTCGTCTCCCCACGCATCGGACTGCCAAGGCTGCCCGTGGTGGAGTGGCCGGTCTCCCGTGCTGACGAGGGTCCGCGCGGCCTGCACTGGAAGACCCGCCGCCTCGTCGAGTGGGCCAGTGGCCGACCGTTCATCTGGGTCGACGACGAGATCAGCGCCATGGACCGCCTATGGGTCGACGCCGCCCACACCGGGCCGTCACTGCTGCACCGTGTCGACCCGGCGCAGGGCCTTGCGGACGCCGACTTCGTCACGCTCGCCGCCTGGCTCCACACTGCGGGGCATCGCTGACTCCCCCGGTGGTGCGGGCCGCGTCAACGCAGCCGACGCCGGCCGTCCCGCTCAAAGCGTGGGCAGGATCCCCCCGTCCACCGAGACGGTGATGCCGGTGAGGTACGACGCGCGGGGTGAGGCGAGGAAGGCGATGAGTTCCGCCGCCTCCTCGGGCCGGCCCGGGCGGCCGAGTGGCGCGGCGAGGCGCTGGTGGAACTCCTTGCGGATCTCCTCCAGGTCACGGCCGGTCCGTTCGGCGGCCTGGCGGAGGCTGGCCTCGACGGCGTCGGTCTCGATGACGCCCGGCATGACCGCGGTGACGCGCACCCCGCGCGGCCCGCAGGCGAGGGCGAGGCTCTTGCTGTAGGCGTTGAGGGCGGCTTTGGCCGCTGCGTACGGCGCGCCGTTGGGCTGCGGGTAGCGGGCCGCGTTCGAGGAGACGTGGACGACGGAGCCGTGTCCCTGCGCGGTCATGTGCGGCACGAGCACGCGGTCCACGCGGACGACGGACAGCAGGTTGGCGTCGAGGTTGGCCAGCCAGTCGTCGTCGGACGCGGCGAGGACGCCGTCCGGCACCTGACGGTTCCGCCCGGCGTTGTCGACGAGCACGTCGATGCCGCCCAGGAGCTCCAACGCGGCCCGCGCCGCCGTCTCGGCGCCCTCCTGCGTGAACAGGTCACCTGTCACCAACTGCACGCCGGCCGGCACTTCGGCCTCACGCCGGGCGATGGCGACCACCCGGGCTCCGGCGGCGATCAGCCGCCGAACGGTGGCCGCACCGATGCCGCGTGTGCCGCCGGTGACGACGGCACGGGCTCCGTGAAGGTCCAGGTCGGCGCCCGGATCCGGCAGGGGCGGGCAAGTGGTGGCAGGCATGGCACTCCATGACTCGTACGAGACATCTACATCGTTAACGTTCACTATTCATATAGGAAGTTACACGATCTCGTCGAGTAAAGTACCGGTGTGACCAAGGCATCCCCCGCGCCCGCAGCGCCACCCGCGACACGGCACGACGAGCCCAGGAACAGCCCAGGGCTGATGCTCGCCCTGCTCGGGCACGAGGCGATGCGGCGCCTGCGTGACGCGCACACCGCTCACGGGCTCACGCCCCGGCAGTTCCACATCCTCGGGCTCCTCCACGACCGCGGCCCGCTCGCGCAGACGGAGCTGGCGGCCGAGACGGACACGGCGGCCAGCGTCCTGGTCACCCAGCTCAACCCGCTGGAGGCCGAGGGCCTGGTCACCCGCACCCGCGACGCACACGACCGCCGTCGCCACGTGGTGGTGCTCACGGCGGACGGCGAACAGCGACTGCGCGCCGCGACGGCGGCACAGCACGAGGTGGAGGACGCCCTCTTCCGTTCCCTGGGCGGCTCTCAGCGTGCCGAGCTGACGCACTTGCTGATGCTCGTACGCGACGACCTCACCGACGGCGAGGAGCACTGCGCCACACCGTCCTCGCTCGACCGCAAGTCCCGCTGAGCCTCGAAGAGTTGCTTCCCGGCCACTGCCTGCCCAGCGCAAACAAGCCCCCGTCCGCGACGAAAGCGCGGGCGGGGGCTTAAGCACGAGGGCTCGGGGGCGAGGGCTTGGTGCTACTTCTTGCCCTTGCCCTGGTTCTTCACTGCCTCGATCGCGGCCGCCGCCGCTGCCGGGTCCAGGTAGGTGCCGCCCGGGTTGACCGGGTGGAAGTCGGAGTCCAGGTCGTAGACCAGCGGGATGCCCGTCGGGATGTTCAGCGACGCGATGTCCTCGTCGGAGATGCCGTCCAGGTGCTTGACCAGGGCGCGCAGGCTGTTGCCGTGCGCGGCGACCAGGACCGTGCGGCCCGCGAGCAGGTCCGGCACGATCGTGTCGTACCAGTACGGAAGCATGCGGACGACGACGTCCTTGAGGCACTCGGTGCGGGGGCGCAGCTCACTCGGGATCGTCGCGTAGCGCGGGTCGTCGCTCTGCGAGTACTCGCCGCCGTCCTCCAGGACCGGCGGCGGGGTGTCGTACGAGCGGCGCCAGAGCATGAACTGCTCCTCGCCGAACTCCGCGAGCGTCTGGGCCTTGTCCTTGCCCTGCAGCGCACCGTAGTGGCGCTCGTTCAGGCGCCACGAGCGGCGGACCGGGAGCCAGAGGCGGTCCATGGACTCCAGCGCGAGCTGCGAGGTGCGGATGGCGCGCTTGAGCACCGAGGTGTGCAGGACGTCGGGGGTCAGGCCGGCGTCCTTGATCAGCTCACCGCCGCGGACCGCCTCCTTCTCGCCCTTGGCGTTGAGATTGACGTCCACCCAGCCGGTGAACAGGTTCTTCTCGTTCCACTCGCTCTCGCCGTGGCGGAGGAGGATCAGCTTGTACGGTGCGTCGGCCATGGCCCCGAGCCTAATCGAACGGGGTGCCGCGGCCCCGGGGCGCCCGCGGGTCGGACGGGCGGGCGGGCAGCCCCGCGCGCGTCAGCGGGCCGCCCCGCGCGTCAGTAGACGAGGGACCTGGCGTCGTCCGCCATGACCTCGCTGACGAAGACCTGCGCGCCCGCGATCCGCACGCCCTCCAGGACGTCCGCCTCCGTGATGTCCCTGCGTGCGGCGCACTGGGTGCACAGGGTGATCGTGCCGCTCGCCGTAACCGACTCCAGCAGGTCCTGCAGGGGCGCCGCGTGCGGGAGTTCGAACTCCGCCGCCCTGCCCGGGAGCGCGAACCACGCGGACTCGCCCGTCAGCCAGAGCGACACCTCCACGCCGCTCGCCGCGGCGACTGCCGCCACCGTGAACGCCTGCGAGCACCGCTCGGGCGCCTCGGCGCCGGCCGTCACCTTGATCACGAGCTTCTTCTTCGCCGATTGCATGGGCCGAACTGTAGCCAGGGGTCCGCAGGGCCAGGAGGCCCCCGCGGGACCTCGGGAGGAGCGGCCGCGCCGCACCCATTAGGCTGGGGTGCGGCCCTGGCCGCCCGCACTGCCGTACCGCCCGTCGTACCGCTTCCATCCGGAGGAGCACCCCGTGCTTGAGGACTTCTACACCGCTCTGCTCGTCCTGGTCTGCGTCGGCGTGCTCGCCTTCGCCGCGCTCACCGTCAAGAAGCTCTACCAGGGCCAGCGCTGAGCCCGGACGCCACGCCCCGGGCCACGGCCGCGCAGGCCGCGGCACGGTTCGCACTCCCTCTAGGAACGCTGAGTCGCTCATGATCGAGATCCCGTCCGACCTCCACCCGGACCTCGTCCCCCTCGCCTTCCTCCTCGGTCACTGGGAGGGCGCCGGTGTCTTCGACTTCCCCGGCGACGAGAAGGCCAACTTCGGCCAGGAGGCGATCTTCACCCACGACGGCCGGGACTTCATCGAGTACGTCTCGCACACGTGGGCGCTCGACAACGAGGGCAACAAGGTCAGGCCCATCGAGACCGAGTCCGGTTTCTGGCGGGTGGACAAGGACCGCAAGGTCGAGGTCGTGATGGTCCGCGACCAGGGTGTCGTCGAGGTCTGGTACGGCGAGCTCGCCGACCAGAAGCCGCAGATCGACCTCGCGACCGACGCCGTCGCGCGCACCGCGGGCGCGGGCGCCTACAGCGGCGGCAAGCGTCTTTACGGGTACGTCAAGGGCGACCTGATGTGGGTCGGCGAGAAGTCCACCCCGGACGTGCCGCTACGGCCGTACATGTCGGCGCAGCTCAAGAAGGTCGCCGGCGCCACCACCGTGACCGCCGAGCAGGTCGAGACGTGGGCGAAGGACCTCGGGGACCTTCCGGACGACGGCATCGCCTTCTTCAAGTAGGCCCCGGGTCACACGCGGCCAGGGGGACCCGGGCTTCACGCAGCCATCGGGCTTCCCTCGCGCGGTGCCTACACTGGGGGCGTGGTGAGCACCGACTGGAAGAGCGATCTCCGGCAGCGCGGGTACCGGCTGACCCCGCAGCGGCAACTCGTCCTCGAGGCCGTCGACGCCCTGGAGCACGCGACCCCCGAGGACATCCTCTGCGAGGTGCGCAAGACCGCGTCCGGCGTCAACATCTCCACCGTCTACCGGACGCTGGAGCTGCTGGAGGAGCTGGGGCTCGTCTCGCACGCCCACATCGGCCACGGCGCCCCCAAGTACCACCTGGCGGGCCGCGACCACCACATCCACCTCGTCTGCCGCGACTGCCAGGACGTCATCGAGACGGACGTCGACATCGCTGCGGACTTCGCGGCGAGGCTCGACGAGGCGTTCGGCTTCACCACCGACATGCGGCACTTCGCGATCTTCGGCATGTGCCGGGACTGCAAGCAGGCCAAGGCCGCCCAAGCCGAGGCTGCCCGAGGCGAGGCCGCCCAGGCCACGGAGGGTGGCGCGGAAGCGTCGTAGGCTGGCACGTATGGAGCCTTCGACGTCCGCCGCCGCGGCCGGCAGCCCGTCTTCCGAGGACGCGCCCGCCGGTCCCGCAAGCCCCCTCCTCTCCCGCGTCGGCGCGGTCGCCGGCGAGGCGCCCGACGAGGGCGTCGCCGCGCACTACGGCGACCTGTTCCGCGAGCAACGCGCGCTCGCCGACGGCAGCGGGATGGTCGACCTGTCGCACCGCGGCGTCGTCACCGTGACCGGCGACGACCGGCTCACCTGGCTGCACCTGCTGCTGTCGCAGCACGTCAGCGAGCTACCGGCGGGGCAGGCCACCGAGGCGCTCGTGCTCTCCGCGCACGGCCACGTCGAGCACGCCCTCTACCTCGTGGACGACGGCTCGACGACGTGGGTGCACGTCGAGCCGGGCACGCAGGGCGAGTTGATCGCCTACCTGGAGTCCATGAAGTTCTTCTACCGCGTCGACGTCGCCGACCGCACCGCCGAGACCGCCGTCGTCCACCTGCCCGCCGGGTCCATCGCGGAGGTGCCCGAGGGCGCCGCCGTGCGGGAGACCGCATACGGGCGCGACGTGTTCCTGCCGCGCGCCGGCCTGGAGTCGTACGCGCGCGAGCACGGCCCGCTCGCCGGGACGCTCGCGTACGAGGCGCTGCGCGTGGAGGGCCACAGGCCGCGGCTCGGCCTGGAGACCGACCACAGGACGATCCCGCACGAGGTCGGCTGGATCGGCAGCGCCGTCCACCTGGACAAGGGGTGCTACCGCGGCCAGGAGACCGTTGCCCGCGTGCAGAACCTGGGCAAGCCGCCGCGTCGCCTCGTCTTCCTGCACCTGGACGGGAGCGAGGTGCACCTGCCGGGGCACGGCACGCCCGTACGGCTGGCTCCCGAGGGCGGGGCGGGCGACGGCGCCGGGGGCGCGGGAGAAGCGGGCGCGGCCGAGGGCCGTCAGGTCGGCTTCGTCACGACCTCTGCGCGCCACCACGAGCTCGGGCCCATCGCGCTGGCGCTCGTGAAGCGGAACGTGCCGGTGGACGCGCCGCTGATGGCGGGCGACACCGCGGCGGCGCAGGAGACCGTGGTCGAGCCGTAGGGCCGTACGCCTGCCGCCCACGGCGCGCCGCCGAGCCGGCGAGCCGTGGGCGGGTGTGCGCGGCGCGCCGACGTCACATGTCGAGCAGCACCGTGAACGGGCCGTCGTTCGTCAGCGACACCCGCATGTGCGCGCCGAAGCTGCCCGTGTGCACGGTCGCGCCGAGCTCGCGCAGCTGCGCCACGACCTCGTCCACCAGCGGCTCGGCCACGGGGCGCGGCGCGGCGGCGTTCCAGGTGGGGCGGCGGCCCTTGCGCGCGTCCCCGTAGAGGGTGAACTGCGAGATCACCATGAGGGGCGCGTTCGTCTCCGAACAGGACTTCTCGCCCTCCAGCATGCGGATCGACCACAGCTTGCGCGCGAGCTGCGCCGCCTTCTCCGCCGTGTCCTCGTGGGTGACCCCCACCAGCACACACAGTCCCTCGCCCGTGAACTCGCCGACCGTCTCCTCGCCGGGCTCCGCACCGGGCTCCGCACCGGGCTCCGCGCCGGACTCCTCGCCGGATCCGGACACCACGGACACGCTCGCACCGTCGACTCTCTGCACCACCGCACGCATGCGGACCAACCTATCGGGGCCGAACGGGTGCGGATCGCCCGCACCGGCGGGTGCGGGAGTGGCACGATGCACGGAGGCGATCGCGTACGGCACCGGTTGGGCGACGGTACGTGACCGGTCGAGGGACGGGGGTTCCCTGTGGGGTCATTCCCCGGGCTGAGTGAGGGGCAGCACGCGCGATGAGCACATCTGGAGCCGGGCGGGCCGGGCAGGCCTGGCAGGCGGGACGGGCCGAGCCCGCCGGACGCGACGAGCGGGCAGGTCAGGGCGGGCGGGACAACCGCCACGCGGGGGCCGCGCCGAGCGCCCCCACGACGGCGTGTACGGGCCACGCGGCGGGCGAACACGGCCGGCCGGGGCCCGGAGGGCGGGACCCGGGCGCCGACGCGGCAGGTACGGGCGCGAGCGCGGGCGCGGCCGGGCCCGTGCTGCCGGCGCAGCGTCCGCACGACTTCACGGGGCTCGGTCTCGACGAGCTGCGCGCGCTGCGCCGCGACTCCCAGCGCGACGAGGCGGACCTCAGCTACCTGCGCAGGCTGCTCCAGGGGCGCATCGACATCCTGCGCGACGAGCTGGCCCAGCGGACGGTGCAGTATCCGGCGGCCGACCCGGCCGCCGACCCGTCGGCCGACCCGTCGGTCCCCGCCGTGGCCCCGGGGCAGCCGGACACCACGCCCGCCGCGGCGACCGCGGCCACCGCCGCTACCGCGCGGCACAGGAACGCGGCCATGGTCGAGCGGCTGGCGGAGATCCTCTCCGACACGCCGTCCCGCCACCGCCAGTCGGCGCGGCACGTCACGCTGTCCACGCCGCGCGGCGCGGAGTGCCGCGAACTGGCGGCGCAGACGCTCGCGGAGGTCGAGCTGTCCGACCTCGCGGCCCGCACGGACGACGAGCTGCACGCGGCCATGCGCAGGCTCGTACGCAACGAGCAGCAGATCTCGCGCCGCCGCCACCAGCTGCAGCGCACGGTGGACGGGTGCAGCGCCGAGATCTCCCGCAGGTACCGTGAAGGGGAAGCGCAGGTGGACGACCTGCTCACCTGAGTCGCAGGGCGCGCGGAGTACGCGCGGCGCGTGCGGGCCCACAAGGCGCGGCGGGCCGCGCGGTCGGCCGGGCGCCGGCACGTCGAAAGGCCGCACGACATGACGCACGCAGCAGAACCCGAAGCCGCGGGACCCGCAGCCGCAGGCGAAGCCGCCACCACCGCCACCGCGGCCCCCGCGCCCGTCCCTCCGGTGCTCGCCGAGGTCGTGCGGTCCGGGTTCGTGGAGGGCCGTCACCGGGGGTCGCTGGTCCTGCTCGCGGCGGACGGGAGCGTCGAGTTCGCGCTCGGAGCGCCGGACGTGCCGGTGTTCCCGCGGTCGAGCAACAAGCCGATGCAAGCCGCCGCCGTGCTGCGCGCCGGGCTCGACCTCGGCGGTGAGCGGCTGGCGCTCGCCGCGGCCAGCCACTCAGGAGAACCGTTTCACCTGGACCTCGTCCGCACGATGCTCGCCGAGTACGGCCTCACCGAGGACGACCTCGGCCTGCCGCCCGACCTGCCGCTGGACGCGACCGAGTCCGCCGCCTACCTCGCGGCTGGGCACAGGCCCGGCAAGATCGCGATGAACTGCTCGGGCAAGCACACGGCGATGCTCGCGGCCTGCCGGCTGAACGGCTGGCCCACGGACTCGTACCTCGACCCGTCCCACCCGTTGCAGCAACTGGTGCGCACGGTCGTCGAGGAGGCGGCGGGCGAGCCGGTCGCCGCGACCGGCACGGACGGCTGCGGCGCGCCGCTGATGGCGATCAGCCTGACCGGCCTCGCGCGCGCCTTCCGCCACTTCGTCCTCGCCGCCCCCGGCACGCCGGAGCGCCGCGTGGCGGACGCGATGCGCGCGCACCCGGCGTACGTGGCCGGCACGCGCCGCCCGGACACCTGGCTGATGGAGGGCGTGCCCGGCGCGCTGTCGAAGACGGGCGCCGAGGCCGTCCAGGCGGTGGCGCTCGGCGACGGCAGGGCGCTGGCCCTGAAGATCGACGACGGCAACGCGCGCGCGGTCGGCCCGGTCATGGCCGCCGCCCTTGAGCGTCTGGGCGTGAAGGCGGAGGGTGACGTCGTGGCGCGCGTCGCGAAGTCGCCGGTGCTGGGCGGTGGCGTGGAGGTGGGCGAGGTCAGGGCCGCGTTCTGACGGGAGGGGTGCGGGGCCGCGTTCTGACGGGCCCGCCATGAACGGGCCGGGCGGCCGGCGAAAACCGGCGTGCGCCGGGGCGTGCGCGGCACCTAGCGTGGGCGCATGAGCGTCGAAGTCCGCCAGGTCACCGAGTCCGAGTTCGCCGACTGGAGCCGCGCCGTGAGCACGGGTTTCCTCAGCCCGGCGCCCCTGCCCGACGAAGTGGTGGCGTCTCGGCTCTCGGGTACGGACCTCACGCGCACGCGGGGCGCGTTCGACGCGGGGCGCTGCGTCGGCACGTACCGCTCGTTCCCGCAGGAGCTGACCGTCGTCGGCGGCGCGGTCGTGCCGTCCGACGCGATCTCGAACGTCACCGTCACGGCCAGCCATCGCAGGCGCGGGCTGCTGACGCGCATGATCGGCGCCGACCTCGCGGCCGCCAAGGAGCGCGGCGAGGTCGTCGCGACGCTCATCGCGGCCGAGTACCGGATCTACGGGCGGTACGGGTTCGGCCGGGCGACGCGCACCGCGCGCTGGTCCGTCGACGTGCCGCGCACGGGCCTCGGCCCGGGCTGGGCCGGTCCCGACGACGGCGGCAGGATCGACCTGGTGGACGCGGACGAGGTACGCAAGATCGGCCCCGCTTTCCACGACCGGTGGCGCGTGCTGCAGCCGGGTGCCATCGACCGCGACGAGCGGTGGTGGCGCGTCAACACCGGCCAGGAGCCGTCGGTCCCGCCGTTCGAGGAGCCGTTCTACGCGGTGTACAGGTCGGCCGCGGGCGAGGTCGAGGGCCTTGCCGCGTACACCGTCGACGGCCGGTGGAACGAGGCGAAGCAGCCGGTCAACACCGTCACCGTGCGCCGGCTCAACGCGACGACCACGGCGGGTGAGCGCGCGCTGTGGCTGTTCCTGTGCTCGCTCGACTGGGTCGTGGGCGTCAACGCGGGCGAACGCGCGCCGGACGACCTGCTCCCCTACTACCTGCCGGACCCGCGCGCCGCGCGCCTGACCGGGACGGCCGACTACCTGTGGCTGCGCGTCCTCGACACCGTGCGGGCCCTGGAGGCGCGCACGTACGCGGTGGACGGCACGCTCGTCCTCGACGTACGGGACGAGGCCGGCCTGGCCGGCGGCCGCTACCGCCTCGACGCGGAGCCCGGGGGCGCCACCTGCGCGCCTACGCGCGAGTCCGCCGACCTCACGCTCGACGTGAGCGCGCTCGGCGCGCTCTACCTCGGCGACGAGACGCCGACCCGCCTCGCCGCGCTCGGCGAGGTGGCGGAGGAGCGGGCGGGCGCGCTGGCCCGCGCGGAGTCCCTCTTCCACACGCCGCGGCGCCCGTGGTGCCCCGACATGTTCTGACGCCTGCCGGGGCGTTGCCGGTTCCGTGCGGTCAGGCGTCGGGCTCGGCACCGGCTCCCGCGGGCGCGGGCGCCGCGTAGGCCGCGTGGCGCGGGTCGCGCAGGGCGGTGACGAGCAGGCAGGCGACGGCGGCGAGCGCGGCGCAGCCGGAGGTCACCCACAGGTAGCTGTGGGTGGCGTCGGCGACGACGGCACCGGCCTCGCTGCACAGCGCCGTCCCGAACGCGTGCACGGTCCACACCAGGCTCATGCCGGTGCCCCGCACTTCGGGCGGCAGCACCCTCGCCGCCCACATGGCGGTGGCGACGACGGTGGCGAGATAGCTGACGCCGAAGATCACGCCGAACAGCAGCACGGGCACGGGAAACGGCGCCGTCGCGATCAGCAGCATGGCCGCGCCGCGCAGCGCGTACGCCCCGATGAGGACGGACTTGATGGCTCCGCGGTCGCAGAGCCAGCCCGCGAGCAGACCACCGATGACCTCGAAGACGCCTAGCAGCATCATCGTGGTGGAGCTGGTGGAGTGGCTCATGCCGTCGTCGTGCATCATCGGCATGAAGTGCACGTCGATGAAGGCCATCGTGACCCCGCAGGCGAAGAACGCCGCCGCGAGCACGCGCAGTTCGCGGTGGCGCGCGGCGACCGCGAGGCGGGCGGCGAACGACATGCGCTGCGGCCGGTCCGCACTGTCCTCGTCCGCCGCGGCCCGCGTCATGCGCGCGGATCTGCGTGCCACGAGAACGGCGAGCGGCGTCAGGACGAGCAGGAAGGCGAGACCGGTCACCAGGAGGACCTGGCGCCAGGTCGTGATCGTGGAGAGCCACGACCACAGCGGTACGAGGATGATGAAGCCGAGCGCGGCGCCGTTGGTCAGGAGCGCGTAGACGATGCCCTTGCGGCCGTCCTGGAAGAGCTGGTCGACGAAGACGCCGAGCGGCACATACGACAGCATGGAGTAGGCGAGTGCCGCCACCGCTCCGTAGACCAGCACGAACAGCCACAGCTGACCGGTCAGCGCGCAGCCGATGAACGACGCTCCCGCCAGCGCGGTGCCCACGGCGAGCGTGGCGGCCCCGCCGATCCGGTCCGAGATGCCGCCCACCAGCGGGGAGGCGACGGCGACGGTGACGGCGAAGAGCGTGGTCGCGATCGCGAGGTCGCCGCGCGAGCCGCCGAAGGAGTCCGCCATCGGCAGGAAGTAGACCTGCATGGTGTTCTTGAGCGCGGATCCGGCGAGCGTCAGCAGCAGTGCCGCGGCCACCAGCAGGGGAAGCAGCGAGCGCGAGGGGCCCGGAGCTTTGACCCCGGGCCCCTGGGGGCCGGTGGTGGCCGAGGTGCCCGCGGGCGGCCCGGAGGCGGAGTTGGTCGCGGTCATGGGCAGTACCTTTTCGGTGAAGGTTGGCTGGTGGGGGGTCAGGCAGTGCCTGCCACCGGCTGGCCGCCGGGGCGCCGGAGACCGTACGACCGCCCGTCGGCGTCGAACGCGTCGCGGAAGTCGAAGGCGTACGGCGTCGATCCGTGCTCGTCGAGGTGTTCCAGCCGCTCGCAGGCCTCGCGCCAGGTCGGAACGGCGTCGTCCGCCACCCACCAGGCCGCGTAGAGGCGGTGCGGTATGCGGACGAACCACTTGCCGCGATTGCGCAGCGCGTGCAGGTGGATGCCGGAGTAGGCGTACGCCTGCACCGACTCCAGGTCGGTCCACAGGGAGAGGGTCGAGGCCCGGGCGTCGGTCTCGTCGGTGCGGCCGCCGGTGTAGAAGGCGGGGGCGTGGAACGCGCCCCATTCTCCGTAGTCGCGGCCGAAGTTGGTCCACCGCGTCCGGGCGCCGCCGACCGCCTCGGCGCGTGCGACGAACCCGGCGCTGGTCCCGGAGGCGCCGAAGACGAGAGGCTCCAGCTCGTTGAAGTCGTCGTTGTCCGGGTGCGGGTAGGGGTTCTTGAGCACGGCGAACGTGGTAAAGGCGACTCGCATGGGGCTGCTCCAGTCTGGGTAGGCCGGGGCCGCGTGCGGCAGCGGCTCATGGCCGACTGAGAGGCGTCGGACAGCTGAGCCGCATCGGATCGATCGGGCAGGCGCACCCTCGGCGCGTTCGACTCACGGGTGTGCACCGGCGAGTGTGCCGCAGGATCTTGAGGCCTGTCATCGACTTCCGGATGTCACCAATACGCCGTGGCACGAGAGTGCCACGGGCCCGATGCCACCGGTCTTCGTCAGGCCGCCGCGAACAGCATCGTCAGCACCACGGCACCGACGCATCCGCACGCGACGCTCCTGGCCTTCACGCCGATGGTGAGCAGGAGCAGTCCGACGACACCCATCGCACCGAACGTGGACTGCACCAGCGCCTCGAAGCCGATCGTCGCGATGGCCGCGACGATGGCGACGCCCGGCATCGACTTCATCATGTCGTTCACCTCCCTCCGTTCGCTCGCCTTCCTCCGCGCGCTCGCCCTCCTCCGTCGCCCGTCAGGAGCCCGGTGCCACCAGGACCAGCGCGAGGACGACTGCCCCCGCGCAGGCCGCCTGCCGGCGGCGGGTCCGCGCGCCGAACAGGAGCAGGGCGAGGCCGATCAGGCCGGCCGCCCCGTAGGGCCAGCCGAGCAGCGCGCGCATGCCGAGCCCCAGGACGGTGACCGCGAAGCCGAAGATGCCGTGAATGCCGGAGATGCCGAAGGGGTCCATGTCGTGCTCCCTCCTGGAGGAGGTGGTACGGGCTCCCAAGAGAACAAGTTAGATACAAGTAAGAGCATGTTCTCCGGTATCTTGTATCTTCCCTGTAGGGTCAGCTTCAACCACATGTTCGGCCTGCCATATCACCTGCACTGCCGAGCAGGAAGTTGTACGGTAGTAAGCCGTGACAGCCAGTGATACGAGGCGTGCGGCATGACCAAGTCCGATCAACTAGCCGGACGGCTGACGGCCGACATCGCCTCCGGGCGGTACCCCGTCGGCGAACGCCTGCCCTCCCAGGCCGAGTTGCGGACCGCCTACGGCAACGTCTCCCGGACGACGGTGATGACCGCGCTGCGCAGACTGACCGACCAGGGGCTCATCCGCGGCGGGCAGGGCAGCCCCGCCGTCGTCGTCGCCAAGCCCGGCGAGGCCGTCGGCCCCGCGACGGCGGCCGGCATCGGCGACCTGCGCTCGGCCCTGCGCGAGGCGTTCGAGGCCGACGAGATCACGATGGACGTGCTGTCGCTGACGTCCGAGACGATGGCCACGTACCTCGGCGATCCGGTCGTCCTCATCACGCAGCGTGAGATCAAGCCCAAGAGCATCCGGCTGCGCCTGATGCTGCCCGACATCACCGGCATCAAGCTCGCCTTCCCGCGCGCGGTCCTGCCCGACGGCCAGGAGAGCCAGGTCAGCGACTGGTCGCGGCCACGCCACCGCGACATGGTGATCCGCTACGCCAAGACCCTCGAGCACTCGCTGCTGACGCTGCGGGACCGCGGGCTGGTCGCGGACGTGTCCGTACAGATCAGGACCGTGCCCTTTACACCGCCGCTGAAGTTGTATCTCCTGAACGGCGACCAGCTGCTCGAGGGCTACTACACCCTGACGACGTGGCAGCCCGAGCCACCCAAGGGCGAGCCGGAGCTCACCATCCTCGACTCCGACTCCTTCTCCGCGGACGCGACGCTCTTCCGCTACACCACGCCACAGCACTCGGTGAAGGTGGAGACGGCGCAGCGATTCTTCGACTCCTACTGGGACAATCTCGCCCAAGAAGCGGACTTCAGCCAGACGTGACGTCCTCACCACCCGGCGCGGCCCCCCGCCCTGATCGGGGCCGCTCCGCCGGCCCCCTTCCGGGCCCGCACGCCCCGGACTCCCCCGCCGCCCTTCTGTCCCGCGCCCGCCTGGTCATGTGGGACTTCGACGGGCCCCTGTGCGACCTGTTCAGCGGCGTGCCCGCCCCGTCGGTCGCGGCCGAGCTGCGCGGCTTCGTCGCCGGGCGCGGCCTCGACACCTCCGCCCTCGACGACATGGACGACCCGCTGGACGTCTGCTCGACCGTCCACCGGCTGTTCTCCGGGACGTCGGCGGGCACCGTCAACGCCGTACGCGCGGCGCTCGACCGGCTGGAGGCGAAGGCCGCCCGCCGCGCACTGCCCACGCGCGGCGCACGCGAACTCCTCGAACGGCTACGCGGCACGGGCAGGCGCCAGGTGATCGTGTCGAACAACTCCCGTACGGCGGTGACCGCCTACCTGCGCTCCCACGGCATGGAGCACTACTTCGCCGAGGTCGTGGGCCGGCCGGCCGACCCGGACAGGATGAAGCCGCACCCGCACAGCCTGGAGAAGGCGCTCACCACCACGCGCGTCGACGCGGCGGACGCCCTGATGATCGGCGACTCGGCGGCCGACGCGTGGGCCGCCGCCAAGGTCGGTGCGGTGTTCGTCGGTTACTGCACGCGCCCGGAGAGGCGGGCTGTCCTGCTGGACGCCGGTGCGGAACACCTGACGGACGACCTCGCGGCGCTCGCCTCGGGGATGGGCACGGCAACCGGCGGGGATCAGGGCCCCGATTTCCGTTCTTCCGGAGGCATGGCCCCTTCGCTACTCTGAGAACGAAGGTCGGTGGAGCGACCCCGCGGCGGGGCGCTGCGTCGGGGGACCTTCCGTCGAGAGAGTGCGGGAGCCGTATGCGCGAGGTCTCCGAACACCCGGTCGACACCTGGGACGCGCTGTTCCGGTCGATCGGCACGGGAGCCGAACCCCTCACCGGTTACTACCACTTCAACTATGCCGTCGCCCTGCCCACCGCGCTCGCCGGCGCGGTGGCGCTGCCGGCCGGCTCGCCCGTGAAGCTGCGCGTGCCGATCCCGCGCGCGCCGCAGTTCAACCTGCGGATCTGGCCGGAGAGCGAGCTGCTCGCCGCCGTCGAGGGCCGGGTCGCGGGCGCGCCGCGCGTGCTGGCGCGGCGTGCCGCCTTCAGCGTCCACTCGTTCGCGGACGGCGACTCGATGCTGGCCGCCTGCGGCGCGGGCGGCCCTGTCACCCGCGCGTCGATCGAGCGCGTCGGCGGGCTGCTGAGGCAGACGGTCGCGGTGCCGCGGAGCGTGCTGCCGCCGCTGCCGCCCGGCTGGCCCGCGGACGGCGACTGCGACGGATTCCTGCACGCCCTCGTCGACTTCGCCGAGTGCGAGGTCAAGGGCAGGAACGGGCACGCGTTCCGCGACCTGTTCGCCGCGCTCGGCGTGCCGGGCGACGCGTTCGCCCGGGTGCGGGCGCGGGCCGGTGCCATGGGGCGCCGGCCCTTCGTCCTCGTGCACACCGACGTGCACAGGGGCAACCTCATCGTCGGCGCCGACGGCGGCCTCGCGCTGATCGACTGGGAGTTGGCCCTGTACGGCGACCCCGTGTACGAGCTCGCCACCCACCTCTCCCGGATGCGCTACACGCGCCGCGTCGAGCGGCGGGCGGCATACCGGGCGTGGCGTGCGGCGGTCGAGGACGGCTGCCCCGGCGCCCTCGCGGGCCACCGGCACGCGCTGTCGGTGTACCTCGGCCTCGAAGCCGTCCAGTCGCTCTATACGGACGTCATACGCTCCATGTACCTGCTGACGCGCTCCCCCGACGACCCGTCGGTGGCGCGGGCGGTGGCGTCGCGGATCCACGCCGTCCTGCACGCGGCGCGCGGCCCGGCGGGGCTCGGGCGCGTGCCGGACGCCGAACGCGTCTCGGCGGTGTGCCTGGAGTGGCTGCGCGGCCGGAGCGCAAGGGCGCCGCGGCGCGGGCGCGCCGACGACGGGGCCTGGTCGGCGGCCTGAGACGGCCCCGGGCCGCCTGAAGGGACACCGTGAGGCGGGCCGCCGGGGTACCGCAGGAGTGAATGTTGCCGTCTGCGGCCTGCGACCGGCCGGACAGCCCCGATGATGGGGAACGTCCCATGGCCACGCCCAGGGACGGCAGACCAATCCGGATCGAGCGACGGTGGGAAGACGCACATGACGGCGGAGGCCGACACGCAGCAGGAACGCGCCACGGGACGGGTGTGGGTGGTACGGCTCGACCCCCACGGCCGCCTGGCCGCCGGAGCGGTCCGGCTCTCCTGCTCCCGCCAGGCCTGCGACGACCGGCGCTTCCCCAGTACCGCCGAGGGGCGCAGGGCCGCCGTCGAGCACGTCAACCTGCACCTGTCCCGCATCCGCGAGGGCGGCGGGCCGCGCGGCGACGTCTGGTGCGGGTGCCGGGCCGCCGACTGCGCGTGGCACACGGCCGAAGCCCCGGAAGGACGGCACGGCGGCGCGGCCCGGTCCGCCGCGAGCGCCGTGCGGTGCGGGGGCCCGGTGGTCCTGACGGTGTACGCGGACCGCGCCGGGCGGCTGTGGCGCATCGCGGAGACGTGCGCGCGCTGCGCGGCGGCCATCCCCGAGTGCCGGGTCCTGGACACGGCCCCGCCGGCGCCGCGGTCGGGCGGCCCCGG
>NZ_JAGIQL010000102.1 GCF_017813245.1 Streptomyces montanisoli
CCCCGCGCCCGGCGCCGGGCGCGGGGTCGGCCCGGATGCCGGTCCGGCCGCCGGCGGGTGCGGGCCGCAGGGCCGGGGGTGCGGGTGCGTGCCGGGGCGCGCGGCGCCACCGGTAACCTCGCAGCACTGTTCCGCTCAGCGTCACCCCGTTACCCAAGGAGCCGCACCCATGACGACCCAGCGCACCCTCGTCCTCCTCAAGCCGGACACCGTGCGGCGTCACCTCGTCGGCGAGGTCATCGGGCGTATCGAGCGCAAGGCCGGCTGGAGCATCGCCGCCATGGACCTGCGCTCGCTCGACCAGGACACCCTTGAGCAGCACTACGGCGAGCACAAGGGCAAGCCGTTCTACGAGCCGCTGGTGGAGTTCATGGCGTCCGGACCCGTCGTGGCGCTCGTCGTCGAGGGCGAGCGTGTCATCGAGGGGGTGCGCGCCCTCGCCGGGCCGACCGACCCGATCGCCGCCGCGCCCGGGTCCATCCGGGGGGACTTCGGCACCATTGTCCGGGAGAACCTGATCCACGCCTCCGACTCGGAGGAGTCCGCCATTCGGGAACTGAAGATTTTCTTTCCCGGCCTTTCCTGACCGGCTGTCAGCCGAATAGCCTGTTGGCCTGGGGCGACCGGAGGAATTCGGTCGCTCCAGGGAATGTCTTCCGCCCGCGCGGGAACGCGTCGCGAAGACACTTCGTCACCCATACTGAGGTGGGCCAGCGCGCCGATCCGGGGTCGACGGCACTACGATGAGCTTCACGCCACGCAAGCCATCGGCTTCGAGCGCTCCACCACCCACCTCGCCATCCTGAAAAGCCATCAATGCTCGATTTGGGAAGGCCAGACGCATCCTCATGGGGAACAACATGTCGTTCATCGGCCGTGACATGGCTGTCGACCTCGGGACCGCCAACACGCTGGTGTACGTCAGAGGCCGGGGGATCGTACTCAACGAGCCGTCCGTCGTCGCCATCAACACCAACACCGGCGGCATTCTCGCGGTAGGCGCCGAGGCCAAGAAGATGATCGGCCGGACACCGGGCAACATCGTCGCCGTCCGGCCGCTGAAGGACGGCGTGATCGCCGACTTCGAGATCACCGAGCGCATGCTCAGGTACTTCATCCTGAAGATCCACAAGCGTCGCTACCTCGCCAGGCCCCGCGTCGTCATCTGCGTGCCCTCGGGCATCACCGGCGTCGAGCGCCGCGCCGTCATCGAGGCGTCCACCCAGGCGGGCGCGCGCCAGGTGCACATCATCGAGGAGCCGATGGCCGCGGCGATCGGCTCCGGGCTGCCGGTGCACGAGGCCACGGGCAACATGGTGGTCGACATCGGCGGCGGCACGACCGAGGTCGCCGTGATCTCGCTCGGCGGCATCGTCACGGCGCAGTCCATCCGGGTGGCGGGCGACGAGCTCGACAACGCGATCATCCAGCACATCAAGAAGGAGTACTCGCTCCTGCTCGGCGAGCGCACCGCGGAGAGCATCAAGATCACCATCGGTTCCGCGTACGACCTGGAGAAGGACGAGCACACCGAGATCCGCGGCCGCGACCTGGTCTCCGGGCTGCCCAAGACCGTGGTCATCTCCGCGGCCGAGGTGCGCAAGGCCATCGAGGAGCCGGTCAACGCCATCGTCGACGCCGTCAAGACGACGCTCGACAAGTGCCCGCCCGAGCTGTCCGGCGACGTCATGGACCGCGGCATCGTCCTCACCGGCGGCGGCGCGCTGCTGCGCGGCCTCGACGAGCGGCTGCGCCGCGAGACGGGCATGCCGATCCACATCGCCGAGGACCCCCTGGACTCGGTGGCGCTCGGTTCCGGCAAGTGCGTCGAGGAGTTCGAGGCGCTCCAGCAGGTGCTGGACGCGCAGCCACGCCGCTGACCGTCCCGGCCGGCGACCGGCCGGTTCGCCCGGCCGGTGGCCGGCGTCCCGGCGGCGACCCGCCGCTCGCACGTTGCCCTGCCGCACGGCGGGTCGTTGATACACAGGCAGAGACATTCCTACGAGGAAGGCACGGCCGCCGCACGTGAGGGACACAAAGGAGAGCCGGCTGCTCCTGGTGCTGCTGATTGTCGTCGCGTTCGCCCTGATCACCGTCGACATCCGCGGCGGGGAGAACTCGCCGGTCCAAGGCGCGCGCCGCGCGGCCGCCGCAGCGTTCGGCCCCGTCGAGAACGGCGTGGCCGGCGCCGTCGACCCGGTGGGCAACGCCATCGCGGCGGTACGGGACTCGAACACCCGTCACAACCGCATCACCACGCTCGAACACGAGAACGCCAAGCTGAAGCGCGAGCTCGGCACGGGCGACGCCAACCGCGCCAAGGCCCAGGAGCTCGACAAGATCCTCAGGACGGCGGGCGCCGGGCAGTACGGCGTGAAGGGCGCGCAGGTCGTCGCCATAGGAGCCGCGCAGGGCTTCTCGTGGACCGTCACCATCGACATCGGCAGCAACGACGGCATCAAGCGCGACATGACGGTGCTCAACGGCGACGGACTCGTCGGCAGGGTCACCACGGTCGGCCCCAGCACGTCCACCGTGCTCCTCGCCAACGACCCCGACTTCACGGTCGGCACGCGCCTGGAGAAGACCAACGAGCTCGGCTTCGCGACCGGCCAGGGCGACCGGCCCCTGTCCGTCCAGCTGCTGAACACCAAGGCGAACGTCAAGCCGGGCGACCGGATGGTCACCTTCGGCTCCAGCAAGGACAAGCCGTTCGTGCCCGGCGTCCCGGTCGGCAAGGTCGTAAGGGTCGACCCGTCGGCCGGCAACCTGACGCGCACCGTGTACGTCCAGCCGTTCGTGGGCTTCACCAAGCTCGACGTCGTCGGCGTCGTCGTCCAGGCCCCCAGGAAGGACCCGCGCGACACGGTCCTGCCGCCGAAGCCGAAGGTCAAGCCCACGCCCACCGTGACGGTCACCGTCACCCCGTCGGCCGGCACCGGGCAGAACCAGGGCACCGGCCAGGACCAGGGCAACGGGCAGGGCCAGGGCAACGGGCAGGGGACGGCCGACGGCGGCGGCGTGCTGCCCGACCCGAACGCCGGGCAGAACGCGAACGCCGGACACTAGGAAGAGAGCTGACCCCCATGCGCATCAACAGGATCCTGCTCTCGGCCGCACTGGTCGTCGTCGCCCTCGTCCTCCAGGTGTCCGTACTCGCGAGACTCCACCTGCCCGGCGCCGTGCCCGACCTGATGCTCCTCGTCGTCCTCGCCCTCGCGTTCGTCTACGGGCACGTCGGCGGCGCCCTCATCGGCTTCTTCGCCGGGCTGCTGACCGACCTCGCGCCACCGGCCGACCACGCGGCCGGGCGCTACGCGCTCGTCCTGTGCGTGATCGGCTACCTGGCCGGGCTCGTCAAACCCGAGAAGGGCCAGATGAGATCGGCGCTCGCGCCGATGCTCGCCGTCCTGTGCGCCGCGCTCGGCTCGACGCTGCTGTACGCGGGCGTCGGCGCCCTCGTCGGGGACACCGCGGCCCGTCACGTCGGCCTCGCCGGCCTGCTGTTCACGGCCGCCGTGTACGACCTGCTGCTCGCGCCGTTCACCGTGCCGTGGATCATGGCGCTCGCCAGGAAGGCCGACAACGACCCGCTGGCCGAGTCGCAGAAGAGCACCGGGCCCGGCGCGGGCTCGGACGTCGCGGCCGGCTGGATCAGCTCGGGCACCGGGCTCAGCATCGGAGGGCAGCGCGGCGGGCTGCGCGTGCGGGCCGCCCGTAACCGCGCCGCGAAGGCGGGACGCATCAAGGGGGTCAAGCGGCTGTGAGCAACATTCCCGAGACCGGCAGGACGCCCCGGGTCAAGATCCGGGTCATCACCATCCAGGTCCTGGTCTTCTCCCTGCTGCTCACCCTCGGCGGCCGCCTGTGGTACCTCCAGATCCGCAACGGCCAGCAGTACACGCAGGAGGCCAACAACAACCACGTCCAGCAGGTCGTGAAGCCGGCCGTGCGCGGCTCCATCGTCGACGACCGCGGCGTGCCGCTCGCCGACAACGCGACCAGGCTCGTCGTCTCCGCCAACCGCACCGCACTGCTGAAGCAGCCCGACGACGGCAAGGCCGTGCTCACACGTCTCGCCGGCATCCTCGGCCTGAACGCGGCGGACGTCATGGACCGGGTCAGGCTCTGCGACGCGAAGACACCGCAGCCCTGCTGGAACGGTTCGCCCTACCAGCCGATCCCGATCACCGACAAGGCCACCACCAAGCAGGCCCTGCAGATCATGGAGCAGCGCGAGGACTACCCCGGCATCACCGCCGAGCCCACCGCCGTGCGCAGCTACCCGGGACCCGTCGGGGTCAACGCCGCCCAGGTACTCGGCTACCTCGGCCCCGTCACCGACAAGGAGGTCGCGGCGTCCGAGAAGACCGACAACCCGCTGCTGCGCTCCGACAACGTCGGCAGGGCCGGCCTCGAGAGCGAGTACGACCAGCAGCTGCGCGGCAAGTCGGGCGTGACGCGCTACGAGGTGGACAACCTCGGGCGCGTCATCGGCAAGGCCGGCGCCACGCCCTCGCAGCCCGGCAGCAACCTCGTCACGAGCATCGACTCGCGGGTCCAGGCCCTGACCGAGAAGGAACTCGCGCAGGCGATGAAGAACCTCCGCAAGCAGTTCGACCCGGTCAGCGGCGAGAACTTCAAGGCGGACTCCGGCGCCGCCGTCGTGATGGACGTGCACACCGGGCGGGTCATCGCGATGGCCAGCAACCCCACCTACAACCCGAACGTGTGGACCGGCGGCATCTCCTCCGCCGACTACAAGAACCTCACCGACAAGAAGTCCAACTACCCGCTGCTCAACCGCGCCACCCAGGGCCAGTCGGCCCCCGGTTCGACGTTCAAGGTCATCTCCACCAGCGCGGCCCTCGACGCCGGCTACCCGGAGGACGGCGGCTACCCGTGCACCTCGTCCATGAACGTCGGCGGCCGCACCTTCAAGAACTACGAGAGTGAGAGCTTCGGCGACATCAGCCTCGCCAAGGCGCTCGAGGTCTCCTGCGACACCGTCTTCTACGGCATCGCCTACGACCAGTGGAAGAAGGACGGCGGCATCCACCCGAAGAACCCGAAGGACTGGTTCTTCAAGACCGCCCACCAGTTCGGCCTCGGCAAGAAGACCGGCATCGACCTGCCCAACGAGGTGGCGGGGCGCGTCCCCGACCGCCAGTGGAAGCAGGACTACTGGGACGCCAACAAGGCCAGCTGGTGCAAGAACGGCAAGAAGGGCGGCTCGTACGTCGAGCAGATCGAGTACGAGAACTGCAAGGACGGCTACCAGGTCAGGCCGGGTGACTCGCTCAACTACGCGATCGGGCAGGGCGACACGCTCCTCACCCCGATCCAGGAAGCCGTCATGTACTCGGCCATCGCCAACGGCGGCACGATGTACGAGCCGAGCATCGGCAAGGCCGTCCTGAGCGCCGACGGCAAGCACGTCACGCCCATCAAGCCCAAGGTCGCCGGGCACCTGCCGGACTCGAAGAAGAGCATCTCCTACATCAACAAGGCGCTCGCGGGCGTGGTCACCAGCGGTACCGCCGCCTGGCAGTTCGGCGGCTGGCCGCAGGACAAGATCACCCTGCACGCCAAGACCGGTACGGCCGAGGTCGCCGGCAAGCAGACCACGTCATGGCTGGCCACGTACACCAAGGACTACGCGGTCATCATGACGATCTCGCAGGGCGGCACCGGCTCCGGCGGCTCGGGCCCCGCGGTCCGCAAGATCTACGAGGCGATGTACGGCATCGGCGCGGACGGCAAGGTCAACCCGAAGGCGGGCATCCTGCCCAAGCCCCTCACCTCCCTGCCGAAGATCGGTTCCGACGGCTCGATCGACGCCCCCAAGCTCAAGCCCTACTCCCCGCCGAAGAAGAAGGAGCCGGTCGACCCGAACGCGTCCGCCGACCCCAACGCCACGGCGAACCCGAACGCGTCACCCGATCCGAACGCCTCAGGACAGCCCGCCGGCACCGGGGGCGGCACCCAGCAGGTGGCGGCCGGGCCGCCCGCGACACTCCCACGGAGGGACTGAGCCATGGCCGGTACCAGCGGTTTCTCGGTCTCCGGCTACGGGCCGCGCCGCTCGGCGTGGGCCCGGATGGCGGCGCGCGACTCGATCCTGCGCAAGCTGGACTGGCCCCTGCTGCTGTCCGCGATCACGCTGTCCCTCATCGGCTCGCTGCTCGTGTACTCGGCGACGCGCAACCGCAACTCGCTCACCCACGGCGACCAGTACTACTTCTTCATCCGCCACCTGATGAACGCCGGCATCGGCCTCGCCCTGATGATCGCGGTCATCTGGCTCGGCCACCGCACCCTGCGCGGGGCCGTGCCGATCCTCTACGGCCTCTCCGTCCTGCTCATGCTGGCGGTCCTGACGCCGCTCGGCTCCACCATCAACGGCGCGCACTCGTGGATCGTCATCGGCGGCGGCTTCTCCGTCCAGCCGTCCGAGTTCGCGAAGATCACCATCCTGCTCGGCATGGCGATGATCCTCGCGTCACGGGTGGACGCCGGCGACACCGAGCACCCCGACCACAGGACCGTCGCCAAGGCGCTGGGGCTCGCGCTCGTCCCCATGGTCGTCGTCATGCTGATGCCCGACCTCGGCTCGGTCATGGTCATGGCCGTGATCGTGCTGGGCTGCCTGATGGCGTCCGGCGCGCCCAAGCGCTGGATCCTCGGGCTGATCGGCGCCGGCGTCGTCGGCGCCGTGGCCGTCGCGTCCCTCGGCATCCTCGACCAGTACCAGCTCAACCGGTTCGCGGCGTTCGCCAACCCCAGCCTCGACCCGGCGGGCGTCGGCTACAACACCAACCAGGCGCGCATCGCGATCGGCTCGGGCGGCCTGCTCGGCAAGGGCCTCTTCCACGGCACGCAGACCACCGGCCAGTTCGTACCCGAGCAGCAGACCGACTTCGTCTTCACCGTGGCGGGCGAGGAACTCGGCTTCGTGGGGGCCGGCTTCATACTGCTGCTGCTCGGCATCGTGCTGTGGCGCGCCTGCCGCATCGCCCGCGAGACGAGCGAGCTGTACGGCACGGTCGTCGCGGGCGGGATCATCGCCTGGTTCGCCTTCCAGTCGTTCGAGAACATCGGCATGACGCTGGGCATCATGCCGGTGGCCGGCCTGCCACTGCCGTTCGTCTCCTACGGAGGCAGTTCCATGTTCGCGGTGTGGATCGCGGTGGGACTGCTGCAGTCGATCAGATTGCAGCGGCCGATAGCGGCATGACGCGGACGTGAGCGGGCCGGCGGGCGGCGGACGCCCGGGCCGGCGGGCGGCGGACGCCCGGATCGGCGGGGATCCACGGCGAGAGGCGCCCGTGACGCGCGGTACGCTGGTTAATCGCGCCCGTTCGGGCGCGCCACCCAACCGGCCCACGAAAGATCCGCGATGTCTGCCGATTCGGTCTTCCCGCAGCTCGAAGCTCTGCTCCCGCATGTACAGAAGCCGATCCAATACGTCGGTGGTGAGCTGAACTCCACGGTCAAGCCGTGGGACGAGTGCGACGTGCGCTGGGCGCTGATGTACCCCGACGCGTACGAGGTGGGGCTGCCCAACCAGGGCGTCATGATCCTCTACGAGGTGCTCAACGAGCGCCAGGGCGTCCTCGCCGAGCGCACGTACAGCGTCTGGCCCGACCTGGAGGCGCTGATGCGGGAGCACGGCGTCCCGCAGTTCACCGTGGACAGCCACCGCCCCGTCTCCGCCTTCGACGTGTTCGGCCTGAGCTTCTCCACGGAGCTCGGCTACACGAACATGCTCACGGCCCTCGACCTCGCGGGCATCCCGCTGGAGGCCAAGGACCGCACCGAAGAGCACCCGATCGTCCTCGCGGGCGGCCACGCCGCGTTCAACCCGGAGCCGATCGCCGACTTCATCGACGCGGCCGTGGTCGGCGACGGCGAGCAGGCCGTCCTCGAGGTCACCGAGATCATCCGCGCCTGGAAGGCGGAGGGGCGCCCCGGCGGCCGCGAGGAACTGCTGCTGCGCCTCGCGAAGACCGGCGGGGTGTACGTGCCGGGCTTCTACGACGTCGAGTACCTGCCGGACGGCCGCATCGGGCGCGTCGTGCCGAACAGGTCGGGCGTGCCGTGGCGCGTGGCCAAGCACACGGTGATGGACCTCGACGAGTGGCCCTACCCGAAGCAGCCGCTCGTCCCGCTCGCGGAGACCGTGCACGAGCGCATGTCGGTGGAGATCTTCCGCGGCTGCACGCGCGGCTGCCGCTTCTGCCAGGCCGGCATGATCACGCGCCCCGTGCGCGAGCGCTCCATCACGGGCATCGGCGAGATGGTCGACAAGGGCCTGAAGGCGACCGGCTTCGAGGAGGTCGGGCTGCTGTCGCTGTCGTCCGCCGACCACAGCGAGATCGGCGACATCGCCAAGGGGCTCGCGGACCGGTACGAGGAGGACAAGATCGGCCTGTCCCTCCCGTCCACCCGCGTCGACGCGTTCAACGTCGACCTGGCGAACGAACTGACCCGCAACGGCCGCCGCTCCGGGCTCACCTTCGCGCCCGAGGGCGGCAGCGAGCGGATGCGCAAGGTCATCAACAAGATGGTCTCCGAGGAGGACCTGATCCGCACCGTCGCCACCGCGTACGGCAACGGCTGGCGCCAGGTGAAGCTGTACTTCATGTGCGGGCTGCCCACGGAGACCGACGAGGACGTCCTCCAGATCGCCGACATGGCGATGAACGTCATCCAGAAGGGCCGCGAGGTCTCGGGCGCCAACGACATCCGGTGCACGGTCTCCGTCGGCGGGTTCGTGCCCAAGCCGCACACGCCGTTCCAGTGGGCGCCGCAGCTGTCGGCCGAGGACACGGACGCGCGCCTCGAGAAGCTGCGTGACCGCATCCGCGGCAGCAAGAAGTACGGCCGCTCCATCGGCTTCCGCTACCACGACGGCAAGCCCGGCATCGTCGAGGGCATGCTCTCCCGCGGCGACCGCCGCGTGGGCGCGGTGATCCGCGCGGTCTACGAGGACGGCGGCAGGTTCGACGGCTGGCGCGAGCACTTCTCGTACGACCGCTGGATGGCGTGCGCCGAGAGGACACTGCCCGCGTACGGCGTGGACGTGGCCTGGTACACGACCCGCGAGCGCTCCTACGAGGAAGTCCTGCCCTGGGACCACCTGGACTCCGGCCTCGACAAGGACTGGCTCTGGGAGGACTGGCAGGACGCGCTGGACGAGACCGAGGTCGAGGACTGCCGCTGGACGCCGTGCTTCGACTGTGGCGTCTGTCCTCAGCTCGACCTCGACATCCAGGTCGGCCCGACGGGCAAGAAGCTGCTGCCGCTGACGGTCGTCTGAGTCCTCCCCACACCGCGGCACGCGGCCGGACTCAGGCGGCGGCCTCTGCGTAGTCCGGCAGGACGAGCCCCGTGTGCGCGGCGTGCGCCTCGTCGGTCTCCGCGTGTTCCCGCATCGCGGATGCCTGGGGCGCGCGCAGGGCGGCGTTGCGGGCGTCGAGCTGCTCGCGTGTCGTCGGCGTCACCACTGTGCCGCCCGCGGTCGCGAGCGCCTGGTTGCGTTCGGCGAAGGGCCGCATCCTCTTCTCGTACGCGGCGAACGCCTCGGCGTGGTCCGCGTGCGTGGCCAGTTCGCCGGCCAGGACGTATGCGCCGACGAGGGCGACGCTGCTGCCCTGGCCGGACAGGAACGACGTCGCGTGGGCCGCGTCCCCGGCCAGCGCGACGCGGCCGCGGGACCACGTGGGCATGTGGATCTGGCTGACGATGTCGAAGAAGAGGTCGTCGGCTTCCCGCATCGCCTCCACCAGGCGCGGCAGGTGCCAGACCTGCTCCGGGTAGCGGGAGGCCACCAGGTCGCACTGCGCCCGCGGGTCGCGGAACGCCTCGTAGGGCGGCTTCTCGCTGGTGAAGGCGAGGAAGCCGTGCAGGTACTGGGACGGCTCGTGGGCGTAGAGGATGGCGGCGCGCCCGGGCTCGTTCCAGGCGAGGCCCTCGTGAGCGAGCCCGAACTCGTTCGGCAGCGTGAAGCCGGCGAAGACGTGCCCGAGGTAGTGGTGGTAGGGCTCCTCGGGGCCGAAGACCAGCCGGCGCGTGTTCGAGTGCAGCCCGTCCGCGCCGATGACGAGGTCGAAGGTGCGGCGCGTTCCGCTGTCGAGGACGACGTGGACGGCGTCGCCGTCGTCGTCCAGCGTGGCGATCGAGTCGTCGAAGAGGAATTCCACCCGGTCCTGGATCGGCGTGTACAGCACGTCGGCCAGGTCTCCCCGTCGTACCTCCAGGTCGAGGCCGTCCTCCCCGCCGGTGACCCCGTTGGGGTCGAGCGAGCCGACCGGCTCGCCCGCCGCGTCCACGAAGCTGAGGCGCTGCGTGTTGACGTGCGCCGCGCGCAGCTCGGGCAGCAGCCCCATGCGGTCGGCGACGTCGCGGGCCGTGCCGCGGATGTCGATCGCGTATCCGCCGCCGCGGACGGCGGACGCCTTCTCGACGACGGTCACGTCGAATCCGTAGCGGTTGAGCCAGTAGGCGAGCGCGGGGCCCGCGATGCTCGCTCCGGAGATCAATACACGGCGTGCGTGGCGTGCTGCTGAGTGGTCCATGACTTCTCACCTCTCGTGCCGGGGCAGCAAATATGCGTACCTCAGGTATATTGTTTGCGGCCGCGCGAATCCCCGTGGGCCGACTGCCCCTTCACCATACAGATACCTAACTCAGGTAAGCAAATGGAGTGTCATGATCCCGGAGCCCCCCGAGCCGCCACGGCCGGAGGATGCACAGGCTGACCTGGCCGCGGTGCTCCCGCGCATCACGCAGCTCAGTGCCGCCATCTCCAAGGGCCGGCTCCCGGAGCGGGCCGCCGAGGCGGCCGGCCTCAGCCTCGACCGTCCCGCCCTCGGCGTGCTGCTGGAAGTCTGCCGGGCCGAGAAGCCGCTGCGTGTCGGCGAGATCGCCGAGCGGATGCAGGTCGTGGGGCCGCACGTCACCCGTCAGGTCCAGAACCTGGAGCGGCGCCGCCTCGTCCACCGGGTCGCCGACCCGGAGGACCGGCGCGCCAGCCTCATCGAGCCGACCCCGGCGGGCGCGGACGCGGCGACCCGCTACGTGACGTCCGTGCTGGGCTGGTTCGCCGAGGCGATCGCCGACTGGCCGCGCCAGGACCGCGACGACCTGGCCCGCCTCCTGACCCGCCTCGCCGACGACGTGACCACCCGGCTGGCGCGCCTCGGTGAGGAAGAGGGGGAGTGAAGCGCCCGACCGGTGTGGTCGCGCGGCACCCGGTGCAGCCTCGCCAGGATGCGGGCCCGGTGGGCTGGCGTCCGAAGCCGGGTTATTCAGGTGGGACGAGAGACAGCGGAACGGGGCTGCCTGGCTCGTCGAGCCAGTAGTGCTGAGCGTCGGCGGTGACCGTCACTCCGAACCGGTCGCGCGCCGGACGACCGTGGGTCTCGAACCACGCATGGATCTCTTCCACCGCGTCCCACAGCCGGCGGGGACCGGCCTGCCGAACCTTCGTGCCGTCCACCGAGGCCCACGAGCCGTCACGGCTCCAGATGCGGTACCCGGTGGCGTTGCCCTCCCCGTCCAACTCGGTGGCTTCGTTGCATTCACCGAGGACGAGTGACTGAGCGAAGCGGAACATCTCGTCCCGAACCAGGGAGTGATCGATCTGCGCCGTCCGTTCCGTGAACCTGCCGGGATCGTGGGGATAGGGGACACCGCCCGTACTTCCCACGGCGCGTGCCTGCATGAAGTACGAGCCGCCCGCCAGGAAGCGCCCCTCCAGGACCCCGTCCTTCCCCGCCGTCAGGCGTGCGTTCCCCCACCCCAGCGGACAGACGACCACGCCGCCCCGGCGCACAGCGCGAGCCAGCGCGTATGGGAACGCGTCGAAACCACACGTGACGATCAGGCGGTCCAGTTCCGGGTGGCAGGGGAAGCCGGCCCGAGCGTCTCCGGCCACCACGACCGGGGAGTATCCGCACTCCTGGAAGCGAGTCTTCGCCAGTCGGGAGAGCTCTGGGTCCAGCTCCATCGTGACGAAGTGCTGGTCACCCACACGATGGCAGATCAGGCCGCCGTTGTAACCGGTACCCGTGGCGACTTCCCCGACCTTCTGGCCGTCCTCGATGCCCAGCTCTTCAAGCATGTCGATCATGAGACTCGGCTGACTCGAAGACGACGTGGCACGTCCGCTGATGACCTGCGTCGTCAGCGCCGTGTTGCTGTAGACCGTATCGAAGTAGTCGGGATCGTCGGCGTTGACGGACTCCCACTTGCCCTCGACCTGTCGGTAGAAGAGCGGCACGTAGATGTGTCGTGGGGTCTCCTCGACGGCGCTGTGCCACTGCGGAGACCGCAGGTGACCCTCCTGTGCGAGTCGCTGGGCGAGCGAGGAACGCAAAGCACTGGTGCCCCCGTCATCCGGGTAACTCAAGAAATCGCTCCTGTCAGCAGTGCGGCGTGCGCCTCGGCGATCGGAAGCCCGGTGGCCTTGGCGATGAACTGCCACTGGCCGGCCGGGTTGCACTCGTAGAAGATCCACTGGCCGTCCGGGCGGACCGCGAAGTCGAAGGCCCCGTAGTTCAATCCGTAATGGTCCATGAACCGGAGGACCGCACCGGCAACCTGCTCGGGGATCGCCACCGGCTCGTACTCCAGCGCGTCGTAGTCACTGCGCCAGTCGGCTCTGGCCTTGTCGCTCCTGGCGTGGATCGCCACAGGGAACATGCGGCGGCCTACCACTGTGAGCCGCACCTCGTAGTCTTTGGGCACCCATTCTTGAAGGTAGTGCGCGGTCAGCTCAAGTGACTCATCCAGGTCCGAGACTTCGACGCGACGCGTTGGGATCATGGTCGGAGGCGAGTCGGGCAGGCGGAGCGAGGCCGCGGTGATCGGCTTGCAGGCGAGGGGCCCACCGATCGTCTCGCCCCATCTCCGGGCTGCGGCCAGATCGTTGCCGACGAACGATCTCGGAACCTGGAGACCGGCGTTTGTGGCGCTGACAAGCTGGCCGGGCTTGTGGGCGCTGGCCCGGTACACATCCGGATGGTGCATCCACACGACGGAGAGCGAAGCAAGGATCTGCACCATGCCCACCAGCGCTTGCGACACAGCCCACTCCCGGTAGGCCTCTTCGACCTCCGCGGAGAGGGCCGGGAGACCGGGCCGCCTGTAGTAGACGGCCCGGACCCCCTGGAGCGGCACCGCGCGCTCTCCCCTCACCAGCGTGCCTGCCCAACCAGGCGCATCGGCCTGGTGTTCGGCGGCGAGGACGACGGACTGGGGAAACTCGGCCAGATCGAACCGAACCACGGGCACATCGTGCTCATTGAGCGCGTGCACCACGAGATCGGCTGTCGGATCGAGCCGTTCGGCAACGACGAGGACGTGCCCGCGCGGCGTCGTCACGGTCCTACGCCGCCGCGGTCACGAGCCGGTGGTCCGCTGGGACGCGCTCCGGCTCGGGCTCGGGGAAGACATAGGGGTCCGACGTCTCGTCGGGCGGGTTGCCGGGCGTGGTGTCGTTGTTGGTCGCCGTGGACGAGGCCGCGATCGGCTCGTTCGCCCACAGGTCGCCACCCGTTGTGACGTTCACCTGGCGGTGCTCGTCGTAGGCGAACGTTGCCGGATCGATGTGCACCACGAACGTGGGTGCGGGCGCCTTGGCGCCGAACGGTACGTAAGTTGCCGTCACGCTGAACAACCTCCTGTTGAGGATGGTGGGACCTTGCAACCCGTCCCGGTCGGGGTTGACCCCTTCTTGATCGGGGAACGGCCGGTGCGGGAGATCAGAGGGGCGAATCGTTCGCCTCGAAGTACTGCCAGACCATGTGTTCCAGCTCCGCGATGCAGAGCTCGCAGCCGAACAGGGGTGCTTGCATGCCATGGGAGCTGACGGGACCGAGCCACAGGACGGGTATCCCGTCGCGTCGGCAGTACAGCCAGCACATGCCGGCGACCCACTCCCGACCGTCGTGGTTCCTGTGCGGAGACCTGCTGGCAGAGGCCATCACGCGGGCTCGCCGCCCGCGACGAGATCCGCCCACACGATCTTCTTGCCACGGCGCAGGTCGGTTCCCCACTGGTGGGCCAGCGCGTCAACGAGTTGCAGCCCACGTCCCGTTGTGTCGTCCTCGCCGGCCTCTTGTTTCACGGGGACGGTCGTCGACGTGTCCGACACGGAGAGCCGCACCCGGCCGGGACCGGTCAGGGACACGCTGACGTGCACGAGGCGGCAGTTGCTGTGCCGGACGCTGTTGCCGACCAGTTCTGAGACGATCAACGTTCCGTCGTCGATGAGCTGTTCGAGTTTCCAGGTGCGTAAGGCAGCTCGGACGAGTGAGCGAGCGCGCGCCGCGGATTTCGCCTCGCAGGGACAGGTCTCGCTGTACCCGGGATCGGCCGTGGGGACCAACGGAACAGTCAGTATCGATGAGAACGATCATGGTCGGTCTTCTGTGATTCATTAGCACAAGCGATCTGTTTTGTGCAGATGTTCGGGGAAAGATCCTCGCCGCTCGTGGGTGGGTGGTTATGTCCGCCTCATGCCGGTGGAATTTTTGACTGATGAGCAAGCTGAGGCGTACGGGAAGTTTGCCGAGGAGCCTACGAAGCCAGAGTTGGAACGCTTCCTCTTCCTGGATGACGTGGACCGGAATCTGATCGCGCTGCGGCGTACGCAGCATCACCAGCTCGGGTTCGCGCTCCAGATGTGCACGGTGCGCTACGTGGGCCTGTTCCTGGGTGAGGATCCGCTGGAGGTGCCGTGGCCGGTGGTGGAGCACTTGGCGGAGCAGCTGGGGATCGAGGACGCGTCGTGTGTGAAGCGGTACGCGGACCGGCGTCAGACGGTGTACGACCACGCGTGGGAGATACGTGAGGCGTACGGCTACCACCCGTACGAGGACCACGATCAGGGCCGGAGGTTCCGGGCGTTTCTGCACGGGCGGGCTTGGACGGCGCACGCCGAGGGGCCGAAGGCATTGTTCGATCATTCGGTGGGCTGGCTGCGCCGTAATCGGGTGCTGCTGCCCGGGGTGAGCGTGCTGGCCCGGGAGGTTGCCGAGGTCCGCAGAACCGCGGAGGGGCGGCTGCACTCCACCGTCGCCAAGGAGGTCCGGCGGGCGGACGCGGCGCTGCCCGGGGATCTGGTGGCCACGCTGAAGACGCCGGAGGGCAAGCGGATCTCGGAGCTGGAGCGGATGCGCCGACCGCCGACGCGGACCACGGGCACCGCGATGAAAGGCGCTTTGCAGCGGGTCGAGGACATCGCCGCCTTCCAGCTGGGGCGGGTGAAGCTGGACAAGCTCCCGCCGAACCGGCTGTCCGCGCTGGCCCGCTACGGGCTGGGTACCAAGGCGGCGAAGCTGGAGCGGACCAGTGAGCCCAAGCGCACGGCGATGCTCACCGCGGTGATGCGTCATCTGGAGGCCAAGGCGATCGACGACGCCCTGGACCTGTTCGAGATCCTGATGGCCACCCGGTTGATCAGCGCCGCGAAGCGGTCCACGGACAAGCAGCGCCTGTCGACTCTGCCGCAGCTGGAGAAGGCGTCAAGGCTCGTGGCGAGGGCGGCGACGGTGTTCATCGAGGAGCTGGAGCTCATCGAGCAGACCGGATGCGATGTCGACGTGAGCGCGCTGTGGCGGGCCTTGGAAGAGGTCGCACCCCGGGCGGCGCTGTCCAGCGCGGCGACCGTGGTGGTGAGCCTGGTGCCGGAGGACGACAACACGGCCGAGACCGCGCTGCGGAGCGCGCTGGCGCTGCGCTACAACACCGTCAAGCCGTTCCTGTCCTTGCTGGGCGAGTCGAAGGCGCTGGACGCGGCGCCCGCCGGCAGGCGAATTCTGACCGGGGTGCAGCGCCTCCCGGCGCTGTCGCGCAGGAAGGTGGGCGAGAAGCCTTTGTTGCCGCGTGAGGTCGACGAGAAGCTGGTGCCGGCGCACTGGCGCAAGGCGGTGTACGCGAACGCGGACCTGCCGCAGGGGGCGGTGGACCGCGACGCGTACGTGGTGTGCGTGCTGGAACAGCTCTTCGGAGCCCTCAGGCGCCGCGACATTTTCGCTTCCCCCTCGCACCGCTGGGCCGATCCGCGCGCCCGCCTGCTGGCGGGCAAGAGGTGGGAGGCGGTGCGCGAGGACGTCCTGGCGGGCCTGAGCCTGGACGAGGACGCCGAGCAGCACCTTCGGGAGCTGGTCGACGTGCTGGACGCGACATGGAAGCAGATGGCCGAGCGGCTGGAGGAGGCCGGCCCGGACGCGAAGATCAGCATCGAGGTGCAGCCCAACGGCCGCGCGAAGCTGAACGTGGAGAAGCTCCACGCGCTGGGTGAGCCGAAGTCTTTGAAGTGGCTGCGCGAGCGCGTCGAGAAGATGCTTCCGAAGATCGACCTGCCGGATCTGCTGTTCGAGGTGCACGCGTGGACCGGGTTCCTGGACACCTTCGTGCACCTGGGCGACGGCGGGACCCGCATGAAGGACTTGACGACGTCGATGGTCGCGCTGCTGGTCTCGGAGGCGTGCAACATCGGCATGACGCCGGTCATCAACCCGGGCTACGAGGCGCTGACCCGCTCCCGGCTGGTCCACGTCGACCAGTACTACCTGCGGGCCGAGACCATCGCCGCGGCGAACGCCGCCCTGATCGCCGCCCAGGGGCGGGTGCCGATCGTGCAGTTCTGGGGCAGAGGCCTGCTCGCCTCCGTCGACGGCCTGCGCTTCGTCGTCCCCACGCGGACCATCAACGCCGCGCCCTCGCCGAAGTACTTCGCGAAGAAGAAGGGCATCACCTGGCTGAACGCGATCAATGACCAGGTGATCGGTATCGGACAGATGGTCGTCCCGGGTACTCCGCGCGACTCCCTGTTTATCCTGGACGCGCTGCTGAACCTGGACGGCGGGGTGAAGCCGGAGATGGTCGCCACCGACAACGCCTCCTACAGCGACATGGTGTTCGGCATCTTCAAGATGCTCGGCTACCGCTTCTCCCCGCGCTTCAAGGACCTGGCCGACCAGCGGTTCTGGAAAGCGGCGATGCCCGGCGCCGAGACGGCGGGCGGGTACGGGCCGTTGGAGGCCATCGCCCGCAATAAGGTGAACGTGAAGAAGGTGATCACCCACTGGCCGGACATGCTGCGGGTGGCCGGCTCCCTGGTCACCAACCAGGTGCGGGCCTACGACCTGCTGCGGATGTTCGGACGCGAGGGCCACCCGACCCCGCTGGGCCAAGCGTTCGTTGAGTACGGGCGTATCGCGAAAACTATGCACTTGCTCGCCGTGGTCGACCCCATGGACGACACCTACCGCCGCCAGATGCACAAGCAGCTCACCGTCCAGGAGTCCCGCCACAAGCTGGCCCGTGACATCTGCCACGGCAAGAAGGGCACCATCCACCAGGCGTACCGAGACGGGATGGAAGATCAGTTGGGGGTGCTGGGTCTCGTGTTGAACGCGGTCGTGCTCTGGACGACCAGGTACATCGACGCCGCCATCGCCCAGCTCCGCGCCGAGGGCCACGAGATCAGGGACGAGGACGTGGCCCGGCTGTCCCCGCTCAAGCACAGGAATCTGAACGTTCTGGGCCGCTACAGCTTCACCGCCTCCCAGCCGGGCGACGGCCTGCGCCCGTTGCGCGACCCGGACGCCGTCGATCTCGACGACGACTGCAACGACGAGTGAGCCCCGTACGGGGCGGGAGTCGGCATCATGAGGGGTATGGATGACGTCGAGCGCACCGAGGAGGAGATCAACGACCTGCTCAGCGGCGATGACCAGGGACCCGGGTGGGACGAGGAGGACAGCTACGAGTGGGTGAGCTGATCACCGCACCGCCAGCGCCCCGTTTAGTTCGTCGGTGCTGATCGCGTCCTCGTCGGGGGCCGGAGCCTCGAAGCGGTCGAAGAAGTCATCCAGGGCACGGGGGGTGACGGTGAGCGCGTTGGTGTCGGCCAGATGGTTGCGCTCGTTCAGGCGCCGCACAAGGGGTGGGGGCTACATGATCTTTGAGAAGCTTCCCGCTCATGTTGCGGCGGGAGGCGGCGCCGGAGGGGGCGGGGTGCCCGTGGTTGCGGGCTCGATATGCGGCTCGTGGTTCGTGCTGAGGGCCGCTCCCCTCACCACGGCCACCAGGACGAGCGCACACGCGCCGCAGGCCAGCAGCGCGACGACCAGCCAGGCGGACACACGCCGCCCAGTGCGCTTGCGCCACAGAACCAGCCAGGCAATGCAGACCACCACGAAGACTATGACCACCCCGGTAAGAGCACCGTTGTGGTAGGCGGCTCGCAGGGTTTCATAGTCGGTGGCCAGCACGAGAAGCAGAGCGAAGAGCATCGCGACGACCGCGCACACCGCTTCCAGCAGACGCAACACAACCTGGCCCGCACCCATACCGTCTCCTCGCCCCCTCCGCCGCTGCTTGTCCCTCAGTGCGCGGGCGGCACGGACGGCTTGGCCTCGACCTTCTCAACCATCCGGCCGTTCTCGTCCTTTTCGTTCGAGCGGTGTTCCCCAGCCTTCAGGCCCGGCGCGGGGGGCGACGGGGGGCCCGACGGCTTGATGAGACCGCGTGTTTTGACCATAAGCGGCTTGCCGTCCGCGTTCTTGACGACCTTGCCGTCAGAGCCGATGAGCGGCATTTCCTTGGGCATCTTGCTCTCATCCACCGTGCCGTCGGGGTTGACCCACTCGGGAGCGGGCGGCGCCGGCGGTCGCTCGTTCGTGGCGGTCTGGTGGGACTTCGCGGGTTCGGCGTGTTCCTCCGCGGACGCGTTCACCGCGGCGGCGCCGATCAGGAGCGCTCCCGCCGCAGCGGTCATGGCTATGGATATTCGGACTTTCTTCACGCGTCTCTCCTGGGTCGTGGGCTGCTACGGCTCGATGAAGTGTTGGCCGGACCAGATGGAGACGGTGTTGCCGTACCATTGACCGCCGTAGTAGACGGCTCCCGCGCCCATGGTGCCGTAGTAGCCGCCACCGCAGGGTGGAGCGATGCCGAAGTCGTAGGTGAGTTCCATTCTTGAGGTCTTGGTGGTGTTGGTGTAGCCGGTCCATGTGCCATCGGGGTTCTGGTCGCCCGCGAGCTGCTGGCATATGCCCCATTGGGAGCCGTCCCAGTAGTAGTACTGCCATCCGGTCTTCAGATTGCCGGGTGGACGGTTCCAGACCAGGATGCATGACTCGGAGAGGGGAATGCCCGAAGAGGCCAGCGCGTAGGACTTGGCGTAGCCGCCTCCGCTGCCGTGGGAGACCTCCGCGTAGGTGTAGAGGCACTTCGAGGAGTCCGTGTTGGACCACACCTCGTCGTCTTGGTAGACGTAGTGCGCCTGTGCCGCGGTCGCCGTGGTGAAGACCAGTACGAGAGCCGCTGAGAACGCGAGGAAGCCGCCGATCGGCTTCCTTATTCGGCGTCTCGCCAGTGACTTGGAGGCCGCGCAGAAGAGTGCTGTACGAGATCTGACTGTCACCAATGGTCCCCTCGTTTGCATTCGGCGACGATCTTCTGACTGTGCGCGATCAACTTATGTTGAACTCGCTTGCTTCGCAAGGAGTTTCGACGGGTGGGGTGAGTTTCCTGTGAAGTCGAGACGCGGCGTCCCGTCGGCTGCCGGGATGGGCGGCTCACAAACGACCCTTTGCCGGAGCAAGATCCAGAACGGTCGGCGAAAGCGGCCCGGAACCCGGATTCACTGTCACAACACGTTCTCACTCAAAAGTGGAACCAGGCACATTCTGGGAAATATTTATGACAGCATTCGGGGTCATGACGGACCCTCAAACCGCACTCGCGTCCGAAGCGGACGATGTCGAGCGCCACGCCTGCCCACGCTGTCACGCGTCGTCAGGTTCACCCTGCCGCTCGCGCTCCGGCGCGGTCGCCGGGACTTATCACACCGGCCGCTTCACCAAGGTGCCCCGGCTCGCGAAACTCCTGCGCGTGCCGACCCCCGCCGACCGCGGCCCCGGCCAACCCTGGCGCCCCGGCACCCCGGCGCCGGCGCCAGTCGACCCGGACACCCCGAGCGCGGACATCCGCATCGGGTACGCGAGGTGCTCCAGCCTCACCCAGGAACTCCAGTCACAGCTCGACGCCCTCGCCGGACACGGCATCCCGAGAGACAAGATCTTCTCCGAGAAGATCAGCACCCGGGTGCGGGTCCGCCCCCAGTTCGAGGCCGCGCTCGCCGCCGCCCGCGAGATCAAGGCGCACGCCCCGCACTGCCGGGTCATCTTCACGGTGAACGAGATGAAGAGGCTGGGGCGCGACGCCGCCGAGCTGACAGCCCTGGCCGACCACCTCACCGCGCACGGCCTGGTGCTGGAGATGCTCGCCGGTCCCCTCCAGGGCATGTACGACCCCAGCGGGCCGGGACGCCTGCTGTTCGGGTTCTTCGCGGCGATGGCGGAGACGGAGCGGGAGAACATCCGGGAATCCACCCTCGAAGGGCTGGACGCCGCGGCCCGCAAGGGCAACCACGGCGGCCGGCCGCCGGTCATCACCGACGACATGCTGCACACCGTGCTCCGCCGCCGCGCGAACGGCGAGACAGTCGAGGGCATCCAGCCCGACCTGCTCATCCCCACCGGCCGCCGTAAGGGACACAACCCCAGCCTCTCCAGCATCTACCGGGCGCTGGCCGAGCACGACAAGCGGCAGGCGTACCCGGACGCGGTCGAGCAGGCGCACGCCGATTTCGCCGCCACCGAGCAATGACTACAGCGGTTCGGCGGTGGACAGTGAGTCTTTGCCAGTAACGGATCATGGCGCTGTGTGACCGTCCAGATAGTGCGGTCGTACTCGAGTTGGAGCAGCACGAGGGCTGCGGCGGCGATCTTCGTGATGCGGCTGGGGTCGAGGCTGACTCTGCGCAGGGCCTTGAAGGTGGTCTTGAGCAGGGAGTTGGCGCGCTCGCAGACACCATGGATGCCGCGTATGACCTTGTTGTAGGTCTGTTGGCCCTCGGTCAGCTCGCCTCCGGCGGGCTTCTTGAAGGGGTGGCGGAAGCCGTTACCGGCGTTCTCGTAGCCGAGGTCGACCAGGGTCGGCATGTCCAGCTCGGCCGCGATCCGGTTGAGCGCCTCGACCAGCCCGTGGTGACGGGCGCAGGTGGTGTCGTGTTCCCGGCCCGGCCGGACTGACGAGACCCAGATCGGCCAGCCGTCCGGGGTGGCGATGACCTGCACGTTCCCACCATGGTGCTTGTGTTTTCCGGACCACCAGAGGTCTGCGCCGTTAGGGCCGGGGGCGGCGACGCGGTCGGTGCGGATGACAGTGCCGTCGAGGTTCAGATGCGTCAGCCCGGCTGCCTTCGCACGCTCCAGCGCGGTCGCGAGGTCCGGTGCGCCGGCGGCCAGAACGGCCAGTCCTTCGTGGAGGTAGCGGTAGGAAGTGGAGGCAGACAGGCCGTTGTCACAGGCGAGTTGGGCCATGCGAGTGCCGTCGAGGAACCAGCGCAGCACGAGCACGGCTTGCTTGAAGCAGCCCAGCGCGCGTCGCCCCTTGCGGGTCCTGGCCACGATCCGGTGGTCGCGCAAGAGGCCGGCCAGGTGCTCGGCGGTGGACCGCTTCACATCGAGCACGGCGGTGTATGTGACACTGGTCGACACGTGAGGCCCCTCGGTCAGAACAATCTGTCGCAAGATCGTTCCTACCAGGGGCCTTACGTCTGCCCGGACTTGGGGATGCCGCAGACCGCGCGACACGCCTCGCGTTCACGGACGGTGACCAACCGTTACTGGGAACAGCTCAGTGCGTCGTGAAGGTCAGCGGATAGCGCAGGATCGTCACGCCAGACGACGCAGGTGTTCAGCATGGTCCGCCAGATCGAGCGGGCCGCCACAGGGCCGGCGGCCGGGCAGTCGAGAGCGTCCAGGAGCAGGCGGGCGTAATGGCCGATGGCCTTGCCCAGAGTCGCTGGGATGCTCAAGATCAGCTCCCCGTCGTCCATGAGAGGTTCCTCGGCGAGTTCGGGCACGCGCTGCTTCAACTTGTCGGTGGTCTGCCGCAGCTGATCGGCGGCGAACGCAGCGAGCGCGCGTACCTGCTCATCCGGGGGCAGCGCGGTGACGGTCGTAGTCATGGCCCTGGAACGTACGGGGACGGAACCCATCAGATCAGCCAGACGGGCGAAGCGCCCGACAGCTCGACTACAGCCCCAAGTAGTTACTCAGCGCTGCACGCCACCTGGCGGTAGCTATACGAGAACAGGGCCGAAATGGCACACTCCGACTTCGCCGCCCTCCAGCAGCGCGACAGCAGCCCTGCGTAGACACTCAGCGCTACATGACCGGGTCACAGCAGACAACAGGGCCACGACAGAGGACCCCGGCTATGCCGCCGGGGTCCTCTCACCATTCATGATCGTTCTCATCGATACTGACTGTTCCGTTGGTCCCCACGGCCGGGGATCGCCCGTTGCGTGGGGGCGGGATGCGGTTGTGGTCACGGGCTGTCCCTCCGAGACGAGTGCGCAGTGGGCAAGCGATGCGATGCTCCGCTGCGGTTCGGAAACAACGGCATGGCCAACACGGAGAGTTGGTACCGTTGGCTGACAGTCACTGTGCCGTATTGGAAACAGGTAAAGCAAGTTGCGTTGATGAGAAACGTTGCTCATTTTTGAATTGGCATATGCCCGCAACGGTGCCGACGGTACGCTGCGCGAGGTCATGAAGGAGGAAGCTGTGGCGGAAGCACGACCGAACGTCCACAGGCGCCGTTTCGGATCGGCTCTGCGCTCCCTGCGCATCGCCGCCGGGCTGAGCATGGACGAGGCCGCGGAGAGGCTCGGCCTGTCCGGGAAACCGGCGTTGAGCAAGATCGAGAACGGCAAGCAGCGGGTGTCCGGGCTCGGTCTGACGGCCTTCTTGCAGGTCTACGGGGTTGACGCCGAGGGGACTGTCTCCAAGGTCAAGGGCATGGCCTCCCTGGCTGCCTCGGGCAAGAGGACCAACCTGCTTGACGAGTACAAGGATGCCATCCGGAGCCAGGAGTTCGAGGAGTTCCTCAATCTCGAGGGCATGGCCTCCAAGGCCGAGTCGTATCTGCACGTGGTGCCGGGCCTTCTCCAGACCGAGGACTACGCCACCGCCATCGTCGACAGCAGCCACAAATGGCCATCGAAACGGGAGATCAAGCAATTCGTCGCTCTTCGGATGGCCCGCCAGGCTGCCCTGACGCGAGAGAGCCCCATCGAGTTCTGGTGCATCCTCGACGAGTCGGCGCTTCGCCGGACGGCCGGTGGGCCAGAGGTCATGCGTGGCCAGCTTCGCAAACTGCTGGATGTGACGGAACCGGGCGGCAACGTGGCCATACAGGTCCTTCCGTTCTCCGCAGGGGCCCACGCCGGCATCGACGGCTCCTTCCAGCTCCTGCACTTCCACGTAGGGCCGCCGGTTGCCGTCGTGGAGTCGATGACAACCTCTCTGTACCTGGAGGAAGATAGAGACATTGGCCGCTATGAGGCAGCGCTGGACTTCCTTCGCGCGCAGGCTCTCGACGGGCAAGCTTCGCGCCGCTTCATCCACGACTTGATCAAGGACTGCTAGAGATGAACAAGAAGGTCGACCTCACCAACGCCGTGTGGGCCAAGAGCGAGATGTCCAACGGCGGCGACAACTGCCTGGAAGTCGCGTTCGTCGATGGGGTCGTGGCCCTGCGCGACTCCGTTGACGTGGGCGACCCCGACGCCCAGGTTCTGGTCATCTCCAAGAAGGACTACGAGTTCTTCACGAAGAGCGTGCAGGCGGGACAGCGGAACCTTCTCCTGCCCTGAAGCCTGCTCTCTTGCCATCCCCGGCCCCCGCTCGCCTTCTGAGCGGGGGCCGGGTTGTGCCTGGTGTGCGGGCACGAACCCGGCAGGCGGGCTATGGACCTGGACAATGGCGCCCATGGACTACGAGGAACTGCTTCGCGAGGCGATGCGCGCTGCCCGGGCCACCGCGGGCCGCGGGCGGATCGCGGACTACATCCCGGCCCTCGCCGGCGCCGATCCCCATGCGTTCGGCATGGCGATCGCCACCGTGGACGGGCAGGTGCACGGTGTCGGCGACTGGGAGCGGCCGTTCTCCATCCAGAGCGTCTCCAAGCTGTTCAGCCTCGTCCTCGTCCTCGCCCATGGCGGCGACGCACTCTGGCGACGCGTGGGCCGCGAGCCGTCCGGCAACCCGTTCAACTCGCTCGTCCAGTTGGAGAACGAGCAGGGCATCCCGCGCAATCCGTTCATCAACGCCGGGGCCCTGGTCGTCACCGACCGGCTGCTGAGCCTCACCGGCGACGCCGCCGGGCAGGTACGGGAGCTCTTGCGCGCCGAGTCCGGCAATCCGGACCTGGCGACCGACCGCGACATCGCCGCGTCCGAGGCCGCGCACGGCCACCTGAACGCGGCCCTCGCCCACTTCCTGGCGAGCCACGGCAACCTCGAAAACGAGGTGGAGCAGGTCCTTGAGCACTACTACGGCCAGTGCGCGATCGCGGCCTCATGCCGCGATCTGGCCCTGGCAGGTCGCTTCCTGGCGCACCATGGTCTGCGCGTCGGCGGCGCTCGGCTGCTGTCCGGCAGCGACGCCAAGCGCGTCAACGCGGTGCTGCTGACCTGCGGCACCTACGACGCCGCAGGCGACTTCGCCTACCGCGTCGGGCTGCCGGGCAAGAGCGGGGTGGGCGGAGGCGTGCTCGCGGTGGTGCCCGGAAGGGCCGCGCTGTGCGCCTGGGGGCCCGCGCTGGACGCGGCGGGCAACTCGGTCGCCGCGGTGGCCGCCCTGGACGCGTTCACCACGGCCACCGGCCTGTCGGTGTTCTGACGCCTTGGTGGCACCGCGGGAGAAGAGGCGTTGCGACCGCATCCGCGCGCGCCCCCACGGCGTCCCTGTCTGCATGGAGCGTGGACAGCACGAGGGGGCCGGTGGGACCGGCGAGGGTGGCGAGGGCTGTCTCGTGGCGGCCGTGCGGTTGCCGTTGCGGGTCGTCGTGTTCGTCGTGGTGCTGCCCGTGCGGATGGTGTGGGACGCCCTGGGCTGGTCGGTGCGGGCCGTCGACCGGGCCGTGTTGCGGCCGCTCGGGCGTGGACTCGCTTGGGCGGTGCGGGTGTTGGTCGGTCTGCCACTGCTGTGGGCCGCCATCGCGTTGTGGCGGTGGGTTGTGGTGCCTGTGGTGCGCTACGGGGTGGTGGTGCCGTCGGTGTGGTTGTACCGGCGTGTGTTGACACCGTTCGGGCGTGGTGCGGCGTACGTGTGGGGCCGGTTGTACGTGTGGGTGTGCGTGCCGCTGGCGAACGCGCTGGCGTGGCTCGGCATGGCGGTGTTCTGGTGGCCATGGGCCGCGTTGTGGCGGTGGGTGGTGGTGCCGGTGGTGCGTTATGGGGTGGTGGCGCCGCTGGTGTGGTTGTACCGCCGTGTGCTCACACCGCTCGGGCGCGCGGCGGCGTGGCTCGCGCGGGCGGTCGGCGCCGGGCTCGCGCTGCTGGCCACCGCCCTGCTCGTCGTTCCGGTCGGGTGGCTGTGGCGGACCGTGCTCGTCCCGCTGGGCCGTGAGCTGGGCACGGCGCTGGCGCTCTGCTGGCGCGCGGCCGGGTTCGTGTCGCGCGCGGTGGGCCGGGCCGTCGCCAGCGCCTCCACCAACTGACCGATGGTCTTTCCCTGCTCCTT